>DATAFX010000141.1:0-5434 GCA_036257195.1 Candidatus Methylomirabilota bacterium | reverse complement strand
ACGCTGGCGTCGGCGCCCCCTCGCCGTGCCGGCTCACCTCATCTGCCGGCTCCGCACTACCGCGTCGGCCAGGAGGCCGAAGAGGCCCACCTGAAGGCCGGCCAGCAGAAAGAGGACCCCGCTGTCGGAGACGTTGCGCTGGGCGATGATGGAGTATCCGATCTGGATGCTGCCCGCGAGCCCCAGGGCGAGGCTCGGCCAGACGAAGAACCGGAGAGGTCGGAAGTGCACGACCATCCGGACGACGATCCCGAGAAAGGCGAGGAAGTTCGAGAAGCCGCTCAGTCCCCGGCTGAGCGTGCTCTGCCCCGTGCGACTGTAGTAGTCAATCGGGCGGAAGTCGACGAGGTAGTGGTTCGTGAGAGCGGCGAGGGTGATAGTGATCGTGAACGAGAACCGCTGCGGATACAGGCTCATGAAGCGCTCGGCCAGGTCACGGCGAAACACCCGCATCCCCGAGTTCACGTCGGGGATCCGCGTGCCGGTGAGCACGTTCGCCAGCCAGGACACGATGGCCTTGGCGGGGCGACGCGTCAGGGGAATCTTCGAGCCCGGCCGACGGGCGCCGACGACCATGTCCGCCTGGCCGTCCTGCAGCGCCGCGAGAAGCTGAGGGAGCGCGGCGACCGGGTAGGTGCCGTCAGCATCGGTCATGCCGAGGATCTCCCCCCGGGTGCGGCGGATGCCGGTCTTGAGCGCCGCGCCATATCCCTGATTCCGGACGTGTCGAATCACCCGGACCGCCGTCAGGTGGAGTTCGGCCAGGACCGCGGCCGTGCGGTCCGTCGAGCCGTCGTCGATCACGAGGATCTCGAACTCGACGCCGGCCTTCGTGAGGACGTCGTGCGCCGTTCGCACGGTGGCCTCCACGGCGCCCGCTTCGTTGTACACGGGGATCAGGAGGGAGAAGAGGGTCGTTTCGGCTGGCGGGCGTGGCGCGGACACCGCGGGCAGTATGGCAGAGCACGCCTTCGCCAGTCCACCCCGCCAGCCGCCTCCTGCGGCCGGGGTCCGGACAGGCAGGCGCTCGGCCTGCGCAGCCGATTGACCCGGCCGCGCGATGCTTTACTCTTACCGGTAACGCCAGCAAGGAGTCGACCCCATCCGGAACGGACGCGGCCCGAAGACCACCCTGGTGCTGCTCGTGCGCCACGGGCAGACGTCGACGACCGGTGTCGTGCTGCCGGGCCGGGCCCCCGGCCTCCACCTGGCGGAGCGGGGACGTGAGGAGGCAGCCGACGTGGCCGGACGCATCGCGCGCGTGCCGCGCGTGACGGCCGTCTACTCCTCGCCTCTGGAGCGTGCGCGGGAGACGGCCACCCCCATTGCGACCACGGCCGGGGTCCCGGTCACGATCGAGCCCGGGCTGCTCGAGTGCGACTACGGCGAGTGGACGGGTCTCTCCCTGAAGGACCTCCGCCGCAAGCCCGAGTGGAAGGCGGTCCAGCGTTACCCCAGCGGCTTTCGCTTCCCCGGTGGTGAGTCGTTCACCGAGATGCAGGCCCGGATGACCGATACGCTCGCCCGCCTGGTCGCGTCCCATCCTGGCCACACCGTAGTGGCGGTCTCCCACGCCGATCCGATCAAGACGGCGGTGGCGCACGCGCTGGGCACGCATCTCGACCTCTTTCAGCGGATCGCGGTTTTCACCGCCTCGGTCACGGCCATCGCCTACGGCCCGACCGGACCGACCGTGCTGGCCGTCAACACCACGGGGAGCGACCTGTCCCCCCTCGCCGGTCAGTGACCGAACCTGTGCCAGCTGCGGGCGTCTGCGCCTCCGCCCCTCCTCCCCCCGGCCACAGGCTGCAGACCGTCTCATCAAATCGGGGTGGCGGGGCGTGCCGATGAGTGACTCGTTCGACTTCCCGACTCCCGACCTGTTCACCGCCGGCACCATCGGTCCGCCGGGCCAGCGCGTCTTCTACCTCCAGGCTCGGGAGGGCGACACTCTGGTCACCCTCAAGTGCGAGAAGGAGCAGGTGCGGGTGCTCGGCGAGTACCTCGGGCGCCTCCTCGAGCGGCTGTCGACGCCGGCGGCGGCCCCCGCCGGGGATCTCGCGCTGGTCGAGCCGGTCACGGCCGCCTGGGTCGTGGGCTCGATCGGCGTCGGGTACGACGAGACGGCGGACCGGGTGGTGCTCGTAATCGAGGAGGTCGGAGAGCCAGAAGAGGAGCAGGCCGAGACGGCCGGGACCCAGGAGGAGCAAGAGGAGGAAGAGGAGGACGAGGCGGAAGAGCACGCCACGGCCGAATCGGAGCCGGAAGTGCCAGAGCCGCCAGAGTCTGAGGACGAGGGCACGACGGCCGAGGGCGATCGGGCATCGGGACGCGTTCGCCTCACTCGTCCTCAGGTCGCGGCGTTCGTGGAGCGGGCGCGCGGTCTCGTCGAGGCCGGGCGGCCCACCTGCCGGCTCTGCGGGCGGCCGATGAACCCAGGCGTCCACCGCTGCGCCCGTACTAACGGGCACGGCTCCGACTAGGGCCATCGATGCCGCGCGCCGCCGCGACCCCATCGCTCGACCTCCTCGCCCGGGGCGAGATCACGGTCAAGGGGCGGCTCCCCTGGGCCTCGAACGCCACGTTCCTCGTGGAGGTGACGCGCGGGCGGGCCACCGCCCTCGGCGTGTACAAGCCCCAACGAGGCGAGCGGCCGCTCTGGGATTTCCCGCGGGGCCTCCACCGGCGCGAGGTGGCTGCCTACCAGCTGTCGGAGACCATGGGCTTCGGACTGGTCCCGCCGACCCTGGCGCGCGACGGCCCGTACGGCCCCGGGTCCCTTCAGATGTTCGTCGACGCCGACTTCGAGGAACACTACTTCACGCTCCGCGAACGCCCGGAGCAACGAGCCGCGCTCACGCGCCTCTGCGCCTTCGACCTCGTCGCGAACAACGCCGATCGCAAGAGCGGGCACTGTCTCCTCGGACGCGACGGCCGCCTCTATGCGATCGACAACGGGCTCTGCTTCCACACCGAGCCGAAGCTCCGCACCGTCGTCTGGGACTTCGCGGGAGAGCCGGTGCCTGAGGAGGTTCGGACGGCCGCCCGCCGGCTGGACGCCGAAGGCCTGCCGGAGTCGCTCTCCGAGCTCCTCGGCCCGGAGGAGCGGGGCGCGCTGCTGGTGCGAGCCAGGGCACTCGGCGCCGCCGAACGATTTCCACGAGACTCGACCGGCATGCGGTATCCGTGGCCGCTGGTTTGACCGGATGACCCCCCACCCCCAACCACCGAGGAGAGAACGCCGATGGCCGTGAAGCTGATGGGCGCCGAGGTCAAGCGCAAGGAAGACCCCCGTTTGATCACCGGCGCGTCCACATATACGGGTGACCTGTCCATGCCTGGTCTTCACTACGTGGCCTTCGTCCGGAGCCCGCACGCGCACGCGCGGATTCGCCGCATCGACGGTTCGGCCGCGCTTCGCCGGCCCGGCGTCGTCGCGGTCGTGACCGGTGCGGACCTCAAGCCTCACTGCGGCCCCGTCCCGGTCGACCAGGCGTCGGCCGAGGGCGGCGAGGGCCAGGCGGCGATCGGCCGGAAGCACTACCCGCTCGCCCTCGACCGCGTGCGGCACGTCGGCGAGGCGGTCGCCGCGGTCATCGCGGCGACAGAGGCCCTCGCCGTCGACGCCGCCGCCGAGGTGGCTGTCGACTGGGAGGCCCTGCCCGCGGTGGCCGATGCACTCGAGGCCCGGAAGCCCGGGGCCCCCCAGATCCACGCCGACGCGCCGAACAACGTGGAGCACGAGAACCGGATCACCGCCGGGGAGCCCGACGCCGCCTTCGCCCGGGCGTTCAAGACCGTCCGCCAGCGCATGGTCAGCCAGCGCCTGTGCGGGGTGCCGCTCGAGGGCCGGGCCACGCTCGCCGCGCCCGACTCGACGACCGGCGGACTGGTGGTCTGGGCCACGACCCAGGCGCCCCATATGATGCGCAACGGGCTCGCCACCCTCCTGGGGCTCGAGCAGAACCAGATCCGCGTGATCGCGCCGGAGGTCGGCGGCGGCTTCGGGGTGAAGTTCGGCGTCTACCCGGAAGACGCTGCGGTCGCCGCGATGGCGAAGCTCCACCGCCTGCCGCTTCGCTGGGTCGAGAGTCGGGTCGAGCACATGGTGGCCACGACCCACGGCCGTGCCCACGTCACCGACGTGGAGGCGGCGGTCGAGCAGGACGGCACCATCACCGCGCTCAGGGTGCACGTCCTCGCCGACATCGGCGCGTACCCAATCTTCACCTTCATCCCCGACCTGGCGTTGATGATGGGCGTCGGCGTCTACCGCATTCCCAACATCGACCTCCGGTCGACCTGCGTCTTCACCAATACGACGCCGGTGGCGGCTTATCGCGGCGCCGGCCGGCCCGAGGGGTGCTACTACGTCGAGCGCATCGTCGACCTCGCCGCCCAGGAGCTCGGCGTGGCTCCCGAGGTGGTGCGTCGCCGGAACTTCATCGCGCCCAGCGCCTTCCCCTACACCACGCCGACCGGCCAGCGGTACGACAGCGGCGAGTACGACCGCGCACTGACCAAGGCGCTCCAGGTCTCGAAGTACGAGGCGCTCCGCAAGGACCAGGCCGCCCGCCTGGCCCGGGACGACCGGAAGCTCCTCGGCATCGGCATGGCCTGCTACGTCGAGATGTGCGGGTTCGGGCCCTTCGAGAGCGCGGTAGTGCGGGTGGAGCCGTCGGGAACGGTGACGGCCTACACCGGCACCTCGGCGCACGGCCAGGGCCACGAGACGGCCTTCGCCCAGATCATCGCCGACCACCTGGGCGTCGGCTTCGACCAGGTCGTGGTGCGCCACGGCGACACGTCCAACACGCCGATGGGCAACGGCACGGGAGGGAGCCGGAGCCTCGCGGTCGGAGGCACCTCCATCCTCCGCGCGACCCTCAAGGTGCAGGAGCACGCGCGGGCGATCGCGGCGCACGTGCTGGAGGCGGCGAAGGACGACGTGGTCTACGACGACGGGCGGTACCAGGTCAAGGGCGTGCCAGCCCGCGCGCTCACGCTCGCCCAGATCGCCGGGCACGCCTACGGCGACAAGCTGCCGGACTCGATCGAGTCGGGCCTCGAGGCGACCGACTTCTTCCGGCCGCCCCAGCTGCTCTATCCCTTCGGCGCCCACGTGGCGGTCGTGGAGGTCGACCGCGAGACGGGGCAGGTCGCGATGCGCGATTTCGTGTCGGTCGACGACTGCGGCGTCCGCGTGAGCCCGGTCCTGGTCGCGGGCCAGGTGCACGGCGGTCTGGCCCAGGGCATCGCGCAGGCGCTCCTCGAGGAGCTGGTCTACGGGCCTGACGGCCAGCTGGTGACGGGCTCCCTCATGGACTACTGCGTGCCGCGCGCCGACGACCTCCCGTCGTTCATCACCGACCAGACGGTCACGCCGACGCCGGTGAATCCCCTCGGCGCCAAGGGCATCGGCGAGGCGGCGACG
>DATAFX010000138.1:0-1949 GCA_036257195.1 Candidatus Methylomirabilota bacterium | reverse complement strand
CGTCGATCGGCGGCTTGGTCCCGTGGACCTCCATGGCGCGCGCCATGTCCTCGAACAGCTCGCGGCTTCCCACGGTGACGCCCTGGAGGCGGATGTTCTGGGTGACGATCGCGCCGAGACCAAGCTGGGTGGTGGCGCCCGCCAGTACGCCGATCAGCGCCAGCGTGCCGCTCGTGCGTACCGCGCGGACGGAGGCGTCGAGGGTGCCCGCGACCTCGACCACGAGGTCGACTCCCGCGCCGCCCGTCACCTCGCGGGCGACCTTGTGCCAGTCCGGGTTGGTCTTGTAGTTGACGACGTGATCCGCGCCCATCGCCCTGACCCGCTCGAGCTTCGCGTCGCTCGACGAGGTCGCGATGACGCGCGCGCCGTGCATCTTCGCGAACAGGAGGGCGAAGAGCGCCACGCCTCCCGTTCCCTGGACGAGCACCACGTCCCCCGCCTTGACCCGGCCCTGCGCGACGACGGCGTTCCACGCGGTGACGGCAGCGCAGGGGAGGGTCGCCGCCTGGACCGCGTCCAGGTGGCGGGGCGCGCGGACCACCCCCTCCTGGCTCAGCGCCATGAGCTCCTGCATGACGCCATCCCGCGGACCCCCCAGCGTCCCGCTCCAGTGGGCCTCGCGGAACGGCCCGCTAAACCAGGTCTGGCTGTAGATCGGGCAGACCAGGTCGCCCACCGCCGCGCGCGTGACCCCGGTCCCGACCGCCACCACGCGTCCGGCGCCGTCGGAGACCGGGACAAGGGGAAGCTTGCCGCCGCGTCGCCCGTAGCCGCCGCTCGCCATGACGTAGTCCCGGTAGTTGAGCGAGGCGGCCTCCATGCGGAGCAGCACCTCGCCCGGGCCGGCCTCGGGCACGGGCCGTTCAGCTAGCCTGATGTTGTCGGGGCTCCAGGTACCCTGGATCTCCATGACCTTCATGCCTGGCATCCTTGCACTCCTCTGGCGGCTCCTCTGACGTGGCGGCTCCTCTGAGGGTTTCCCGTGGGCCCTCCTGGTGTGCCGGGGGTCGAGCTCACGGGAAGGCATGCTAGCAGGGCGCCCCGCCCGCTCCAACCCGCTGGACGGACACCGTCTTCGACGGCGCGCCCCCTCGGGCGCTTGGGACGTCCAGCGGCAGTGCCGCGACCACTTGGGACGTCGAGCGAGCAGCGCCGGCGACCGCGAGGCGCGGCTTCCACGGGCCACCGGACCCGAGCGGGCCAAGGGACCAGGCGACCGATCGTAGCGCGATGGGTCCGGCGTCGCCACGGCGGCCGGCCGGCGGGGCGCTAGCCAGGTCCGTGACACTCAGGCCGCCGCCCGACGACGGTACGGCGGGGCCATTCGGTATCGGACCGTCGTCACATCCGCGCGGGAGTGACGATTGCACCACAACCGCCGAGCCGGCAGGATCTGCGGCGCGCCCGGCTCACTCCAGCGTTGCCCCGGTCGTTTGAGGCGCCGCTGGACGACCCCCTCATGGGCACTCTCGACCGCTGCGCTGGCGACGGCGTAGCCGTGCGCTCGCAGCTCGCCGAGAGGCGGACCTCGCCCATGGCATGGATCAGATGATTCACCGCCCAGCCGAGGCGAATCGTCGTCAAGCCCGAAGCGCCTGGTACGACCCTCTCATGGGGCCTTGACAGCGCAATCTCGGCGCTTCTATGCTCCTCGCGTCATTCCGTCTGATTCGCGATTTGCTGTGGACTGAACAAGACACGCGAACAAGATCGGGCTCCGGGTGCTGGCGATCACCGACAGTCCGCTCTCGCCGATCCTGCCGCTCGCCGACGTCGCGCTCTTTGCCAAGGCCAGCAACCTCGACTTCGTCGGCGCGCTCACGGCCCCGTCGGCGCTCATCAACTGCGTGGTGTCGGAGATCGGCGTGCGGCTGGGGGCGCAGGCGATCGAGCGCCTCCAGGTGCTGGAGGACGCGGCGAGTGAGGCGGGGACCTACGTCGCGGGC
>DATAFX010000106.1:0-2860 GCA_036257195.1 Candidatus Methylomirabilota bacterium | reverse complement strand
GGGGGCGCCCGCGGCCGCAGATTCGCGCCTCGTCGTCGATGCGGCGGGTCGACGGGTCGCCGTTCCGGCGACGGTCACCCGAGTCTTCGCGGCCGGGGGACCGGCCAGCATCTTCCTGTACACGCTGGCCCCCGAGAAGCTCCTCGGCTGGAACCGGGCGCTCTCGCCCGAGGAGCAGGCGTTCCTGCCGCCGCGCCTCGCCGCGCTGCCGGCGCTCGGCCGGCTGACCGGCCGCGAGAACACGGCGAGCGTCGAGGGCGTCCTGGGGGCCCGGCCCGACCTCATCCTGGACTACGGCGCGATCACGCCCACGTACGCCGCGCTCGCCGACCGGGTCCAGGCGCAGACCGGGATCGCGTACGTGCTCCTCGACGGGGACTGTCGAGGATTCCCGATACGTATCGCGCGGCGGGCGAGCTCCTGGGCGTGCCCGAGCGTGGCCGCGAGCTGGCCGCGTACGCGGCGCGGCTCCTGGCGGAGGTGGACCAGCGCGTCGGGCGGGTGCCGGAGGCCCAGCGTCCCGCGGTGTACTACGCGCGTGGGCCGAAGGGCCTCGAGACCGGGCTCCAGGGGTCGATCAACGTCGAGAGCCTCGACCGGCTCGGCGTCCGGAACGTGGCGGGTGCCGGCCCCAAGCGGACGGGCCTGGTTCCGGTCTCGGTGGAACAGGTGCTCGCCTGGAACCCGGAGATCATCGTGACGATCGATCCGGACTTCGCCGCCGCCGTGCACACCGACCCCGTGTGGCGGGACGTCCGGGCCGTCCAGCGCGGACGCATCCACCTGGCGCCCCTTCGGCCGTTTCCGTGGGTGGACTTCCCGCCCTCCGTGAATCGCCTCATCGGGCTCCGCTGGCTCGGGCGGATCCTCTATCCGGCGCAGTTTCCCGAGGATCTGCGTCAGGAGGCGCGCGCCTTCTACGCGCTGTTCTATCACCGTCCGCCCGACGACCGGCAGCTGGACGCCCTGCTGGCGGGCGTGCCGCCCCTCCGCCCCTGACGCGGCCGGTCGGCCCCCGTTCGGGCCGGACGGAGGCCGCCCGCGCGCGTCTGGCGCTGGGCGTGTCCGTCGGCGTCCTGCTCGCGCTCGTGCTGCTCGCGTTCGCGGTGGGCCGCTTCCCCGTGGCCCCCGGGGATCTCGTCGCGGTGCTCTGGTCCAAGCTCTCCGGCGGCCCGCACGGACGGCCCCCCGAGATCGAGACCGTGCTCTTCCGCGTCCGGGGGCCGCGCGTCCTCGCGGCCCTCGCGGTGGGCGCGACTCTGGCCGCGGCGGGGGCCGCCTACCAGGGGCTCTTCCGCAACCCGCTGGTCTCGCCAGACATCCTGGGCGCGTCCTCCGGGGCGGCGCTCGGCGCCGTACTCGGGATCTACTGGTCGCTCGGCGTGGTCGGCATCCAGGCGCTCGCCTTCGGGGTCGGGCTCGTCGCGGTGGCCGTCGTCTACGCCATCGGCATCTCCCTCCGGAGGGAGGACCCCATCCTCACCCTCGTGCTGGCCGGGGTCGTGATCGGGACGCTGCTCGGGTCCTGCGTCTCGCTCCTGAAGTACCTGGCGGACCCCTACAACCAGCTGCCCGCGATCACCTTCTGGCTCCTCGGGAGCCTCACGGCCATCACGCTCGCCGATCTCGGGGCCGTGCTCCCGGCCGTGCTGGCGGGCGCGGTGCCCCTCGTGCTCCTCCGCTGGCGCATGAACCTCATGACGCTGCCCGAGGATGAGGCGCGGGCCCTCGGCGTGGACACCGGGCGGATGCGGCTGGGCGTGGTCGCAGCGGCGACCCTGATGACCGCGGCGGTCGTGTCTGTCAGCGGCATCGTCGGCTGGATCGGCCTCCTGGTCCCCCACTTCGCCCGCCTGCTTGTGGGGCCGGACTTCGGGCGGCTCTTGCCCGTGGCGATGCTACTCGGCGCCGGCTATCTCCTCGGCGTGGACACGCTGGCCCGGAAGCTCGCCCGAATCGAGATCCCGCTCGGCGTCCTCACGGCGTTCATCGGGACGCCGTTCTTCATCTGGCTGCTCGCGACGTCCCGTCGGGGATGGCGATGACGGCGCCACCGACGGCAGCACCCGCCGCGTCGGTCTCGCGCCTCCGGGTCGAGGAGCTCGCGTTCGGGTACGCCGGAGTGCCGGTCGGCCGCGGCGTCAGCTTTACGGTCGAATCGGGCGAGATCCTAGGCCTCCTCGGGCCGAACGGCAGCGGCAAGAGCACACTCTTTAGGACGATCCTGCGGCTCCTGGCGCCGCTCGGCGGTCGGGTCTGCGTGAACGGGGACTCTATCGCGGGGTGGCCACGCCGGCGGCTCGCCCGCGTGTTCGGGTACGTGCCGCAGGCCCAGCTCGGCACCTTCCCGTTCACGGTGCGCGATGTCGTGCTGATGGGCAGGACGGCGCACCTGCCGCTCTTCGCCACGCCGGGCCGGCGCGATGTCCAAGTCGCGGAGGACACGCTCGGGCACCTCGGGATCGGCCACCTGGCGGACCGGCCGTATCCCGACGTGAGCGGCGGCGAGCGCCAGCTCACGCTGATCGCCAGGGCGCTCGCCCAAGAGCCGGAGATCCTGGTCATGGACGAGCCCACCGCGAGCCTCGATTTCGGCAACCAGGTGCGGGTCCTGACGCAGATCCAGGTGCTGGCCGGCCGTGGGATCGCCGTGATCCTGTCGACCCACGACCCGGACCAGGCGTTCCTCTGCGCGCACCGGGTCGCGCTCTTGCACCAGGGAGCGCTCGTGCGGATCGGTCCTCCCGCCGAGGTCCTGACGGGCCCGCAGCTCCGCGAAATGTACGGGGTCGAGGTCGAGATCCAGCCGCTGGTGCTGTCCGACGGGCGCCCCCTGCAGGTCTGCGTGCCGGTGCTGCGC
>DATAFX010000087.1:0-12072 GCA_036257195.1 Candidatus Methylomirabilota bacterium | reverse complement strand
CGGGATTTCGGGCATGCCGCTGTTCATCCGCGTGGTGCGGGGATCGACGCTGGCCGTCCGCGAGTTCCAGTACGTCGAGGCCGCCCGCGCCACCGGCGGGGGCGACGGGCGCATCCTGCTCCGCCACGTGCTGCCGAACGTCCTCACCCCGGTCATCGTCCTGGTGACGCTCGGGATCCCCAACGCGATCGTGGCCGGCGCCGCCTTGAGCTTTCTCGGGCTGGGGGTCAAGCCGCCCACGCCGGACTGGGGCGACATGCTCAGCCGGGGGCGGGCGTTCATGAACACGGCGTGGTGGCTGTCCACGTTCCCCGGTCTCGCCATCGTGGTCATCGTTCTGGCGATCAACCGGTTCGGCGACGGGCTCAGGGACGCGCTGGACCCGCGAATGAAATTCTAGGAGGCAAACGGTGGCGACGGGAGAGTTCGAGGGCAAGGTCGCGATCGTGTCGGGGGCGGCGGCGGGCATCAGCCGCGTGATCGCGGAGCGGCTGGCCGAGGGCGGGGCCCGAGCGGTGATCGCTGACGTCGACCGGACGCGCGGCGTCGCCACGGCGCGGGAGCTGACCGAGCGGGGCCTGACGGCGCTCTTCGTGCCGACCGATGTGCGGGACGGTCGAGAGGTCGACGCGATGGTCGAGCAGACCGTCGAGGCGTTCGGGGGCGTCGACATCCTGGTCCACGGAGCCGGGGTCGGGGTCCACGGGGAGGTGGTCGACCTGTCCGATCAGGAGTGGGACCTCCAGATCGACGTCCAGCTCCGCGGAGCGTTCCTGCTGAGCCGGGCCGCCGGCCGTCGGATGATCGCGCAGCGACGCGGGGGCCGGATCGTCTTCATCGGCTCGACGGCGGGCAACAACGCCCGGGTACAGGCGGGCGCGCATGCCGCGTCGAAGGCCGGGGCGATCCAGCTCGCGCGGGTCATGGCGCTCGAGCTGGGACGCCACGGGATCACGGTGAACGTCGTCTCTCCCGGCCTGACGGACATCGCCGGGCGCTCCCGCTCGGTCCAGACCAGGGAGTACCAGGCGGCGTTCATCGCCCAGGTGCCGCTCGGCCGGCTGGCGACCCCTGACGAGATCGCGCACGCCGTGCTCTTCCTCGCGTCGGAGCGGGCTCGCTTCGTCACCGGCCAGGTGCTGTGCGTCGACGGCGGGTACTCCGCCGGCAAGCTGGCGGTCCAGGGGCCCCATGTGGCCACTCACTACGTCGACCCCGATGAGCGGTCGTAGCGTGGCTACGTCCGGACGTGGCGCGAGACGACGGCCTCCTCCCCGAAGAGGCCTCGCGGGCGGTAGAGCAGCACCAGCGCCAGGACGATCCCGATGAGGACGACCTGGAGCGGGGCGCCCCGCGCCTGCATCGCCGGAGGGAGCAGCGCGGCGACCAGCGCGCCGCTCGCGCTCCACAGTCCCCAAACGAGGACGCCGCCCGCGAGCGCCCCGCGATTGCTTCCCGACCCCCCGACCACCAGCATCGTCCAGACCTGGAAGGTGAGGATCGGCAGGAAGTCCTCGGGCGCGACGAAGCCGACGAAGTGGGCGTAGATGGCCCCGGCGATCCCCATTACCATGGCGCCGAGCACGAACGCCTCGAGCCGGTAGCGCGCGGGGCTCTTGCCGAGCGCCGCCGCCACGACCTCGTCCTCGCGAATCCCCCGGAGCACGCGCCCCCAGGGGCTCCGGACGAGACGCTCGAGCCCCACGTAGGTCGTCGCGACCACCAGGACGACCAGCCCGAGGTAGAGGGCGTTCCGGCCGACCGGCGTCTCGGACCAGCCGGCGAAGGGGCGCGGGATCTGGACGATCCCGAACGGCCCGTTCGTCAGGCGCGTGAAGTTCAGCGCGACCAGCTGGATTGTCACCGCGATTCCGAAGGTCGCGATGGCGAGGTAGTCCTCGCGGAGCCGGAGCGTGACCGCGCCCACCAGGAGCGCGCAGAGTCCGGCCACCCCGGCCGCGCCCGCCCAGCCGACCGCCACCGGGAGGCCGAGCCCGCCCCAGTGCTCGGGGGAATCGGGGCCCGTCAGGAGGGCCGAGGCGTACGCCCCGACCGCGACGAACCCCGCCACGCCGACGTTGAAGAGGCCCGTCACGCCCCACTGGAGGTTGAGCCCGAGGCAGAGCAGGGCGTAGTAGAGCGCGACGACCAGGAAGAAGACCAGGTAGGCGCCGACGTCCGCGATCACGCGACCCCCGGCGACGGTGCGACCGTCACTCGCGCACCCCGAGGAGACCCCGCGGGCGGACCACGAGGACGGCCAGGAGCACGGCGAAGGCGACGGCCGCTCGGTACTCCGCGCCGACCAGGGGCACGGCCAGCGCCTCGGCCAGCCCAAGCAGGAGCCCGCCGAGGACGGCGCCGTAGACGCTCCCCACCCCGCCCAGGATCGCCGCCGCGAAGAGGGGCAGGAGCAGATCGAAGCCGAGCCACGGCCGGACCTGGACCGTGAGTCCCACGAACGCCCCGCCCACCGCGGCGAGGGCACCCCCGAGGAGCCACGTCCAGCGCACGACGGCCTGAGGATCCACGCCGACCACGCGGGCGAGGGTGGGATTCTCGCTCACCGCGCGCATCGCGCGGCCGAGCGTCGTGCGCGTGAGCAGGAGGTGGAGCCCCACGACCAGCACCGCCGTGAGCCCGAGCACGAAGAGTTGGTTGGGGGTCGCCCGCACCGCCGGCAGCCCGGGCACGATGGGGCCCGCGAGCTGGATGTCGCGAGTGTAGTAGGCGGGCTCCGGACCGTAGAGGAACGCCAGCCCGTAGCGGAGGGCCAGAGACGCGCCGAAGCTCGCGATGACGAGCACGATCTGCGTCCCGTGCTGGCGGAGCGGCCGGAAGAGGACGCGGTCCAGCAGGAGCCCGAGCGCGCCGGTGAGGAGCATCGCCACCACCAGGGCCGCCAGGAACGGCCACCCGAACGACAGGGCGCCCAGCTGGCCGAGCCCGCTTCCGGTAGCGGCCGTCGACGCGAGGAGGAGGCTCAGGACGAAGTACGCCCCCCAGGTGATCAGGTCGCCATGGGTGAAGTTCGCGAAGCCGAGGATCGAGTAGGTCAGGGTGAGGCCCACCGCGCCGAGCGCGATGGTCGACCCGAGCAGGAGCCCGTCGACCAGGAACGGGATCCAGGTCACGGGCGGGAGACGATCGCCATCGGTCGGCGGCTCATCGCGCTCGCGCGCCCAACCCGCCCAGGTAGAGGCGCGCCACCTCGGCGACGTCCAGGAAGCCCGCGGCCGGGCCCGTCACCCGGTCGCGGCCCTCGACTAGCACCATGGCGCGGTCGGCCAGCGCCAGGGCGGCGCGCGCGTTCTGCTCCACCAGGACCACGGTCACGCCGAGCGCCCGGACCGTCCGGAGCGTGTCGAAGACCACGGCGGCCAGCCGGGGCGCGAGGCCGGCGGAGGGCTCGTCCAGGATCAGGACCCGGGGCTCGACGACGAGGGCGCGGGCCACGGCGAGCATCTGCCGCTGGCCGCCGGACAGGCGACCGGCGGGGAGGGCCCGGAGGCGCCCGACGTCGGGGAAGAGCCGGTACTGCGCCTCGATGCGCTCGTGCCGCCGAGGGCCGGGGAGAACCGCCGCCGCCAGCTCGAGGTTCTCCCGAACGGTGAGGCGCGCAAAGACGTTTTCGGCCTGCGGGACGTAGGCGAGACCCTCGCGCACGAACCGATGCGCAGGGAGCCCTGTGATCTCACGCCCGAAGAGTCGGACCGTGCCCGCCGCCACCGGAACGAGGCCGACGATGGCCTTGACCAGCGTCGACTTCCCCGAGCCGTTCGGGCCGAGCACGGCCACCACTTCGCCGGGGCGCGCGGCCACGCTGGCGCCCCGCACGATGGGGAGGCCAGGCTCGTAGCCGGCGACGAGGTCACGCGCCTCGAGCGCGAGCCCCTCCGACGGGAGGTCGCTCACGCCAGCACCCCGCCCAGGTACGCGTCAATGACGCGCGGATTGGCCCGCACCGCGTCCGGATCGCCCGCGGCCAGGAGGGCGCCCCCCGCCAGAACGAGGACGGGCCGGCAGAGCTCCATGACGACGTCGAGGTTGTGCTCGATGACGAGGACCGTGACTCCCTGCCGGTTGAGCGCGCCGATCCGATCGACGAGGGTCTCGAGGAGCGCCGGGCTCACTCCGGCCGCCGGCTCGTCGAGCAGGAGCAGCCGCGGCTCGGTCATGAGGACGCGCGCCAGCTCGAGCAGCTTCCGCTGGCCGCCCGAGAGGACGCGGGCGGGCTGCCCCGCATGCGCCGCGAGGTCGAGGAAGTCCAGGAGCGCGCGGGCCCGGTCGCGGTGACGCCGCTCCTCCCGCGCGACCGCGGCGGGCCGCGTCCAGTTCGTCCAGAAACGCTCGCCCAGCTGGCCGCGGGCTGCGAGCATGACGTTCTCCAGCACGGTCATCGCCGGGAACGGCCGGGGGACCTGGAACGTGCGCGCGACGCCGCGGGCGAGCACCCGGTGGGGCGGCTCCCCGTCGAGCCGGCGCCCGTCCAGGAGGATCCGCCCGGCGGTGGGCGCGAGCGCGCCGGCCACCAGGTTGAAGACGGTGCTCTTCCCGGCCCCGTTGGGCCCGATCAGCCCGGTGATGCTGCCCGCCGCCACGCGAAAGGACACGTCCTGCACCGCGGCATGGCCGCCGAATCGCCGGGTGACGTGCTGGAGCTCGAGCATGGCGCGTCCCCGGGTCAGGGCCGCCGACGCTTGTCACCGACCGGGCGTCCCCGTATCATGCGGGCCACACGATAGCTACCTCGGTGCGAGCGAGTCAACCGACATGCGGGAGGAAAGAGCCATGCTGCGGACATTCTCACGGGGCCTGCTGGCGGTCGCGACGCTCGGCCTGGCCCTGGCCGGGGGGCGCCCGACGGAGGCGCAGTGCACGACGACGATCGGCGTGGTCATGGAGCTGACGGGCCCGGCCGGCCAGTTCGGGCAGGCTGGATCGAAGGCGGTGGAGCTGGCCTTCCGCGACCTGAACGAGGCGGGCCTGGTGGCCGGGTGCAAGCTGGCGGCCGAGATCCGGGACTCGCAGAGCCAGGGGACCGTGGCGGTGGACGTCGCGAAGCAGCTCGTCGAGGTCAAGCGAGTGCCGGCAATCCTCGGGGGGATCATCTCGTCCGTCTCGATCCCCGTCCTTACCTCGGTGACCGCCCCGGCCGGCGTCGTCCAGATCTCCCCGGCGTCCTCCTCCCCCACGCTCACGAACCTCGGGCGGGAGGGGAAGAGCGGCGGCTGGTTCTTCCGCACCATCACGACCGACGCCCTCCAGGGGGTGGCGGCCGCGAAGTACGCGCTCGACCTGGGTCTCCGGAAGCTCTCGGTGATCCACGTCAACAACGACTTCGGCGTCAACATGGTCCGCGAGTTCTCCAAGGCGTACGCGGCCCTCGGCGGCACGCTCGTCTCGGTGACGCCCTACAATCCGAGCCAGGCCTCCTACCAGCCCGAGGTCACGAAGGCCCTCCAGGGAACGCCGGACGCGCTCTACCTCGTGAGCTATCCGGTGGACGGGGCGACCATCGCCCGCACCTGGATCTCGCAGGGCGGGGTCAAGAAGTTCCTGCTGAACGACGGCATGAACAGCGCCAAGTTCATCCAGGACGTCGGCGCGCAGCACCTCGGCGACGCCTACGGCACCTCCTCCGGTACGACGAAAACGCCGTCGACCGAGTACTTCGCGCGCGAGTATCCGGCCTTCGCCAAGCCGTTCGAGGCCGGCGCACCGGCCGCCGACCGGTCCTACGACGCGGCGGCGATCCTGGGGCTCGCGATCGCCCAGGCGGGGAAGGCCGAGTCCGCCGCCATCCGCGACGCGATCCGCAAGGTGCTCGATCCGCGCGGGACGGTCATCCACGCGGGGGCCGCGGAGTTCCGGAAGGCTCTCGACCTCATCAAGGAAGGCAAGCCCATCCGTTACGTCGGGGTGATCGGGCCTGTTCAGTTCGACCGGTTCGGCGACATCACCGGCCCGTTCCGGCTCTGGCGGATCCAGGAGGGCGAGGTGCGGACCACCGGCGAGATGGCGGCGGCCGACGTCGACCAGCTGAAGGCCAAGCTGGATCCGTAGCGGCCGCCGCGCCACGTCGCCTCGCTTGGTGATCTCGGCCGTGGACGTCCCCGGTTCGCCCGGCTCCGGCCCACGCCCGCCGGCCCGAGTCCACCGTGCCTCGGTGGACAGCGGCACGGTCTGGGAAGCCATGGCGGGCTACGCGCGCGCGGTGCGCGTGGGCGACCGCATCCTCGTCTCGGGCACGACCGCGACGGGGCCGGACGGTGCGGTGGCGCCGGGGGACCCCGCCGCCCAGGCCCGCTTCGTCCTCGACAAGATCGAGCGGGCGATCGAAACCCTCGGTGGCCGGCTCCGGGACGTCGTGCGGACGCGCGTCTACGTGCAACGGCTAGAGGACTGGGAGGCCGTGGCGCGAGTCCACGGCGAGCGGTTCGGGGCGATCCGGCCCGCCAACACGCTCGTCCAGGCCGGGCTCGTCGGCGAGCCGTATCTCGTCGAGATCGAGGCCGAGGCGGTGATCGGCGCGGGGGATGCGCTTCAGTCTCCGCCTGAATAACGACCTCGCGCTCCCCGACTACGTCCGGCTGGCCCGGGCCGCCGAGGCCGCGGGGGTCCACCAGCTCTGGGTCTCGAACGACCTGTTCCTCAGGAGCGCCCCGGTGATCCTCGCCGCAGCCGCCCACGCCACCGACCGGATCGAGCTCGGAACGGGGATCCTGAACCCGCACACCATCCACCCGGCCGAGCTCGCTATGCTGGCCGCCACGATGGACGAGCTGACAGGCTGTCGGTTCAACCTCGGCCTCGGCGCCGGAGCCGCCGACTTCCTCGCCTGGGTCGGGCTGGCCGATCCTCGGCCGGCCAAGACGATGCGGGAGACCATCGAGGGGGTCAGGCGGCTCTTGAGCGGCGAGACGCTCGCGACCGAGGGCGGCCGGTTCCTCCGGGGGAGCGCCGAGGCCTACCTTCGCTTTCGCCCCCCGCGGGTGACGCCGATCTACGTGGGCGCCATGGGGCCCCGGCTGCTAGAGCTGGCGGGGGAGCTCGCGGACGGGGCGCTCCCGCTCCTCCTCCCGCCCGAGCACTACTTCACCGTCCGCCCGCTCATCGAGGCCGGGATGGCGCGGCGCGCGGCGGGGCGGGGGTCGCTCGACCTGGCAGCGTGCGTCTGGGTCTCGGTGGCCGAGGATGGCAGAGCGGCTCGACGCGCGCTCGCCGAGAAGGTAGCCTACTACGGCCAGGCCCTCGGCGACCTGATCCACGCCCGGCTCGGCGTGACGCGGGAGGCGTTCCTTCCGATCACGCGCGCGGCCATGGCCGAGCGCGACCTCGCCCGGGCGGCCGCGATGGTCACCGACCAGATGCTCACGATCGGCATCGCGGGCCCGCCAGAGGCCGTGGTCGAGCGACTTCAGCCGCTCGTCGAGGCGGGCGTGCGCCACGTCTCCTTCGGCCCGCCGCTCGGGCCCGATCCGGTCCGCGCCGTCGAACTCCTCGGCCGTCGCGTTCTGCCCCGCCTCGCCTAGGCCTCCACACGGGCCCGGCCCGGACGCTCAGGTCGAGCATCCGGGCCGGACGGGTCACACGACCGCGGCCCCGCCGTCGAGCGGCTCGCAGGCCGCGTGGAGGGCGCCGTCTTCGTCGCGCCACACCGCGGCGGACCGCCCGAACCGGCGCGACAGGGGGGAGTACGGGACGACGGTGACGCGGTGACCCATGTCCACGAGCGCCTGCCGGCATTCCTCACCGACGCGCGAGTCCAGCTCCAGGGCATCTCCCCGGCAGAACTGACGCGGCATCTCGAGCGCGGCTTGCAACCCCACGCCGAGGTCCGCGTGATAGACGAATGGCAGGAGCACGGCCGACTGGATGTAGTAGCCGCCCGAGCCGGCGAGGGCGCCGCACGCGCCGCGCCCGTCGTGGACGATCAGGACCGGCGCGCCATAGAGGGGCATGCGGCCGGGCGCCACCGAGTTCACGCGGCCGGGGCGCGGGTCGAACCACTGCATGGCGTTGCCGAGATAGATGCCCGTGCCCGGGACGAGGACGAGCGATCCGAAGGCGGAGCCGAGGCTGGTGATGACGCTGACGGCATTGCCCCGTCGATCCGCGGCGCAGATCTTGGTCGTCCCTTCGAACGCAGTGACGGCACCCCGATCCACGGGGCGCCCCGCCGCCGGCCGCGCTTCTTGCCAGGCCCAGGGATCGCCCGCCACGAAGGCTTCTTGGGCGCGCGACGGCGCAATGCGCGCGGCGAGCGTGGCGGCATAGTCCTTGCTGGTCAGGCCGGCGACGGGCGTGCCGCCTTCGGCCGGATCCCCTGCGTAGGCGAAAGCGTCGACGAAGGCCTGTGCTTGCGCCTCCGCGAAGATGTGGCGAAACGCGGCGCCGTCGGCGGACTGCCAGGCCAGATCGAACCGCTCTAGGATGTTGAGGGTCTCGATGGCGATCGTGTCACCGCACGTGGAGACCTCGAGCGCCCGGTAGCGGTACCGGTCGTCGACCGCGATCCTCGGGCGGTAGGCTTTCAGATCGGCCGCATCGAGGAGGCCGCCGAGCCGTCGCATCTCACGGTGGATCGTCTGGGCGATCGGGCCATCGTAGAGAGCCCGGGCGCCGCGCTCCGCCACCGCCCGAAGCGTGCGTGCGAGATCCGACAGATCGAGCCGATCCCCGCCCGCGCGGACGTCGCCGGCCCGCGGAACCCGACCGTCGGGCAGCAGGTGGTCCTGGGCCGCGCTATGCCGAGGGAGCTCGTCGATGCGGCCAATGATCGCCTGCTGGATCCCGAAATCGACCTCGACGCCGCGGTCGGCAGCCTCGATCGCCGGCTCGACCAGGCGGGCGAATGGCAAGCCCCCGAACCGCTCGTGGGCGGCGGCCAGGCCGGCGACCGTTCCGAACACGCCGACCGAGAGGGCCCCGGCGAAGCGCGCGTGCTCCGGCGCCATGCCCAGCCTCGCCAGCGCCTCGAGGGCAGCCTCGGGGGTCGCCGCGCGAGGTGCCACGATGAAGTGGTCGATCGCGGTCGTGGTCCGGCTGGAGGCGTGATGGATCGCGATACGGCCGTGACCGCCGAGCCCGCACATCCCGGGCTCCACCACGAACGACATGAAGGCGGCGCAGACGGCTGCGTCGATCGCATTGCCGCCTTCCTCCAGGACGCGCGCGCCGGCGTCCGCCGCCGCCTGGTGACCGGTCGCCACCGCCCCCGTCTCGCCCCCGACCTCGGTCCGGCTCACACGCGGCGCGCTCGATCGCATCGTGGACTCCGATTGTACCGGGGACCCGACCCGCCCTGAAGGCGACGGGCATGCCGGGACGCGCCCGCGATCCGGGGCTCGGCCGCCGGGCGATGGCCTGGAGTTTCCCGGGCGGGGTGACCTCGGTCGGTCGGGTACACTAGGCCCCGCACGTCGAGCCCTGGAGCGCGACGCGGCAACGCTCTCGCTGACCGAGCCGCGACGCGCATCGCGGCGGGATGGAGCCCCCATGTCCCCTCGAGGTGCCCAGCCCCGGCTGCACGGAAAGGTCGCCATCGTCACCGGCAGCGCGATGGGACTCGGTGAGGCGATCGCCCGGCGGTTCGCGGAGGAGGGCGCCCGCGTCGCCTGCGTGGACCTGCGACCGGGCCCGAACGACGCAGTCGTCAACGCGATCCGGGCGGACGGCGGCGAGGCCCTGTCCCTGGAGGCGAGCGTCGCGGCCGCGAGCGACAGCCAGCGGGTCGCCGAGGCCACCCTGGAGCGCTTCGGCCGCATCGACATCCTCGTCAACAACGCCGGCATCCTCCCCTCCCGGGAGACCGTCCTCGAGACGACCGAAGCCGACTGGGACGAGACGATGCGCGTGAACGTCAAGGGGGTGTTCCTCATGAGCCGGGCCGTCCTGCCGGCGATGATCCACCAAGGCAGCGGCGCGATCGTGAACCTCTCATCCATCACCGGGGTCGTCGGCCTGCCGATCCGCCCCGCCTACTCCGCGTCGAAGGGGGCGGTCGCGATCCTCACGAAGCAGATGGCGGTCGACTTCGGCCGGCACGGCATCCGCGTGAACGCGCTCAGCCCGTCGTTCGTGATCACGAGCATCAACCGGGCGATGTTCGAGCGGATGCGGGCCGAGGGCGCACCGTGGGAGCGGCTGCTCGACCAGCACCTGCTTCGCCGGCTCGGCGAGCCTCGCGACGTGGCGGACGCCGCCCTGTTCCTCGCGTCCGACGAGGCGCGGTGGATCACCGGGGTGACGCTCCCGGTCGACGGGGGCTACACCGCCCACTAGGGGAACGCGGGCGTCGGCCCGCCGGCGGACCGGCGAGCCGATCGGCGAG
This sequence comes from Candidatus Methylomirabilota bacterium, assembly GCA_036257195.1. Lineage (GTDB taxonomy): Bacteria > Methylomirabilota > Methylomirabilia > Rokubacteriales > DASRDR01 > DASRDR01. The sequence continues at coordinate 1,736 of DATAFX010000087.1, read as the reverse complement.
CGGGTTAGGGCTCCGAGAGCTCCTCGGTGGCCGCCGCGAAACGGCGGCGGTCCTGCGGATCGTCGATGTGCGCGGCGAGGCGCTCGTAGAGGTCCCTCGCGCCGGTCGCCTGCTTCGCGGCGCGCTTGACGAGGAGCTTGGCGACGGGGCCGATGTGGACCGCGAGCCGATCGCCGGCCTCGGCCAGCACCTCGGGCGACAGGGGCCGCCCGACCGGCGTCGGGCGCGCGGCGGGCACCGGGACCGGCGCCGCGGCGGATCGCCCCGGCGCCGCGGCCGGCGCCGGGCGCCGGCCCGCGATGTCGCCCAGCCGGCGCCGGAACCCGGCGCGCTCGGTCTCGGGCAGGGTGGCGTCGAGCGCGTCGCACAGCGCCGGGACATCGGTCGCGGTCTTGGCCGCCTTCCGCACCAAGAGCCGCGCGAGGGGCCCGATGCACTCGGCGAGCGCTCCTTCGACCCGCGCCAGCACCGCCGGCTCGAAGCGCGCGCCCGCGACCGGCACGAGCTCGCTGCTCTCGACCCGTCCGGGCGGGCCCCCGGCCGCCGCGGCCGCGGCTTCGTCCGCCGCCGGCGCCGCCGCGCCCGAGCCGCCCGCCGTCATCACGTAGACCTCGTGCTCCCGGACGTGCTTGTCCCGGTGCACCCCCAGGTACTGGAAGAGCCGCGTGTATTCCTGGGAGAGCCGGGACACGATCTCGTAGTAGGACCGCGAGACCAGGATCTGGTTCGGTTCGGCGAAGCTCATGACCCGCTGGGAGACGTTGATCCCGTCCCCGAGCATGTTCGGCTGGCCGTTGACGTCCTTGACGACCCGGACCGGCCCGAGGTTGATGCCGATCCGGAGGGCGAGCTCGGGGCCGATCGCCACGGTGCTGGCCCTGAGGTTGCTGGCGGCGAACAGGGCATCCTCCGGGTCGCCGAGGAAGCAGAGGGCCGCCCCATCCCCGGTGTCGAGCATCATCCGGTCGGTGGGCGGCACGTGCTCGAGCACGCCGGCGATCAGCCCGTTGAGCCGCGTCTTGAGCTCGACCTGCTGGGTGACCAGGCGCTCCGAGTACCCGACGATGTCGATGAACACCACCGTGGCGATGAAGGTCCGGTGGCCGGGTTCAGTAGGCGCCTGTTCCACGAGCCTCAGCTCTCGATCATCTGCATCGCCTTCTGGAGGCTCCGCCGCATGCGGTTGAACGCCCGGCCGAGGAGCGCGATCTCGTCCCGGCCCCGCTCCGGAAACTCCGGGATCTCGAAGTTACCGGTGCTCACCTGGTCCGCCGCGTGAGAGAGCTGGGCGACGGGTCGCACGATCATCCAGTTCAGCATCGCATTGAGCGCGATGAAGACCGCCGCGAAGACGGCGACCAGCGAGCCCATGAACGTGTAAAAGGCCCGCTGCGCGTTCCGGAGCGGCAACGCCATCGGCACCGACACGACCTGGGCACCGACGACCTCGTTGAGCTTCCAGCCGAAGCCGTTCGCGGGCCCGTAGAGCTTGATCATGGTGGCCGGCGCCGCCTCGGGCGTGCTGTGGCAGCCGAGACACGCCGGGTTGCCGATCTGGATCGGCCGGGCGATGTAGAGGGCGCGGCCGGTCGGCGTATCCCGCTCCCCCCCGAGCTCCTTCACGGCGGGCCGGTTCCGGAACTCCTGGACCAGGTCCGTCTCCCAGTCGGCGGCCCGGTTGCGCGGATTGGTGGGGTTGAGCGTCGCTTCCTTGTAGAAGTAGTCCGGGTACTTCT
>DATAFX010000004.1:0-19731 GCA_036257195.1 Candidatus Methylomirabilota bacterium | reverse complement strand
ACGATCACCGAGTTGGCCGCCGCGACGAAGCGACCCGCGCAGGTCCTCGGGATGCACTTCTTCAATCCGGCCCCGATCATGAAGCTCGTGGAGGTCATCCGGACGATCCTCACCGGAGACCCGGCGTTTAAGACCGCCTGGGCCTTCGTCCAGTCGCTCGGCAAGACGCCGGTGGCGGCCCAGGACACCACGGGGTTCATCGTGAACCGGCTCCTCGTGCCGTACCTCCTGGAGGCCGTCCGGCTGCTCGAGTCGGGCGTGGCCTCGCGGGAAGACATCGACCAGGCGATGAAGCTCGGCTGCGGCTACCCCATGGGCCCGTTCACGCTCCTCGACCTCGTGGGCCTCGACACGACCCTGTACGTGGCCGAGGTGATGTTCCAGGAGCTCCGCGAGGCGCGCTTCGCGCCGCCGCCGCTCCTTCGGCGAATGGTCATGGCCGGCCACCTCGGCCGGAAGAGCGGCAAGGGATTCTATGATCACCCCGCAAGGTAGGGCAGCGTGATGGCACACCGGTATCCCGGACCGTCCGTTGCATCCGTGCTCCCCAACTGGCCCGCTCCCGCGCGGCGACCGGCCGCTCGGCGCCTCGGGCCCCTCGCCCTCCTCCTCGCCGTCGCCCTCGCCGGGCCCGCGGCAGCGCAGGATCGGGTGGAGGGCGACCGGTACCAGAATCCACGCTACGGCGTCCAGATCGAGAAGCCGTCGCGCTGGCACTTCATCACGGCGTCGACGGTCATGGACGTCGCCCGTAAGACCGCCGGGATGCCGCCGATGAGCACGGACGTCGACCCCGTGAAGGCCGCCGGCTTCGCGGTGATCGTCTCCAAGGTGCCCGTCCTCGGTCGGGAGGTGGCGCCGCAGGTGGTGCTGATGGTGCACGACCTGGCCCAAGCCCCGGGCGACGTGACCCAGGCGTGCGAGCGCCTCCGGAGCGGGATGAACGATCCGGAGACCGTCACGCCCACCCGGGCGGTGCGGGTCGACGGGCGGCCGGCGTCACGGTTGGACTTCAAGGGCTACGTGGACGGGGCGCTGGTGCGCGCCACCGCGCTCTGCACGTTCCAGGACCGCCGCGCCTTCGTGGTCGTGGGGCAGGCGCTCGCGGCCGAGTTCGACGGGGAGGCGGGGACGTTCGAGACGATCCTCGGGAGCTTCCGGCTCCGATGACCACCGAGTAGAACATGCACCTCTATTACATCTCCGACGAGCAGCGGATGGTGATGGAGCTGGCGCGCTCCATCGCCCGGGAGAAGATCGCCCCGGTCGCCGCGCATCACGATGAGACGGAGACCTATCCGGAGGAGCCGATGCGGCTCCTCGCCCAGCAGGGGCTGATGGGGATCTGGCTGCCGGAGGCCTACGGCGGCAGCGACGTGGGCGCGCTCGCGGTCGCCCTCGTGGCGGAGGAGATTGCGTGGGCCTGCGCGGCCACCGCGACGAACTGGGGGGCGACGCCCCTCGGCGGGTATCCGATCCTGCTGGCCGGCACCGAAACCCAGAAGCGCCGCTACCTGCCGCGGATCGCCGCGGGCGAGCTCCTGGCCGCCTACTCGCTCTCGGAGCCCGACGCGGGCTCCGACGCGGCGTCGCTCCGGACGACGGCCGTCAGGAAGGGCGACCGCTACGTCCTCAACGGGACCAAGCTCTGGTGCTCGAACGGCTCCCACGCGGGGGTGATCACGCTCTTCGCGACCGTCGATCCCGGCAAGGGCCCGCGCGGGATTACCGCGTTCCTGGTCGAGCCGGGGTTCCCGGGCTTCGCCGTCGGCAAGAAGGAGCGCAAGATGGGGATCCGCGCGTCCCCGACGGTCGCGCTCCACCTCCAGGACTGCGAGGTCCCGGCGGAGAACCGCCTCGGCGAGGAGGGCGAGGGCTTCCGGATCGCCATGCGGACGCTCGACTTCACGCGGCCCATGACGGGCGCGACGGCGGTCGGGGTCGCGCAGGCGGCTCTCGACGCCGCGACGGGGTATGCGAAGGAGCGCCGTCAGTTCGGCCAGCCCATCGCCGCGTTCCAGGCGATCCAGTTCATGCTCGCCGACATGGCGATCCAGGTACACGGCGCGCGGCTCATGGTCCACCACGTTGCGAGCCTCGTCGATCGGGGCGTGGCCGGCACCGTGCTCGAGGCCTCGATGGCGAAGTGCTTCGCCGCGGACGCGGCGATGAAGGTCGCGACCGACGCGGTCCAGGTTTTCGGAGGCGTCGGTTACACGCGGGAGTTCCCGGTGGAGCGGTTCATGCGGGACGCCAAGATCATGCAGATCTACGAGGGCACCAATCAGATCCAGCGGCTCGTCATCGCGCGCGAGCTGCTCGGGCTCCGCTGAGGAGCCAGGAGACGGGGATGGCCAAGCGGCACGGGATGAGGCGGCGGTCGTTTGTGACGGGGGCGGGAGCGGCGGCGGGGGTATCCCTCCTCGGTTTCCCAGCGGTTTTGAGGGCCCAGGCGCCGACGATCAAGATCGGGGTCATCCACCCCGTGACGGGCCCCTTGGCCGAGCCCGGCCAGGCCTGCCGGGCCGGTGCCCAGCTGGGCGCGGACGAGATCAACGCCGCCGGCGGGATCAAGGCGCTCGGGGGCGCGCGTCTCGAGCTCCTGCTCGGCGACACGCAGTCCAAGCCCGACGTCGCGCGGCCGGAGGCGGAGCGTCTGGTCAACGCCGGGGCCCTGCTCCTGATGGGCGCCTTCAGCTCCGGCGATTCCGCCGCCATCGTGCCGGTCGCCCAGCAGCGCCAGATCCCGTTCCTCATCGACGTCTCCGCCGCCGATCCCATCACTGCGAACGTGGCCAAGTCGGTGAAGGAGGGGCAGCAGAAGGTCCAGTACGTCTACCGCAACTTCCCGACCGGCAGCATGTTCGGCCAGCGTGCCGTCCAGTTCATGGGCGAGATCTTCAAGGAGGCCGGGATCGCCCCGAAGCGGGTGGTGCTGATGTACGCGAACGACCTGTTCGGCCAGGTGCAGGCGCGGTCGTTCCAGGCGGCCCACAAGGCGGCCAGCCCGGCGTGGGATATCGTGGAAGTCATCCCCTGGCCGGAGCCACCGGCCGACCTGTCCACGGAGGTCTCCAAGCTCAAGGCGGCGAAGCCCGACATCATCGCGCCGATCACGCGACCGGCCAGTGCGCTGCTCCTCCTGCCCGAGATCGCCCGGCAGCGGGTCGACACCATGGGGATCATCGGGCCCGGATCACCCGGGCTCTACGAGGTGGGCCAGATCGAGAAGCTCAAGGAGGACCTCGAGCACGTCATGGACAACGTGCCCTGGCCGAACTTCAAGAACCCACGGACGCGGCGGGTGGCCGAGGACTATGCCAAGCGCACGGGCGGCAAGACGCTCGCCACGGACTCCGTCTTCTCCTACGACACCATCCACGTGTTGGCGGACGTGCTCGAGCGCGCCAAGTCGACGAAGCCCGACGCGGTCGTCGACGCGATCAAGCAGACGCGGTTCGCCGGTCACCTCGCGGTCTCGATCGGGCCGGTGGTGTTCAACGAGATCGGCGACAACCCCAACGCGTCTACCGCCATGATCCAGATCCTGGGCCAGAAGCCCGCGGTGGTCTGGCCGAAGGACTCGGCCGAGCAGAAGTTCGTGCTTCCGCGACCGAAGCGGTGACCCGGTGCGCCGGGTGCTGACGGGCCGCGCGACCCCCGGCCCGCGCCGGGGTCACGAGACCGTCGCCGGGTCCGCCTGAGCCGTCGGCGAGGGCGGGCCTGGCCCCGTCCCCGCCGGCCCCTTCCTCCAATCCCGACTCCGATGGATGCGACGCTGATCGCCCAGGGCCTGGTCAGCGGCGTCCTGTTCGGCGGGGTCTACAGCCTCATGGCGGTCGGGCTCACCCTCATCTTCGGGGTGATGCGCGTCGTCAACTTCGCGCACGGGGACATGATGGTCTGGGGCATGTACCTTGCGTGGCTCCTGGCGACCCGCCTGGGGGTCGACCCCACGCTGGGATTCACCGTCTGCGCGGCGGGGCTGTTCGTCCTGGGGGTCCTCGTCCAGCGAGGCCTCGTCGACCGGATCCCCGACGCGCCCCACGAGATGCAGATCCTCCTCCTTCTGGGCGTCGGCCTCGTGCTCGAGAACGTGGCGCTGGTGGCATTCGGACCGGACCCCCAGCGGGTGCGCTCGTCGCTCGGCCGGGCCACGCTCTGGATCGGGCCGGTGTTCGTCGACATGGCCCGCCTCGCCGCGTTCGCCGTCGCCCTCACGCTCACCGGCGCCTTGTGGCTGTTCCTCCGCCGGACGGACCTCGGGCGCACGATGCGGGCGACCGCCGACAATCCGTACGGCGCCCTCGTGGTGGGGACCGACGTCCGGCGGGTCGGCGCGACGGCCTTCGGGATCGGCGCGGCATGCGTCGGGGCCGCCGGCGCGCTGGTCTCGCCGATCCTTCCATTCTCGCCGTCGTCCGGCCTGTCGGCGTCGGTGGCGTCCTTCAACATCGTCATCATCGGTGGCATGGGGAGCCTGCCGGGCGCGTTCGCGGGCGGCCTCCTGGTCTCGGTGGCGGAGTCGCTCGGGGCGGTCTTCCTGTCACCATCGATGAAGGAGCTCGTCAGCTTCGGCCTGCTGATCGTCATCCTCCTCTTCCGGCCCGCCGGTCTGTTCGGGCGCCGCCCGTGAGCGTGAGAGCGGCGGAGAGCCGAGTCGTGAGCGTGGGCGCCCTGTGGCTGGCCAGCGGGACCGTCCTGGCGCTGCTGGCCCTGCCGGCCGTGCTCGGCTCCTATGCGGTCACGGTGTGCATCTTCATCTTCTTCTACGGCTACCTCGGGCAGGCCTGGAACATCCTGGGCGGCTACGGGGGCCAGCTGTCGGCGGGCCATGCCGCGTTCGTCGGGGTGGGCGCGTACGCGACGACCTTGCTCTCGATGCATTGGGGGCTCTCGCCCTGGATCGGCATGCTGGTGGGCGCCACGCTGGCGGCCGGGCTGGGCGCCGTCATCGGCGGCCTCGGCTTCCGGTTCGGGCTCCGCGGCTTCTACTTCGTCCTCCTGACCGTTGCGTTCGCCGAGGTGTGCCGGATCGTCACGCTCAATACCGACGCGATGGGGGGCGCGCTCGGCCTCTACATCACCTTCACCGGCAACCCGTGGCACCTCCAGTTCCAGGACAACCGCGTCTACTACTATCTCGCGCTCGGGCTCATGCTGCTCGCGACAGGGGTGGTCGCCCTCGTCGAGCGGAGCCGCCTCGGTGCCTACCTGCTCGCGATTCGGGAGGACGAGGACGCGGCCGAGGCGCTGGGGGTCGACACCTTCCGGTACAAGCTCGGCGCCATCGTCCTGTCGGCGTTCCTGACGGGGCTCGGTGGCGCCTTCTACGCGAACTACCTCTTCTCGCTCCAGCCCAATGCGGTGTTCGGGATCCCCCTGTCGGTGGACATCATCATTCGGCCCGTCGTCGGGGGTGCCGGGACGCTGCTCGGCCCCCTCCTGGGGTCGCTGATCCTCTCGCCCCTGGCCGAGGTGGCGCGGATCTACTTCACGCGGCCCGGCTGGACCGGCCTCCACCTGGTCATCTACGGCGTGCTCCTGGTCGGGGTCGTGCTGTTCCTGCCCCAGGGCGCCTACCCGCATCTCCGGCGCGCCTGGGCGCGCTGGCGGCCGGGCGCCTGACGTGGCGCTCCTCGAGGTCGTGGACGTCCGGAAGCGCTTCGGGGGTCTCCAGGCCGTCGCCGGGGTCAGCCTCGACGTCGCGGCGGACGAGGTCGTGGGACTCATCGGGCCGAACGGCGCGGGCAAGACGACACTCTTCCACCTGATCTCGGGCTTCCTGCCCCCGGACGGCGGCGACGTGCGGTTCGGTGGCGCCTCGACCCGGGGGCTCAAGCCCCACCAGGTCTGCCGGCGCGGCCTGGCCCGCACGTTCCAGATCGTGAAGCCGTTCCAGGCGCTCACGGTGCTGGAGAACGTGCGGGTGGGAGCGTTGGCCCGCTCGGGCGGGTTCCGGGCGGCGACGCGGAAGGCCCGGGAGGTCCTCGCCCTGGTGGGTCTCGAGGATCGGGCCGACCGGCCGGCCCGCGGCCTCACGCTGGCGGATCGCAAGCGCCTCGAGCTGGCGCGGGCTCTGGCGACGGAGCCGCGCCTCCTGCTGCTCGACGAGGTCATGGCGGGGCTGACGCCCGCCGAGACGGAGCGGATCATCGACCTCTGCCGGGCGATCAACGCGCGCGGCATCGCCATCCTTCTGATCGAGCACGTGATGCGGGCGGTGATGGCCCTCTCGCATCGGGTGGTCGTCGTCGATCAGGGTCGCGTGATCGCGTCGGGACCGCCCGCCGCGATCGCGAACGACGCGCGAGTGGTCGAGGCGTACCTGGGCGAGGCGTACGGGAGCGGGCCGGAGGATCGGCATGTTGACGCTTGAGACGGTCGCGGCGGGCTACGGAGACCTGCTCGCGATCCGCTCGATGTCACTCGAGATTCACCCCGGCGAGTGCGTGGCGCTGATCGGGGCCAACGGGGCGGGCAAGACGACGACTCTCCGCGCGATCGCGGGACTCCTTCCCCTCCGCGCGGGCCGGGTCCTCTTCGAGGGCCGCTCGCTGGCCGGCCTCAACCCCCGGCAGATCGTCGCCCTCGGGCTGGCCCACGTTCCCGAAGGTCGGCAGTTGTTCCCATCCTTGACCGTTCTCGAGAACCTCGAGATGGGCGCGCGGACCCCGGCGGCGCGGGCCGCGCGGCGCGACAGCCTGAGCGAGGTCTTCGCGCTCTTCCCCCGCCTCCGGGAGCGCGAGCGGCAGGCGGCGGGGACGCTCTCCGGCGGCGAGCAGCAGATGCTGGCCATCGGGCGAGGTCTGATGGCGCGCCCGCGCCTGCTACTGCTCGACGAGCCGTCGCTGGGCCTGGCGCCGCTGGCCGTCCGGAACATCCTGGAAATCGTCGAGACGGTCAATCGGCGCGGGACTACAATTCTCCTCGTGGAGCAGAACGTCCGCCGCGCGCTAGGGTTGTGTCACCGTGGCTACGTCGTGGAGAACGGCGCCGTCACGCTGGCCGGCTCGCGCGACGAGCTCTTGCGCTCGGACCACGTCCGGCAGGCGTACCTCGGGCTGTGACGATGAGCTCCACTCTCTCCGGCGAGCGGCCGGGCCCTCCGGGCAGCGCGACGGCGGCCCAGCGGGCCCTCATCGAGCTGGCGGAGGCGGCTGGCGCGGGAGCGAACGTCTCTGAGGTCCTCGCGCGCGCCGCCCGGGCGGCGGCGACGCTCGTCCCCGGCTCGCTGGTCCACGTCTGGCTCGCCGGTGACGACCCGGCCGAGCTCCGGCTCGCCACCGAGGTTGGCGCGCGCCCCGATCGCGCCGGCGCGGAGCTGCGCCGGGTCATGCGCATGGGCGAGGGCCTCCTGGGGGTGGTCGTGCGGAGCCCGGAGCCGGTGATCGTGCCGGTGCTCGCCGCGGAGCGCCGCCTGACGAACCCCGCCTGGGTGCGGGCTCAGGGCCTGTGCTCGTTCGCCGGCATCGGGCTGTCCCGGGGCGATCGCACGCTCGGCGCGCTCTGTCTGTTCACGTGGGAGCCCCACGCCTTCACGCCGGTCGAGGTCGACTTTCTCCGGTCGTTCGGCGCGCACGCGGCCGTCGCCATCGAGAGCGCCGCTCTCCTCGAGGCCCAGGCGTCGATCGCGCTCGAGAACGCGCGCCTGCTGCGCCTGGCGTCGGCGCGCGCGGATCGTGTGAAGGCCGCGGCTCAGGTGGGGCAGCTCCTGGCATCGACGCGGGACGCCGACCGGATCTTGGACCTGATCGCAGCGAAGAGCCGCGAGATCCTGCGGGCCGAGGCGTTCGGCCTCTTCCGGATCGACGGGGACCGCGTGCTCTACGTCCGCGGGTTCGGGCTCGGACGGCGATTCCACGACATCGCCTTCGGCGAGGGCGTGGTCGGGAGAGCCGCCCGGGAACGCCGGCTGGTCGAGACCCCGGACATCCTGCGGGATCCTGAGATCCACCTCTCGCCGGAGACCCGAGCCCGACTGGAGACCCTGGATCTGCGCGCCGTGGCGGCGGTGCCGCTCCTGGCGAGCGACCGTGTCCTCGGCGTGGTCGCCATCTACCACGCGGAGGGCTTTCGCATTCCCGCCGAGGACACGGAATTCCTCGAGACCCTGGCCGCGCACGCCGCGGTCGCGCTGGAGAACGCCCGGCTCTTCGCCGAAACCCGACGCCGCCAGGAGACGGCCCAGGCCCTCGCCGCCATCACCCAAACCCTCACCGCGTCGCTCGACCTCCGGACGGTCCTCTCGCGGGTGGCGGACAGCGTCCGCGAGCTGTTCGGGGCGGACGGGGGCGCGATCGGGCTTGTGACCCCCGGCGGGAGGATGCGGCTCGCCGCCCGGACGGGGCTGGGCGCGGACACCCTGCGCCAGCTCGTGCTAGCCCCGGGCCAGGGCGTGACCGGTTGGGTCCTCCAACACCGACAGCTGTTCCACACGCGCGACTACGCGAGCGACCCTCGGATCATCCAGACCCTCGTTCCGGAGATCGTCGAGGTGGGAATCCGCGGAGTGCTGGCGGTCCCCGTCCAGCTTCAGGACGAGCTGGTCGGCGTGCTCTACGCCTTTTGGAGCCGTCCCGCCGAGGTCTTCGACGAGCACGTGACCCTGGCGACCGATCTCGCACGGGTGGTGGCAGTAGCCGTGGCGAACGCGCGGCTCTATCAGGAGACGCAGGACCGTGAGGCGGAGGCGCGCGCCCTGTTCGAGGTGGGACGCCTGATCAGCTCCACCCTGGACCCGGACCGGGTCTTCGACCGCATCGTCGAGCGGGTGCTCGAGCTGATGCGAGTTCGCGCATGCGGGATCTTCCGCCTCGATCCCGACGGCCTTCTCCGGTATGCGCGCGGTGCCGGCCTGTCTCAGGAGTTCGTACGCGAGATGATCGTGGCTCCCGGTGAGGGAACGTCAGGGCAGTCGGTGACCGAGCGCCGGCCCGTATGGACTGCCGAGATTCTCGGAGGCGACACGGTCCGGGACCAGGCGGTGCGCCGCCTGGTCGAGCGCGAGGGATACCGCGCCGTCCTGTCGGTGCCCATCCTCACCCAGGGCGCGCCGTTCGGCTGCCTGGCGACCTACTGGTGGGAGCCGCACGATCCCACCGCCGCGGAAGTGCAGACCCTCACCTCCCTCGCCACGCTGGCGGCGGTCGCCATCGAGAACGCGCGACTCTACGACGCCACTCGCCGTCAGGTCGAGCGGCTCGAGCGCTTGAGCTACCTCAATCGGGCGGTATCCGCCTCGCTTCACCTGGACGACGTGCTCGATGAGATCACTCGCGCCGCCGGGACGCTCTGCGACGCTTCCTTGGCCACCTTCTGGCTCGCCGACGAGACGGAACGCGTCCTGCTGCGCCGAGCCGTTCACGGTCCCAAGGAGATCCACGACGAACTCCCCGCCCGCCTGGCGTTCGGTCAGGGTGGCGTCGGAGTGGTGGCGGAGCGGCGTGAGGCCCGGCTCAACGTGCGGGTCGAAGGGAATCCCCAGATCGTCGCTCGGGACACCCTCCTGGCCCACGGTGTCCGCACCTTCAACGGCCTCCCGGTGATGCTCGGCGAGCGTCTGCTGGGGATCCTCGCGGTCAGCGGCCGCGAGGATCGGCCCCTCGGCGAGGCGGGCGAGGCGCTCCTTCAGGCCCTCGTGGGCCAGGCGGCGGTGGCGATCCAGAACGCGAGCCTCTACGAGGAAGCGCGCGCCCACGAGCTCGAAGCCCGGCGGGCGCTCGACGAGCTCCGGCGCACCCAGGAGCAGCTGGTGCGCATGGAGAAGCTTCGGGCGCTCGGGGAGATGGCCTCCGGCGTGGCCCACGACTTCAACAACGTCCTGGCGGTGATCCTGGGCCGCGTGCAGCTCCTCCAGCGGAAGCTCAAGGACCCGACCTTCCTCCGATGGCTCGGGGTTGTCGAGCAGGCGGCGTTGGACGGCGCTCAGACCGTGCGTCAGATCCAGGAGTTCACGCGGGTTCGTCGCGACCAGCCGACCCAGACCGTCGATCTGAACCAGACGGTCCGCGACGCCGTCGAGATCACCCGGGCGCGATGGCAAGACGAGCCCCGGTCGCGCGGCGTCGAGATCCGGCTCGGCCTGGAACTCGAGGTCGTCCCGCCCGTCGACGGCCAGCCGCTCGAGCTTCGCGAGGCCCTGACGAACCTGATCCTGAACGCCGTGGACGCGCTCCCGCGCGGCGGAGGGATCCGCATCGCGACCCGGGAGCACGAGGACCGGGTGGAGCTGAGCGTCGGCGACACTGGAGGGGGAATGTCCGACTCCGTCCGGCGCCGGATCTTCGAGCCCTTCTTCTCGACGAAGGGGCCCAGCGGAACCGGCCTCGGCCTTGCCATGGTCTACGGGATCGTGTCGCGGCACGGCGGAGACATCCAGGTGGACACCGCCGAGGGGGCGGGCTCGACCTTCACCATCCGGCTGCCCGTGGGCCGCGCGTCGCCCGATCCGGGTGCGAACGCCCCGGAGGGGGGCCCGGAGGCGGTTCGTGTGCTCGTCATCGACGACGAGCCATTCGTCCGAGACACGCTGGGGGAAATCCTCCGGCAGCAGCACCACGACGTCGTGGTGGCGGACGACGGCATGTCGGGGCTCGCCAGGTTCCGGGAGAGCGCCTTCGACCTCGTCATGACCGACCTGGCGATGCCCGGCATGTCCGGGTGGCAGGTCGCGCAGGCGGTGAAGGCGGCGCGGCCCCAGGTGCCGGTGATCCTCGTGACGGGCTGGGGCGTCGAGGTACAGGCCGACGAGCTCCAGTTGCACGGCGTCGACCGGGTGATGACGAAGCCCTTCCGGTTCGAGGATGTCCAGGAAGCCGTGGCAAGCTTTCGGGGTTCCGGCGGGCCCGCGTAGCAAAGGGGGAGTTCCATGACCAGTCCCGTCATCGTGGAGGCGATTCGCACGCTGGTAGAGCGCCGGGACCTTACGCGGCTGGAAGCGGCGGCCGCCATGGAGGCGCTCATGTCTGGCGCCGCCACCTCCGTGCAGGTCGCCGCGTTCTTGACCGCCCTGCGGATGAAGGGCGAGACCGTCGAGGAGCTGATCGGGCTAGCGGAGGTCATGCGGCTCAAGGCGGTCAGGGTCCGGACCCGGACCGACGTCGAGACGTCCCTCGCCGGCACCGACCGCGAGATGCTGATCGACACCGCCGGTACCGGCGGGGACGCCTCCGGCACCTTCAACGTGTCTACGGCCACCGCGTTCGTCGTCGCCGGCGTGGGGCTCAAGGTGGCCAAGCACGGCAACCGGTCCGTCTCGAGCCTGTGCGGCTCCGCCGACGTGGTCGAGACCCTCGGGGTGAGCCTCGATCTCACGCCGGCCAAGGTCGGCCAGTGCATCGATCGTGTCGGCATCGGGTTCCTCTACGCTCCGCTGCTGCACACGGCCATGAAGCACGTCATGCCGGCGCGCCGTGAGATGGGGATCCGCACCGTCTTCAATGTTCTCGGCCCGCTGACGAACCCGGCCGGCGCCAATGCCCAGGTCATCGGCGTGTACAGCCGTAGCCTCGTCGAGCCCCTCGCCCGGGTCCTCGCCGAGCTGGGCACGATCCGCGCCTTCGTCGTGCACGGCGCCGACGGCCTGGACGAGATCTCCACCACCGGTGACAGCTGGACGGCCGAGGTGCGCGAGGGCATGGTCCGGACCAGCGCCCTCCGCCCCGAGGACTTCGGGGTCCCACGGGCGGCGATCGCCGACCTGCGCGGCGGGGACCGGGAGGAGAACGCGGAGATCATCCGGCGCATCCTCGCTGGGGAGCCCGGTCCGCGGCGGGACATCGTCGTGGTCAATGCGGGCGCCGCGCTCGTCGCCGGCGGCCGCGCCCGCGACTTCAAGGAGGGAGCCCAGCTGGCCGCCCACGCGATCGACACCGGCGCGGCGCGCGGCAAGCTCGAGTCGCTGATCCGTCTCTCGCACGAGCTGGCCCAAGACAAGGCGTAGGCCGGTGGGGGAGATCGCCGGACCCCTCGGCGCCGCGCTCGGCCTGGCGGTGGCCTCGGGGCTCTCGCTCTACGGCACCGCCTTCGTGACCGGGCTCGTCATCCGGATGGGGTGGGTCCAGCTCGCCCCGGCATTTGCGTCGCTCGGCGTCCTGGCCGACCCCGTCGTGCTCGGGGTGGCCGGTGTGCTGTTCGCCGTGGAGTTCCTGGCCGACAAGATCCCGGTCGTCGACTCCCTGTGGGACACCGTGCACACCGTGATCCGGCCGGTCGGGGGGGCGCTGATCGCCAGCCGCGCGCTGGGGGAGCTGTCGCCGGCCGCCGAGGTGCTGGCGCTCCTCCTGCTGGGCGGGGCAACGCTTGCGACACACGCGGCGAAGGCGACGACCCGACTCGCGGTGAACGCGAGCCCCGAGCCGGTGTCCAACATCCTGATCAGCCTGGCCGAAAACGGTCTGGTCGCGGGCGTCGTGTGGATGGTGCTCACGCACCCGCTCCTCGCGCTCGGCGCGGGGCTCGTCGCGGTCGTGCTCGCCGTGATGCTCACCGTGTGGCTCGCCCGGCGCGCCCTCCGCGCCCTGGGCCGCCTCTGGCATGGGCGGGCGGCGGACCCGCCGGGCGCTGCTGGCGCGGGCTGACGCCCACCCGGCCTACCGCGGCAAGCGCCGGACCTCTACCCGGTCGACGTACGCCAGGCGCACGGGGTCCTGTTGCGAGATGGGACCCAGCTCGAGGCGGATCGGGAGTCGGCCCCCCGCCCAGCTGACCTCGATCGAGTACTCCCGCTCGCGCCAGACGGGCGGCGTCGCGCTCTCCAGGCTCACGGGCTGCGGGGGATCCGTCCCGGCCTGGATGCTCAGCGCGGGCCCGCCGTCCGCGGCCTGCGCGCCCGCGCGCACGATGATGCCGTAGCGACCCGGAGGAAGGCGCGGGGCGAGCTCCAGGACGCCATTGCGCTGGGCGGCCCAGACCAGGCGCTCGACTCTGCTGGTCTCCGTCCCGGCGCTCACCGGGAGCAGTCCCCAGAAGCTCGCGCCCCCCCGTCCCGTTCCGAGGATCGCCGGGTAGGCTCCCGACGGGAGCACCCACGCGATCCCCGCCAGGGCAGCGACGCACAGGGGGGCCGCCACAGCCCCGGTGACCCACGCCCCGGCGGGGCCGGTCCGGCCCGGGGCGCGCGACAGCACGTATCCGGTGATCAGGATCGATACGAGGAGCCCGAGTCCCACCCACTCCCACCTGGCGCCCGGCGTGATGAACGACGGGAGAAACCGGCCCGGATCGAGCCCGGTGTGACGGAAGAGCGCGAGCAAGGCCGTCGGGCGGCCGGTGGCGTCCTGGAACCGCCAGGCCGGCCAGATCGAGAGCACCGCCGTGTACGCGAGTGTCGCGGCATAGAGCGTGGCGGTCAGGCTCCAGAGGACCCGCCCCCGGACGTGGTCCAGAGCCAGCGCCGCGAGGACGGCGAGGAGCGGAAGGCTCGCCATGAGGAAGCGGGCGGGAGGGCTGAAGCCGCCGTACCAGTAGGAGACGCCGCGCGAGACGATGCCTCCGAGCGCGACGGCGCCCAGGTAGTACCACGCGACCAGGAAGGGTCCCGCGGCGAGGAGGAGGAGACGCCAGCGGCGCTCGACGACGGCCACGATGATTCCCGCGAGCGCGAGGGCGAACACGGGCGCCGCCGGTAGGAGGCCGAACTCCTGATCCAGGAGTAGACCAAGCTGACCCCGGTACTCGAGCGGAGCGCGGGCGGTCCAGGTAAGGAACCAGTGCGCGACCTGGAGGACGTTTCCGTCGCCGGTGCGCCGCACGACGTGGCCGCCGAGGATCAGGGCGTCGTAAGCGGTCGCCGCGGCGAGCGCCGCCCCGAGGGCGCCCACCAGGAGGGGCAGGCTCGACCACCGGAGGCGGCGCGCGAAGCCGAGCGCGAGCGGGGGCACCAGGACGAACAGCCGCGTCTTGGCCGCGACCATGGTGATGAGGCAGAGCGCCGCCGCGGCCCCAACCGCTCGGGTCACGGGCTGATGCCACAGGAGCCACGCGGCGGCCGTGGCGAGCAACGCGCCAGTCATCTCCGGGAACGGCGACGCCGCGTAGGTCACGAATGGGACGCTGAACGCCGCACCGAGCCAGGCGAGGAACGCGGCGCGAAGACCGGTCCCGCTGGCCAGGGCGAGCCGGAAGGCGAGCACGAGCGCGGCGGCGCCGAAGAGGTGCATCGTGATCGCCGCGCCCCTCCGCCCCGCGACCGCGTAGCCAGGGAGCAGGAGGACCGCCTGCAGACCCTGGTAGCCTCGCGCGAACATACGCCCCTCCGGGGTCACGTGCACTTGCGGGCCCTCCCGGGCGAGCTGCCCCCAGTAGAAGGGAAGGTAGTCCCGCCTGGCGAAGTTGTCGGCGAGGTCCGTGTCTCCTTCGTGGAGGAGGCTGTGGGCCACCAGGAGGTAGAGCGGCTCGTCGCCGGTCGCCGACATTGCGGTCGTCGCGTGGGCCCCGAGAAAGACGTACGGGAGGAAGGCGGCCAGGAAAACGCCGGCGCTGGCGCGCCACGGCGGCACCGGCTGACTCTCCAGCCAGCGCCAGAGGCCCGCGACCAGGATCGCGCTCTTGGTGCCGATGAAGAGCGTGTGCCAGATCCCCACCATGGTGCGCCAGCGGCCGTCCGGGCCGACGAGCAGGAGCCCGGCCAGGAGCGGCAGCACCAGGGCCAGGCTGCCCTGGTCGGCGAGGAAGTAGGGTCTCAGGGCGCGCCGAGGGTCCCATCGCGCCAAGAACGCGTAGGCGCCCGCGAACAGGGCGTGGGCGGCCGGGACCCCGAGCGCGAGCAGACGGGGCCACGCGTACGGATCGGGGCCGTGCCCGTCCAGCCCCGGCGTGAACGCGCCGCGCGGATAGCCGGCCCACCACCACGCCTGCCAGAGCAGGAGCCCGGCCGCCGCGGCCGTCGCGGCGCTGACGAGGAGGTCCGGCCCGCGAACCCCGGCGGGGTTGCGCTCGGGAGCGAGCGCTGCGGGAGCGTTCATCCGCTCGGCGGCGCGACCGCCCCGGTCGCGTGCTCGGGAGCGTTCCGGGCAGGTCGAAGGTGGATCGGCATCGGACCGTGGCCTGGCTCAGGATACTGTGCGCGCCGGGGGACGCCAACCGCACTCCGACACGGACGGCGCGAAAAAGCTTCGGGAACGGCCTCGGCGGTTGCTAACGTGGGCGCATGAGAATCAAGATGCTCGCCACGATCGCGCTCGCGCTGTTCGTCTCCGCCTGCGCCTCCACCAAGGGCATCCCGCCGGTCCGGAGCGAGTTCATGGACATCCCGCTCCCGGCCGGGCTCGAGTACCTCGCCGCCGAGTCGGCGGTCATCGAGTCCGAGACGGTGCGGGCCGCCCGGCTCATGTACTCGAGCAAGTTCGAGCAGGGCAGCCTCGTCCTGTCGATCCAGGAGGGCCTCGTCGGGGCGGGTTGGCGGCTCGTCCGCACGTCGTCCTTCCCGAACCTAGGGACGATTCAGCTCTACAACAAGGACGAGGCGTCGCTTCAGGTGCGGATCTGGGAGGGCGGGGCGTTCAAGGGCTCCACGTACGTGGAGCTGAGCGGCACCCGCGCGCTGCCGCGGACGAAGACCACGGCCGCGACCCAGTAGCCACCGTCGCGCGCGGCGGTCACTCCGGCAGTGCCGCGCCGGCGGCGAGGGCGTCGAGCAGGCGCCCGAGGGGCGCGAGAGCAGCCGCGGCCAGCGTGACCCGGTTCCGACGGGCGGCTGCCTCGAGCTCGGCCTCCTGCCGTCCCGCGGGCACCGCCTCCAGCCAGGCCGTCGCGGCGGCCCGGATCGAAGGCCCGATCAGTCCCAGGACCTCGCGCACCAGCTGCTGAGCCAGGGCGCGCCGCGCGCTGGCCGGCGCGTCGACCCACGCGCAGCGGTAGACCCGGGCCAGCTTCGGTGAGAGCCGGAGCGTCCCGCCGCGCGCCTCAACGAGGTCGCCCGGGACTGGTCCCCACCCGAGGCGAGTCTCCGGCCACACCGCCTCGATCGCTCCCGTCAGGAGCGGCGTCGCCTCAAGGGGCAGGAGCGCACCGAGCGCTTCGCGCCATGGTGGTGCCAGAGGCGTCTCGAGCGTCTCGTCCGGAGCCGGGGAGCGGTGGTCGAGGAGTTCGCCCCGCTCGTCCAGCAGGAGATGGTCCTCCAGCACCGTGCCCAGGGCCTCGAGCGACGCCACGTAGTGGCGCGTGCCGCCCTCGGCCTCGACGGCGCGCACGACGCGGTGCTCCCGTCGGCGGAGGCCCTGGCACTCGGTCCGGTGGTAGCTCCGGCCCTGCCAGGCGATTCTCTCGACGCCGTCGCGGAGCTGGACGACGAGCCCCCCGGCGTGGAGCCGTCGCTCGTGGGGCGCGGGCGTCCAGTCCACCGGCGCCACCTCGGGAAGGCCGCGGGCGAACGTCGCCTCGGCGTCGGCCACGAACCGCGCGAGGGGATCCGCGCCCGGCGCCAAGCGGTCGAAGCGGAACGACTCGGTGAGGCTCCAGAAGAGCTGCTCCGTCGGGTACGGACCGCGGTAGCGCAGCGCGGGCCGCCTCTGGTCCCACGCCAGCGCCGCGAGGACGTTCAGGAGGGCGGCGCCGGCCCCGGATGGCAACCGGCCAGGCTCGGCGACGGGCGGGATCAGGTCCACGGCGTCCCAGGAGACGGCTGCGGCAAGGGTGAGCGTCGTCGGCGAGCCACCGGCGGTGTCGCCCACGATTCGATCCGAGGGCCCCCACAGGGGATGCCGGGCGCCACCCGGGAGGATGCCCGCCACGCCGCCATCGGCGAGGCCGACCCACGCCTCATGGAGCTCGCCCCGCACACCGCGGTTGAGCACGGCAGTCACGGTCCGGCCTGAGTCGACCTCGAGCACGCGATGCTCGAGGGGCGCCGCCGGGTCGGGCCGGTACAGCGCCGTTGACCCATAGGTCAGGACGCGCGCCACCGCGCGCCCATCGGCGACGAGCAGGTCACCGGCCGAGGTTGTGGCTCGCGTCGCGCGTGGGAGCATCGCGCGGAGCGTCTCGCGGTCGCTGCCGCTCAGGTAGCGGACGGCGGGCTGGTCGAGACAGGAGATCAGGGCCCGCGGGTCGGGCCCTCCGATCGGGGCGGAGGGAGGAGGCGCCATGGCATCGTGGGCGGTGGGCTGGTGCTCCGGCCCCCGCCGGCTTCGAAACGGGATTCTACGCGCTTCGACGCGGATGGGTGGAGTTCGTACCCCGCGTCATTGACTTCGACGGTGTCGCGTGAATAAAATCAATGCGTTACCGAGCGGGTCCGGGTACCGCCTCAGTCGAATCGCTCAAAGGAGCCCGACGGATGAAGATGCTCGTCCTGGTGAAGCAGGTGCCGGATACCGCCACGCAAGTCAAGGTCGGGAGCGACCCCCGGACGATCGACCAGACCGGCATCACCTGGATCGTCTCCCCCTACGACGAGTTTGCGCTGGAGGAGGCGCTCCGGATCAAGGAGAAGCGGGGTCAGGGAGCCGCCGACGAGGTCGTCGCGGTGACGCTCGGCCCGGAGCGGGCGAAGGAGGCGCTGCGCTCGTGCCTGGCCATGGGCGCGGACCGCGCCATCCACGTGAACGATCCGGCGTTCGAGGGAGCGGACACGCTGACCGCGGCCCGGGCGCTCGCGGCGGTCGTCAAGCTGGAAGCCCCGCAGCTCGTCCTCTCCGGCCGCCAGGCCATCGACGACGACATGGGGGCCACGGGGGCGCAGGTCGCCGAGATCCTCGGCTGGCCGTGCATGTCGTGGATCATGGAGGAGGCCGTTTCCGAGGACGCGAGCCAGGTCCGGGTGGGCCGCCAGGTGGAAGGCGGTCTCGAGGTGTTCGATGTGCCGCTGCCGTGCGTGGTGACGGCCCAGAAGGGCATGAACGAACCCCGCTATCCCACGTTGAAGGGGATCATGGGCGCCAAGAAGAAGGAGGTCAAGGAGCTCAAGGCGGCCGATCTCCAGGCGGGCGGGCTCGGTCCGATGGCGCCCGCCCTCGAGGTGGTGGCGCTGGAGGCCCTGCCGCCGCGCCCGCCGGGGCGCATCCTGACTGGCGACCCGAAGGACATGGCCCGGGAGCTGGTCCGGACCCTGCGCGAAGACGTCAAAGCAATCTGAAGAACGGGAGACCCGATGGCAGGCGCGTTCTGGTGCGTGGTCGAGGACGACCGGCAGGGACAGCCGAAGAAGGTCACCGCCGAGCTGATCGGAGAGGCGCGCCGGCAGGCCGGTGAGATTGGGGGGACGGTCGAGGCGGTCTGGCTCACCGACCGCGCCGCACCCGAGGGCCTCGCTCAGCTCGCCGGCTGGGGGGCGTCGCGGATCTGGCTCTGGGAAGACGCGGCGCTCACGCCCTACCGGGGCGAGACGTGGGTGCCGGCGCTCGCTGACCTCGCGGGGCGCGAGTCACCGCGGGCGATCTGGGGCGCCGTGACGAGCCGTCACCGAGAGCTGATGGCGCGTCTGGCGGCGCGACTCGGCGCGGGGCTCGCCGCCGACTGCGTCGCGTTCAGCCTGGCCGACGGCCGGCTCGTCGCGACGCGCCCGGTGTACGCCGGCAAGCTCCTGTCGCGGGTCCGCTGGAAGTCGGGCCCCTCCCTGGCCACTCTGCGTCCGAACGTCTTCAAGGCGGCCGAGGCGGAGCCGGGGCGCACCCCCGTCGTCGAGCGGCAGTCCCTCGGCACGATCGCGCCGGCTGCGCGCTTCGTCGAGCGGCGCGAGGAGGCCCAAACGGGCCTTCCCGAGCTCACGGAGGCGGAGATCGTCGTGTCGGGCGGCCGAGGCTTGAAAGGTCCGGAGAACTTCGTGCTGCTGGAGGAGTTGGCGGGCGTCCTCGGCGCGGCGGTGGGCGCGTCTCGGGCGGCCGTGGACGCCGGATGGAAGCCGCACCGATTCCAGGTCGGCCAGACGGGCCGGACCATCTCCCCGAAGCTCTACATCGGCTGCGGGATCTCCGGGGCGATCCAGCATCTGGCCGGGATGCGGACCTCCAAGGTGATCTGCGCGGTCAACAAGGACGCCGACGCGCCGATCTTCAAGATCGCCGACTTCGGGCTGGTGGGGGACCTCTTCGAGGTCGTCCCCCTCCTCACCGAGGAGTTCCGCAAGCTGAAGCGCTGATGGGGTCAGGCCTTGATTTTGACTTCCTGACAATCCCCCGCGGGCGACCAGGGGCGGATTGCATGGAAGTCAAAGTCAAGGCCTGACCCCGGGGTGGACATGAGGCTCGAGCTGACGGACGAGCAGCAGATGGTCCAGGGCCTCGCTCGGGAGTTCGCCGAGCAGGAGGTCAAGCCCATCGCGGCCGAGTGCGATCGGGAGGGACGCTTTCCCCACGCCACGGTGAAGCGAATGGGCGAGCTCGGGCTCCTCGGCATCGCCGTCCCGGAGGCGCTCGGCGGCGGCGGCGCCGACATGCTCTCGTACGTCCTGGCCCTCGAGGAGGTGGCGGTCGCCTGCGCCTCGCACGCCGTGGTCATGTCGGTGAACAACTCCCTCGTGTGTGCGCCGCTCGTGACGGCGGGGACGCCGGCGCAGCACGAGCGCTTCCTCGGGCCCCTGGCCTCCGGCCGCGGTCTGGGCTGCTTCGCCCTGACCGAGCCCCAGGCGGGGTCGGACGCGCGGAACCTGACGACGCTGGCGCGGCGCGAGGGAGACGACTACGTGCTGGACGGCCGCAAGGTATTCGTCACGAACGGCCGGGAGTCGACGGTGGCGCTGGTCTTCGCCCAGACGGATCCTCAGAAGGCCCACCACGGGATCTCCGCGTTCCT
>DATAFX010000146.1:0-38312 GCA_036257195.1 Candidatus Methylomirabilota bacterium | reverse complement strand
GTCGAGGCGATCCAGTGGCGGGACTACCCGATGGTGCAGAACCTGGTGATGTTCATCGCCATCGTCGTCATCCTGGCGAACCTGGCCGTGGACATGCTGTACGGCGTGCTGGATCCACGGGTGCGCTATGGCGACTAGCGGCGCGGGCGGGGTGGCGGAGCGCAGCCAGCCGGCAGTCGCGCACCGGACCCCGCCCGGGATCGCCCGGACGGTGTGGCGGTTCGCCAGGAAGAAGCCCCTCGGGGCGATCGGCGGGCTCATCATGGCCACCATCGTTGCGACGGCACTCCTCGCGAACCTCTTCGCCACGCACGATCCGATCGCGACCGATGCGGCAGGGACACTGGCCCGGCCGAGTCCCGTGCACTGGCTGGGCACCGACAATCTCGGCCGGGACATCTACTCGCGGATCGTCCACGGGGCGCGCGTCTCTCTCATCGTCGGCGTGGCGTCGACGGTCCTCGGCTCCGTGCTGGGCGGGGTGATTGGGCTCCTCTCGGGCTACGCTGGCGGCCGGGTCGATCTCGCCACCCAGCGGATGCTCGACATCCTCCAGGGGCTTCCGCTCCTGGTGCTGGCGCTCGTCATGTCGGCCGCGCTCGGCCCCTCCCTGACCAACGTCGCGATCGCGATCTCGGTCCCGATCATCCCGCGCGCGGCGCGGGTCATCCGCTCGAGCGTGCTCGCGATCCGCGAGATGCAGTACGTCGAGGCCGCCCGAGCGCTGGGGCTCCGCCATCTCCGCATCGCCTTCCGCCACATCCTCCCGAACACGATGGGACCCTTCATCGTCCTCTGCACCGCCCAGCTCGGGAGCGCCATCCTGGTCGAGGCGGCGCTCTCCTTCCTCGGCCTCGGTGTGCCCGAGCCCTATCCATCGTGGGGGCGCATGCTCTCCCTGTCGGCGGCCGAGTTCGCGCAGAAGGCGCCGCACCTCGTGCTGTTCCCGGGGCTCGCGATCAGCCTTGCGGTTTTCGGGACGAACCTCCTCGGCGACGCGCTCCGCGACACGCTGGACCCGCGTCTCCGCGGCGCCTGAGCCGGCGGCCGACGCGAGCCCGCCCACCGATGCTAGAATCGCGCGGGAAGCCCATCTCGTGGCCGTGATGACCGAATCCGACGCCGGGCCCGTGCCCGGACGCGATCTGCCCGCCGATCCCCGCCGCCTCGTGCTGGCCGATCTGGTGGCTCGCCTGGCCGCCGGCTTGGCGACGCGAGCCAGAGACTACGAAGCGGCGGCCGGACAGGAGGGTGCGCTCCGACGGCCTCTTCAGGAGCTCGCCCGCGCCAAGCACGCCCAATTGGCCGATCTGGCGCCACTCTGCGACGCTCTCGGCGCGCCCCGATCGGCCCTGCCGACCCCCGCGCTGGCCAGTCCCCCTCTCGCGTGGGGGGTGATCCTCGGGAAGGCGTTCCAAGCCGAGCGGGATCTCGAGGGCCTCGGTCGGGAGCTCGGTGGCCTTGCCGCGGATCCGGCCATCAAAGCTCTGGCGGCCCGCCTCGCGGCCGGTGCGGACCGGGATGGCCGGGAGGTCCGAAGACTCTACCTGCGGTACACGTAGGGTTTTAGGGCCCCCAGGGGTCGCCCCTCTCAAAGCCGCGTTTTTCTCTTTTTCGAACGGTATTTTTCCCCTTGACAGCCCCTGTGGCCCTCGCTAGTATCGCGGCTCAGTGGGATAAAGTGGGATGAAAGGCCGTAAACAGCCGGTTCAAGGCCCATTTCCGACGCACGAGTGGGTCGTGATAACCGGGCGTGACACCTGAGAAGGCGGAGGCGCCGGCAGGGTGTTCCGGGGCAGGTACGAGCACACGATCGACACCAAGGGCCGCCTCAGCATTCCCTCGCGCTTTCGCGAGGAGCTGGCGGCGCGGCGCATCGACACGCTCGTCCTCAGCGAGGGCGACCACTCGGTCTGGGCGTTCCCTCTGGACGCGTGGGAACAGCTCGAGGAGCGACTGCGCCAGCACCCGCAGCTCTCGCCGGAGCGCCGCAACGTCGTCCGCGTCATGGTGGCCAGCGCGAAGGAGTGTCCGATCGACCGTGCGGGGCGGACGCTGATCCCGCCGGAGCTGCGGGAGTTCGCGGGGCTCAAGAAAGAGGTCGTGATCACCGGGGCGCTCGAGTGGTTCGAGATCTGGAGCCGCGAGCGCTGGACCGACCACCGCCAGTCGCTGCGCGTCGGCTTCGACGAGATGACCCGCAAGCTGTCGGAGCACGGCGCATGAGCGCCCTCGCGGGTCAGCCCGGGGCGCAGCCGGCGCCCGTCGCGCTCCACGCTCCCGTCCTGCTGAACGAGATCCTCCACTGGCTCACGCCGGTGCCGCCTGGCACGTGGATTCTCGACGGCACGGTGGGGCTCGGCGGGCACGCGGCGGCGCTGATGTCTCAGGCCGCGGAGAGCCGGCTCCTCGGGCTCGATCGTGACGCGGAGACGCTCGCACTGGCCGCGGACCGCTTGGCCCCGTTCGGGACCCGCTGTGTTCTCCGGCACGCCGACTTCCGCCACTTGGACGCCGAGGCCCGTGCGTGCGGCGCGGCGCCCGCGCACGTCGTTCTCCTGGACCTCGGACTCTCCTCGTTCCAGCTCGAGCGGAGTGGCCGCGGGTTCTCGTTCCAGCGGGACGAGGCGCTCGACATGCGCTTCGACACGCGGCAGCCACTGACCGCCGCCGAGCTAATCCGGCGGACATCGGAGCCCGAGCTGGCCCGCATCATCCACGAGTACGGCGAGGAGCCGGCCGCGCGCCGGATCGCCCGGCGACTCGTCGAGGCGCGGGCGCGGGCTCCCATCCGGACGACGCGCCATCTCGCCGACCTGGTGGCGTCGGCGATCCCGTCCCACCGACGACCCCGCCGCATCCATCCCGCGACCCGAACGTTCCAGGCGCTGCGGATCGCCGTCAACGACGAGCTTGGGAGCCTCGAGGCCGCCCTCCCGCAGGGCGCCGAGCTGCTGGCACCGGGCGGGCGGATCGGCGTGATCGCCTTCCATTCCCTCGAAGACCGCCTCGTCAAGAGCACGTTCCGTCGGCTGTCGCACTCCGGCTGGCGGGCGCTCACGCGGAAACCCCTGCGCCCTAGCGACGACGAGGTCCACACAAACCCCCGAGCCCGGAGCGCGCGGTTCCGGGTGCTGGAGCGAGGCGGAGCCCCATGACGCGGTTGATCCAGGACCAATCCACGACCGTCGTTCGCGAGCGTGACCGGCGCCGCCTCCGGGCCATGGCCGGGATGCTGTGCCTCGGATGCGTGATCGTCGGGGCGGTGCTCGGCTACGTGTGGCTCCAGGTGCAACGGGTGCGCGTCTCCTACGGTATCGAGGCGCTGCGCGCCTCCCGTACGCGCCTCGAGGAGCAGAACCGAAAGCTCCAGCTCGAGCTGGCCTCGCTCCGCGCGTTCGCCCGGGTGGACTCGGCCGCGCGACGCCTCGGCCTCGCCCCGCCGGCGCCGGATCAGATCCGGGTCGCCCGGGAGTACGTCGCCCCGGAGGGGAGCGGCCGCAGCGCGTCGCTCCGCGCCTCGGCGGGGAACGACCTCGAGAAGACCGGACGCCCCTGAGCTTTTCATGACGCGCACCGGCCAGCCCGCCGCCGCGGTCGGCCCCCGGGGGACGACCGGCTCTCGGCCGGCCACGGTGACACGGCGGTGACCGCTGGCGCGCGACCGGACGGGCGGGTCTCGCGGCTCAGCCGGGTTCTCCCGGCAGCCGCCCCCGCCCTCGTCCGGAGACCATGACGGAGCCCACGTCCCGATACCGGAGCCGTGCGCTCGTCCTCACCGGCTGTCTTCTCCTCCTCTTCGGCGCCATCGTCGTCCGGCTCGGCTACCTCCAGATCGTCCGCCACGACGAGCTCGCCCGGCTCGCCGAGCGCCAGTACTCGAAGACGATCCCGCTCCGCCCCGAGCGCGGCCCGATCCTCGACCGCAACGGGTACGCGTTGGCGGTGAGCGCTCCCGTCGAGTCCGTGTACGCGCTTCCGGCGCGCATTTCCGACCGGACGGCCGTGGCGGCCGTGCTGGCCCCGCACCTCGGCGAGCGGCCCCGGGACGTCGAGCAGCGCCTGGCCAGCGACCGCCCCTTCGTCTGGGTGAAGCTGAAGATCCCGCCCGCCGCGGCCGAAGCCGTTCGGGCGCACCGGCTGCCAGGGATCGGCACGGTCCCCGAGGCGCTCCGGTTCTACCCGAGCCGGGAGCTGGCGGCCCACATCCTCGGCTTCGTGGGGCGCGACGACCGGGGGCTCGAGGGCGTGGAGCTGGCGAACGACAAGACGCTCGCCGGCGAGGCGGGGCTGGCCCTGGTGGAGCGCGATGCCCTCGGCCGCGAAATGACGGGGCAGCCCACGATCCTGAAGGCGCCCACTCCGGGGACAGGGCTCGTCCTGACCATCGACGCCACGGTGCAGTACCTGGCCGAGCGCGAGCTGGAGGCCGCCTGGCGCGGGACCGGGGCCAAGGCTGGGATGGTCCTCGCCATGGATCCGCGGACGGGCGAGATCCTGGCCATGGCCATGCGCCCGACCTTCAACCCCAACGCGTACCAGATGGCGACACCCGAGCAGTGGCGGAACCGGGCCGTGACCGACCCGTTCGAGCCTGGATCGACGTTTAAGGCCATCCTGGCCGCCACGGCGCTCGAGGAGGGCGTGGCGCGGCCGGGCGACCGCTTCTACGGCGAGCAAGGCGCGATCACGATCGCCAACCGGACGATCCACGACTGGAAGAAGTACGGCTGGCTCACGTTCCAGCAGGTCCTCCAGTACTCCTCTAACGTGGGCGCCATCAAGGTGGGTCTCCAGATCGGACGCGAGCGCTACTACCGGCACATCACCGCCTTCGGCTTCGGGAGCCTGACGGGCGTCGGCCTTCCCGGCGAGAGCCGCGGTCAGCTCCGCCCGCCCGACCGGTGGTCCGGGCTGTCCTTGGCGAGCATCTCGATCGGGCAGGAAGTGTCCGTGACGGGCGTCCAGCTGCTGGCCGCCTTCGGCGCCCTCGCCAACGGTGGCCGGCTAATGCAGCCCCACATCGTCCGGGCCTTCCTCGACCGGAACGGCCAGGAGGTTCGGCGGACCGAGCCCCGACCGGTGCGCCAGGTGATCTCGGCCCAGACGGCGGCCACGCTTACCGACATCCTGACGTCCGTGGTTGCCGAGGGGACCGGGCACAAGGCGGTCGTCCAGGGCTACGCGGTCGCCGGCAAGACGGGGACCGCCCAGAAGCCGGACCCCGTCACCCACGTCTATTCCCGTAGGCCCGGTGTGCTCTCGTTCATCGGCTTCGTTCCCTCGAGCGCCCCCCGGCTGGTGATCCTGGCCCTGCTCGACGAGCCCAAGACCGTCGTCTGGGGCTCGGAGGCGGCAGCCCCGATCTTCGCCGCCGTGGCGGCGCCGGTCTTGCGGCACCTCGACGTGGCGCCGACGGAAGCGGTGCCGGCGATCCAGATCGTGAGGGCGGCGGGGCGGGACGCGGAGCGGGACGTGCCGGCGGAGGCTACCGGGGTGATGCCGCCGGACGGGGAGGCGATGATGCCAGACCTCACCGGGAAGAGCCTTCGCCAGGCGCTGGCTCTCCTGGGGACGCTCGACATCGACGTGGCGGTCGCAGGGCGGGGAGTCGTCGTCCGCCAGACGCCGGCGCCCGGGACGCCGCTGGCGCCCGGGGCGTCCTGCCGACTCGAACTGGCGCCGCCGACAGCCGTGCGGATGGAGTCCTGATGAGCCATCAGGCCGTCACAAGGCGCTGTCCGGGGGGAGCCCGGTGAGCCGACAGGCCGAAGGCTGTCCGATCAGCCCCGGCAGACCCACCAGGGTAGTCCGATGAGCGCGGTCGCGCAGCCCCGGGAGGTCCCCCTGGAGGCCTTGCTTGAGGTGATGCCCGAGCGGGAGATCCTGGGTCCCGTGCCGGGGGTCGTGCGGGGCCTTACCGACGATTCCCGCCGGGTCATCGCGGGTGGGTGCTTCGTCGCCGTTCGCGGGCTGCGCTCCGACGGGCATCGCTTCATTCCCCAGGCGGTCGAGCGAGGCGCCAGGGCCGTCGTCGCCGAGCCGCCCGACCCCATGCCCGGCGAAGCCGTGGGCCGGATCCTGGTCCCGGACACCCGCCGCGCGCTCCCCCGCCTGGCCGACGCGTACTTCGGGCACCCCTCGCGCGCTCTCACGGTGGTGGGCATCACGGGGACGAATGGGAAGACCACGACGTCCTACCTGTGCGAGGCGCTCCTCCGGGCCCGCGGCCTCGAAACCGGTCTCGTCGGGACGATCCAGTACGTGGTGCGCGGGCAGGCCCGCGACGCCGGCCAGACCACCCCCGAGGCGCTGGAGCTCCAGGGGCTGCTCGCCGAGATGGTGGCGGCGGGCGTCGGCGGGGTGGCGATGGAGGTGTCCTCCCACGCCCTCGCGCTTCACCGCGTGGACGGTGTGGCCTTCGACGTTGCGGTGTTCACGAACCTCACGCAAGACCATCTCGACTTCCACGGGACGATGCAGGCCTACGCCGCCGCCAAGGCGAGGCTCTTTTTCGAGCTCCTGTCGACGGGGGGAAAGCGCGGGGCGACCGCCGTGCTCAACGCGGACGACCCCGTGGGGGCGGAGTGGGCGGCGACCTTTCCCGGCCGGGTCCTCACCTTCGGGCTCGGACCGGGTCATGCGATCCGGCCGCTCCAGCACGAGTCGGGGCTGGAGGGCATCCGGCTCCTCGCGACGACTCCGGGGGGGTCCGTCCGGCTCGTCTCGCCGCTCATCGGCGAGCACAACGTGATGAACCTCCTCGGAGCGGTGGGAGTCGGCGTCGCGCTCGGCCTCGATCCGCCCGCCATCGCGTCGGCGCTGGCCTCGGTGACCCACGTGCCGGGACGGTTCGAGCGGGTGGAGGCCGGTCAGAGCTTCCTGGTCGTGGTCGACTACGCCCACACGCCGGACGCACTCCAGCGCGTGCTTGAGACCGCGCGGCGCCTCACGCCCGGCCGGCTCGGCGTGGTCTTCGGCGCGGGCGGCGACCGCGACCGCGGCAAGCGGCCGCTGATGGGAGGGATCGCGGCGAGGCTCGCCGATCGTGTCTGGCTGACCTCGGACAATCCCCGTTCCGAGGATCCCCCGGCGATCATCGAGGAGATCGCGGTCGGGGTGGCGCCGCCGCCGTCAGGGGGGTATTCGCGGCATCCAGATCGCCGGGAGGCGATCCACCAGGCGCTCGGCTGGGCCCGCGCCGGCGACACGGTGGTCCTCGCGGGGAAGGGGCACGAGGCGTACCAGATCATCGGCGGCCAGGTCCTGCCGTTCGACGACCGGCTGGTGGCCCGCGAGTTCCTGGCCGGTCGCGTGCGCCAGGCCGGCGGAGGTCCGTCGTGCCGCGCTTGACGCTCGGCGAGCTGGTCCGCGGGACACAGGGCGCCCTCGTCGGGGGACGGCTGGACACGGCGGTCACCGGCGTTTCGATTGACAGCCGAACCTGTCGCCCCGGCGACGCGTTCTTTGCGATCCGCGGGGCACACCAGGACGGCCACGCCTTCGTCGGCCACGCCCGGGTGCGGGGGGCCGCCTGCGCGGTGACGATGCGGATCCCGGCCGGGCTGGGAGCGGAGGCGGACTTCCCGGTCGTGCTGGTCGACGACACGACGGTGGCGCTTCAGCGGTTGGGAGCGGCCCATCGCCGGCGGTTCGATATCCCGGTCATCGGCATCACCGGCTCCAACGGGAAGACTACGACCAAGGAGCTGGTCGCGACGGTGCTGTCGGTCCGCCGGCGCGTCCTCAAGCCTGTGGGGAGCTACAACAACCAGTGGGGCGTGCCGCTGACGCTCCTGGCCCTCGAGCCCGAGCACCAAGCCGCGGTGCTCGAGATCGGCATGAACGCCTTCGGCGAGATCGCCACCCTCGCCCAGCTGTGCCAGCCCACCGTGGGAGTGGTGACCACGATCGCGCCGGCTCACCTGGAAGGCGTCGGCTCGGTCGAGGGGGTCCAGAAGGCCAAGGGGGAGCTGGTCGAGGCGATCCCTCCCGAGGGGATCGTCGTGCTGAACGCCGACGACCCCCTGGTGCTCGCCCTCGCGGCCCGGGCCAAGGCGCGCGTGATGACCTACGGTCAGGCCGATCGGGCCGACGTGCGCCTGGGCGACGTGGCCCTAGTGGACGGGGGACTCGCGTTTCGCTTGACCGCCGGGCGCGCGACGGCGGACGCCCGCCTCCCGCTGGCCGGCCGACACAACGCGTGGCACGCGGCGGCCGCGGCGGCCGTCGGGCTCCCGCTGGGAGTCCCGCTCGACGAAGCCGCGGCGGCGCTGGCCCTGGCCACGCCGGTGAAGGGGCGCCTCGTCTGGCGCGAGGCCGGAGGTGTGCGGATCCTCGACGACACCTACAACGCGAACCCGATGTCCGTCCGCGCGGCCCTCGACGCGCTCCGGGAGGCGCCGGGCGGCGGCCGTCGCTGGGTGATCCTCGGGGACATGCTCGAACTCGGGACGATCACCGAAGCGGCCCACCGGGAAGTCGGGACGTGGGTGGCCGGGCTGCCCGTCGACGGACTGGCCGCCGTGGGCTCCGCGATGCGCCTGGCCGCGGAGACCGCGCGGGTGGGCGGCTGCCCCGACGTGGCCACCTTCGCGAGCCCCGAAGGCGCCGCGACGTACGTGCTCTCTCGCGTCACGCGCGGCGACCGCGTGCTGGTCAAGGGGTCACGAGGCATGCGCATGGAACGGGGGGTCGACGCGCTCCTGGTGGGCCTCCGCGGCGCCGGCGAGGGCCCGCGATGCTGACCGCCCTCGTCGCCTTCGCCAAGTACCACATCGTGTTCAACGTGTTCCGGTACATCACGTTCCGGACCGCGATGGCTCTGTTCACCGCGCTCGTCCTCTCCCTCTGTCTCGGGCCGTGGATGATCCGGAAGCTCCGCGAGCGGCAGATCGGCGAGACCATCCGCACCGACGGGCCCGAGCGCCACCAGGCGAAGGCCGGGACCCCGACGATGGGGGGGCTCCTGATCGTGGGGTCGCTCGTCGTCTCCGTGCTGCTCTGGGGCAACCTCCAGAACCGGTACGTGTGGGTCGTGCTCCTGGTGACGATCGCCCTGGCGGCGATCGGCTTCTACGACGACTGGCGCAAGCTGAGAACGCGGCGCGCGCTGAAGATCCGCGAGAAATTCCTGGCCCAGCTGGCGGTCGGCCTGCTCGTCGGCCTCTATCTCTATCGGTTTCCCGCCGACGGCGTCACGACCCAGCTGTCGGTGCCCTTCACGAAGGAATGGGTCCCGGACCTGGGGGCCTGGTACATCCTCTTCGCCGCCCTAATCGTCGTTGGAGCTTCCAACGCGGTGAACCTCACCGACGGGCTCGACGGGCTGGCCATGGGTCCCGTCATCGTCGCGGCGCTCGCCTTCGGGGTCATCGCCTACGTCACCGGCAACGTCCGGCTGTCCGAGTACCTGTACATCCTGAAGGTCCGAGGGGCGGGTGAGCTCACGGTGTTCTGCGGCGCCATGATGGGGGCCGGGATCGGCTTCCTCTGGTTCAACAGCCATCCCGCCGAGGTCTTCATGGGGGACGTGGGGTCCCTCGCCCTCGGCGGGGCCATCGGCACGCTCGCCATTCTCTCGAAGGCGGAGCTCCTCCTGCCGTTCATCGGCGGCCTGTTCGTCGTCGAGGCGGGTTCCGTGATCCTCCAGGTCGCTTCCTTCCGGCTGACGGGCCGGCGGATCTTCCGGATGGCGCCGCTCCACCACCACTTCGAGCTGATGGGCTGGCCCGAGAACAAGGTCGTGATCCGGTTCTGGATCCTCGCCGTGCTGATGGCGCTCCTGGCGCTCACGACGCTCAAGCTCAGATGACGACCATGACCCTCGAGCGCACGGGTCCGACGTTCCTCCAGGCAGCGCGGGGGCGGCCCTGGCGCGACGCCCTCGCCGGCCGGGCCGTGACCGTGGTGGGTCTGGCGCGGAGCGGCGTCGCCGCCTGCCGCCTGCTCGGGGCGCTCGGCGCGCGCGTGACCGGCACCGACCTCCGCGCGTCGGAGGACCTTCCCCCCGAGGCCCTGGCGCTCGCCGGGGAGGGCGTGCGGCTCGTCGTCGGCGGTCATCCCCCCGAGGCCTTCGAGGCGGCCGAGCTCGTCGTCGTGAGCCCCGGGGTACCGGTCGATCACCCGACGCTCGCCGGCAGCCGCGCCCACGGCGTGCCGGTCCTCGGCGAGGTCGAGCTCGCCTACCGGACGATGACGGCCGAGTTCGTCGCGATCACGGGCACCAACGGGAAGACCACGACAACGGCGCTGACCGGCGCGCTCCTTGGCGAGTCCGACCGGCCGGTCCTCGTCGGCGGAAACATCGGACGGCCACTCGCGGCCGAGGCGCTCCGGTTCGCGGCCGACGGATGGGTCGTCGCCGAGGTCTCGAGCTTTCAGCTGGAGACGACGGACGCCTTCCGCCCGAGGGTGGCTGCGGTCCTGAACGTGACGCCGGACCACCTCGATCGCCACGGCAGCCTCGCCGCCTACGCCGACGCGAAGGCCCGGATCTTCCGGGCCCAGGGCCCCGAGGACTGGGCCGTGCTGAATGCCGACGACCCCGGCGCGGCCCAGCTGGCGTCGCACGTTCGGGCGCGCCTCCTCTGGTTCAGCCGCCGGCAGCCAGTCACGGAGGGGGCGTGGATCCGCGAGGGCTGGGTGACGCTCCGCCTCGGCGCCGGGGACCGGGGGGTCTGCCCGGTCGACGAGATCTTCCTTCGCGGCGCCCACAACCTCGAGAACGTGCTCGCCGCAACCGCCTGCGCGGGTGCACTCGGCGTGCCGCCCGAGCGTCTCCGGACGGCGATCCGCGCCTTCCGCGCCGTCCCTCACCGCCTCGAATGGATCCGGGACCGGGGTGGGGTCGCCTTCTACAACGACTCGAAGGGCACGAACGTGGACGCCACGCTCAAGGCGCTCGCGGCCTTCGACGAGCCGATCGTGCTGATCGCCGGGGGGCGGGACAAAGGGCAGCGCTTCGACGCGCTGGCAGCCGCGGCACGGGGGCGGGTTAAGGCCGCGGTCGTGATCGGTGAGGGCCGGGTGACCCTGGGGCCGGCCCTCCGCGCGGTGACCCGGGTCGAGGAGGCGGCGTCGATGGGCGAGGCCGTTCGGCGTGCGGCGGCGCTCGCGGCGGCGGGCGACGTGGTGCTCCTCTCGCCGGCGTGCGCCTCGTTCGACCTGTTCCGCGACTACGAGCACCGGGGTGCTGTGTTCACCGAGGAGGTCCGGGCCCTCCCGGAGCCTTGAGCCATGCCGCGCAAGATGAGTCCCGACTACTGGCTGTTCCTGGTGGTCCTGGCCCTGCTCGGGCTCGGCGTGGTGATGGTCTACTCGGCCAGCGCAATCCTCGCCACCGACCGCTTCCGCGACGCACACTTCTTCCTGAAGAAGCAGCTCTTCTGGGCCGTGCTGGGACTCGGGGTCATGTGGGGTGTGATGGCGGTCGACTACCGGCGCTGGCGTCCCCTGGTGAGCCCACTCCTGGCGCTGGCGTTCGTGCTGCTCCTCCTCGTCCTGGTGCCGCCGTTCGGGCAGTCCATCAACGGGACGCGCCGGTGGCTCCGGTGGGGACCGTTCTCCGTGCAGCCGACCGAGCTCGCGAAGCTGGTCTTGGTCGTCTATCTGGCGGATTTCCTGGCGCGCCGGCAGGCCGTGATCGGGAACCTGTGGCGCGGCGTCGTTCCCCCCTTGGTCGTGACCGGCGGGGTGGCGGGGCTCGTCCTTCTCCAGCCGGATCTCGGCTCGGCGGTGGCGATCGTCGGCGTGGTTCTCTGCATGATCTTCGTCGCCGGGGCCCGGCTGGCCCACTTGGGCCTGATCGGAGCCCTGGCCATCCCCGTCGTCGTCCTGGCCGTGTTCACGGCGAGCTACCGACTCCGACGGGTGCTCACGTTCCTCGATCCGTGGGCCGACCCGCGGGGCGCGGGCTTCCAGATCATCCAGTCCTACCTCGCGCTCGGCGGCGGCGGCCTCCTCGGCCGCGGCCTCGGGGAATCGAAGCAGAAGCTCTTCTACCTCCCCGAGCCCCACACCGACTTCATCTTCGCGATCCTCGGGGAGGAGCTGGGGTTCGTCGGCGCCGTGCTCACGGTGGCGCTCTTCGGTCTCCTGCTCTGGCGCGGGATCCGAGTCGGGCTCCGCGTCGCGGACCCGTTCGGCGCGCTCCTCGCGTTCGGGGTCACGGCGCTCTTGGCCACGCAGGCCGTGGTCAACCTGGGCGTCGTCGTCGGGCTCTTCCCGACCAAGGGGCTGCCGCTCCCGTTCGTGTCCTCGGGCGGGTCGTCGCTCCTCGTCGCAATGGCGTCGGTGGGCTTGCTGCTGAATGTCTCCCAGCGGGCCGAGGCATGAGGCGATGACCGGGACCGGGGTCTTCAAGCGGTACCAGCAGGTCCATTTCGTCGGGATCGGCGGTGTGGGCATGAGCGGCCTCGCCGAGGTCATCCTGACCCTCGGCTACC
This sequence comes from Candidatus Methylomirabilota bacterium, assembly GCA_036257195.1. Taxonomy (GTDB): domain Bacteria; phylum Methylomirabilota; class Methylomirabilia; order Rokubacteriales; family DASRDR01; genus DASRDR01. The sequence goes on along the minus strand of DATAFX010000146.1, from coordinate 25,866 downwards.
GGGTGACGGGCTCGGACGCCCGGCGGAACGAGGCGGTCGAGCGGCTCGAGCGACTCGGCGCGAAGATTCACGTGGGTCATGCGGCGGGCCACATCGAGGGTGCCCACGTGGTTGTCTACTCCTCGGCGGTGGCCCGCGACAATCCCGAGCTCCAGGCTGCCCGCCAGCGCGGCGTGCCGGTGATCCCGCGGGCGGAGATGCTCGCCGAGCTGATGAGGGTCAAGCACGGGATCGCGATCGCGGGCACGCACGGGAAGACGACGACGACGTCCATGGTCGGGGCCGTGCTGGCCGAGGCGGGGTTCGACCCGACGCTCGTCGTGGGGGGCCGGGTCACCGCTCTCGGATCGAACTCGCGGCTCGGCCAGGGCGACTTCCTGGTGGCGGAGGCCGACGAGTCCGACGGCTCGTTCCTCCGGCTCACCCCGACCATCGCCGTCGTGACGACGATCGACGCCGAGCACCTCGACTACTACCGGGACCTCGCCGCGATCCGGGAGGCCTTCCTGTCGTTCGTCAGCAAGGTGCCGTTCTACGGCGCGGCGGTGCTCTGCGCCGACCAGGCGGAGATCCAGGCGATCCTTCCGCGGATAGAGAAGCGCGTCATCACCTACGCACTCACCACGCCCGCCGACCTCGTCGCCGCTTCGGTCCGGCTGAGCGAGCTGACGGCGCGCTTCGAGGTGCTCCACAAGGGGGACTCGCTCGGCGAGCTCCGGCTCCAGGTGCCGGGCGTCCACAACGTGGCCAACGCCCTCGCGGCGACGGCGGTCGCGCTCGACCTCGACGTGCCGTTCGCGGCCGTGCAGCGGGCGCTCTGCGCCTTCACGGGGGTCCAGCGGCGCTTTCAGGTCAAGGGGGACGTGGCCGGAGTGCTGATCGTCGACGACTACGCCCACCACCCGGCGGAGATCAGGGCGACCCTCGCCGCCGCGCGCCAGGGCTTCGCGCGCCGGCGCGTGGTCGTGTTCCAGCCCCACCGCTACACCCGGACCTTCCATCTCTACGACGAGTTCCTGACGGCATTTGATGACGCCGACGTGCTGATCGTGACCGACATCTATCCGGCCGGTGAGCCGCCGATCCCGGGGGTCACAGCCCTCGGGCTGGCCGAAGGGATCGGGGCGCGCCGCGGCCGCAATGTCCGATACGTGGGCGACCGGGCCGACGTGGTGGAGGTGCTCCTCCACACCGTGCGGCCCGGCGACTTGGTCCTGACCCTCGGGGCTGGCGACGTCGGCGCGGTCGCGGACCAGGTGCGTGAGCGCCTGGCCACGCGCGAGACCCCGCCCCTGGCCCCGGGCGGAGAAGGAGACCGGCATGCTGGGTGAGATCCGCGGCGAGGTGCGCTTCAAGGAGCCGCTCGCGTTCCACACGTCGCTCCGCACCGGCGGACCGGCGGACATCTTCATCATCCCCCAGGACGTGGATGACGTCCGGAAGACACTGATGTTCGCCGACAAGGAGAAGTTGCCCGTCGCCATCCTCGGCAGCGGCCACAACACGCTGGTGCGAGACCGCGGCTTCCGCGGCATCGTTCTCAAGATCGAGGGCTGCCTCGGCCGCATGGAGTTCCACGGCGAGGAAGTCACGATCGGATGCGGCGCGGGGCTGTCGACGATGATCCGCGAGGCGGCCGCGATCGGCCTGGGCGGCATCGAGTGCCTGGTGGGGATCCCGGCGACGCTGGGCGGCGCCCTCGCCATGAACGCCGGCACGCACGACGGCGCCATCTGGGACTTCGTGTCGGCCGTGTACTTCCTCCATCCGGACGGGACGATCGGCGAGCTCAAGCCCGCGCCGGGGTTCACCTACCGCGCCTTCGCCCTCCCGACCGGCGCGATCCTCTTGGGGGTGCGACTCCAGCTCCACCGGAAGCCGCAGAAGGAGATCCTGGCCGAGATTCGCGCCCGACTCAAGCACAAGAAGGCCACGCAGCCGCTCGCCCTGGCGGCGGTGGGCTGTGTCTGGAGGAACCCCGACTACGACCACGCCGCGCGGCTGCTCGAGAAGGCCGGCCTCCGGGGCAAGCGGGTAGGCGGTGCCGAGATCTCCGCGAAGCACGCCAACTTCATCCTCAATCGCGGCGGCGCCACCGCGCAGGACGTCCTCAACCTTCTCGAGCTCGCCTTCGACCGCGTGCACAACCAGGCGGGTATCCGGCTCACGTCGGAGCTGAGAATCCTCGGAGAGTGAGGCGCGTGACGCTGACCCGCGGAGGCTTCGAGGTCCGGTGAGCGCCGTCCCCACCTCACGCGCCCTGACGGGGCCTCGCGCGCGCCCCGCGCCTCCCGCGGACCTGGCGTCCCGGTCCCGCCTGATCGCCAACCAGCGTCGCCGGAGCCGGGTGGTCGGCCGGTCCCTCCGACTGGTGCTCCGGGGGCTCGTTCTCGCCCTGACCCTGGGGGGGCTCGGAGTGGCTGCCTTCGTGGCCTCGGACTGGATCCGCCGAACGCCGCTCCTGGCGACGCGCACGGTGGAGGTCACGGGGGCTCGCCGGCTCGACGAGGCGACGGTGCGCGCCGTGGCCGCCATCGACCCCGGGACGAACCTCTTTGCCGTCGACGTCGCGGCCGCCGAGGCCCGAGTGGCCGGCGTACCCGGGGTGCGCCGCGCCCACGTCGTGCGCCACCTGCCCGGCCGGGTGACCATTCTCCTGGAGGAGCGCGAGCCCTACGTCCTCGTCAACGCCGGGGGGCTCCACTGGATCGACGCTGAGGGGTATCTCGTCACGACCGATGCGCGGCCCGGGGCGACCGGCCTGCCGATCCTGACGGGCGTCGGCGCGCCGGCGGCGGGCGCGACCGCGCCGTCCGAGCGTCTTCGGGCGGGGCTGGCGCTGCTCCATGTGCTGCAGCGCACGTCCGGACGCCTGGCCGCGCGCGTTTCCGAGATCGATCTCTCGCGCTCGCACGGTCCGGTGCTCTACCTGGTCGACGGGATCGAGGTCCGACTGGGGTCCGACGCCTGGGGCGATCGGCTGGCGCGGCTCGAAGGCGTGCTCGGAGAGCTCGATGCTCGCGGTGAGCAGGTGGCGTCGGTCGACCTCCGGTTCCGGGACCAGGTCGTGCTCACCCCTCGCTTGCTCGCGCCTCCGGCCGGTTCGGCCCGGGCGCCGGCCGCCGCCGGCCGTCGCCGCCCGGCCGGGGATTCCGCCACTCTCGCGACGCCGGCTGCCGCCGGCCTGGAGCGACGCTGACCGTGCGTAGGACGCCCAACATCATCACGGGACTCGACGTGGGGACGACCAAGATCTGCGCCGTGATCGGTGAGGTCACCCCGACCGGTGTCGATGTGATCGGCATCGGGCAGCACCCCTCGCGGGGGCTTCGCAAAGGCGTCGTGGCGAACGTCGAGTCGACCGTCGAAGCGGTCAAGCGTGCGGTCTCCGAAGCGGAGCAGACGGCGGGAGTCGAGGTGGACGCCGTCTACGTCTCGATCGGTGGGGGCCACATCCGGGGCATCAACAGCCAGGGCGTGGTGGCGGTCCAGGGGCGCACTCGCGAGGTCACCGCGATCGACGTCGCGCGCGCGGTCGACGCGTCACGGGCGGTCAGCCTGCCACCCGACCGCGAGATCCTCCACGCGCTCACCCAGGGCTTCACCGTCGACGACCAGGACGGCATCCGGGAGCCGATCGGGATGCTCGGCAGCCGGCTCGGCGTCTCGGTGCACCTGGTCGCCGGCGCGGTCACCGCGGTCCAGAACGTCGTGCGGAGCGTCAACCGGGCGGGCCTGACGGTCGAGGACGTCGTGCTGCAAGCGCTGGCCTCCGGCGAGTCGGTGCTCACGCCCGACGAGCGGGAGCTGGGCGTCCTACTGATCGACCTGGGCGGCGGCACGACGGACGTCGCGCTGTTCCGGGACGGCGCCGTGTGGCACACCGCGGTGATCCCGCTCGGGGGAGACCACATCACGAACGACATCGCCGTGGGGCTCAAGACGCCCCCGCCGTCGGCGGAGGATCTCAAGAAGCTCTACGGGTGCGCCCAAGCAAGCCTCGTCCTCGAGGACGAAACGGTGGAGGTACCCTCGATCGGCGGGCGCAAGCCGAGGGTGCTGTCCCGGCAAACCCTGGCCCGCATCGTTCAGGCCCGCGTCGAGGAGATCCTGACGCTCGTGGCGCGGGGCGTGAGCCAGGCCGGGCTTGACGACGCGGCCACCGCGGGCGCGGTGGTCACGGGAGGGGCGACGATCATGGAGGGTGTTCCGGAGCTGGCGGAGACGATCCTCGACCTGCCGGTCCGGCGCGGGATCCCGAAGTGGGTCGGGGGGCTGTACGAGCAGGTGGAGAGCCCTGCGTTCGCGAGCGCCGTGGGGCTGGTCCTCACCGGCGCCCGGCGCGATCGCCTGGCGGCTCCCGCCGGCCGTCTACCCGGACTCGGCGAGGGCTGGCCCAGCGTGGGCCGGACGGCGCGCCGCGTCCGCGAATGGTTGCGGGAGATCTTCTGATGGGGCGCGGACGCCGCAAGCGAAGACACGCGAATGAGACGGCCGGCGGGGAACGCCGGCCGAAGGGGGGAGAGGGGACGATGCGGGAGGAGCTTATCTTCCGGCTCGAGGAGGAGGATCAGGAGCTCGCGGCGAAGATCCGGGTCGTCGGGCTGGGAGGCGGTGGGTCGAACGCCGTGAACCGGATGATCAGCTCGCGATTCACCGGCGTGACATTCGCGGTGGCGAACACGGACGCCCAGGCGCTCCGCGCCTCCCCGGCCCCGATCAAGATTCAGCTCGGGACGAAGCTCACCGGCGGCCTCGGAGCCGGCTCCGACCCGGAGGTCGGTCGACGGGCCGCGAGCGAGGACCGCGAAGTGCTCCACCAGACGCTCGAGGGCGCGGACATGGTCTTCATCACGGCCGGCATGGGCGGCGGCACCGGCACCGGCGCCGCCCCCGTCGTGGCCGCGATCGCCAAGGAGCTCGGCGCGCTCACGGTCGCTTGTGTCACCAAGCCGTTCCAGTTCGAGGGGCCCCGACGCATGCGTCAGGCGGACGCGGGGATCCAGGAGCTGCGGGGCATCGTCGACACCTTGCTCACGATCCCCAACCAGCGGCTCCTCACCGTCGTGGAGAAGGGCACGTCGCTGCAGGAAGCGTTCAAGGTCGCGGACTCCGTCCTGCAGCAGGCGGTCCAAGGGATCTCGGATCTCATCCTGGTCCCGGGCCTCATCAACCTCGACTTCGCGGACGTGCGCACGATCATGTCGGGAATGGGCATGGCGCTGATGGGCACCGGGATCGGCCGGGGGGAGCATCGGGCCGTCGACGCCGCGCAGAAGGCGATCGCGAGCCCGCTGCTCGAGGAGACGTCCATCCAGGGGGCGCGCGGGGTCCTGATCAACATCACGGGCGGCTCGGACCTCACGCTCCACGAGGTGAACGAAGCCGCGAGCACGGTGGCGGAAGCGGCCGAGGGCGACGCGAACATCATCGTCGGGGCGGTGGTGGAGGAGGCGCTCGGGGACGAGATCCGGGTCACCGTCATCGCGACGGGGTTCGACGACGTGCGCGGCGCCCTGCCGTCCGTCGCGTCGGTGGCGGGGACAGGTGTGGGGGCCGGGTCGACCGCGCGGCCCGTCGATCTCAAAGCGTATCGGGGCGGCGAGCGGCCCTCGCCGTGGCGTCGGCCGCGGGCCGACGGCGTGCGCGCGGACGGGCTCGACGCCATGACCGACGACCTGGACATCCCCGCGTTCCTCCGGCGACAGGCCGACTGACCGCGGAGGGATCCGGGGGTCGCGCCCCCGGCCGCCGCCATCGGGCCGTCGGATCCCGGGGGCGGGGAGCCTCGATCGAGGCATGGTCAGCTGGTACGGGGAGCCGCCCACGCACGCCGCGCTACCGGCGCTCGCGTCGGCCGGCGTGGGGCACGCTTTCACGACGCGCCACCATGGGAGCTTCGGCGCGGTCTCGAGGCCGGCCGGCCCGTTTGGCGTGGACCACCGGTGGCCGGCCCTCGCCGCCCTCGGTCTCGACTCGAGGAGCGTCCGGTACGCGCGTCAGGTGCACGGCGACGTCTGCCTCGACGCCGACGCGGCCGACGCGGGCGGGCTGGTCGGCACGGGGGACGCCCTGTTCACCCGTCGGCGAGCGCAGCCGCTGGCGATCTTCACCGCCGACTGCGTGCCACTGATCGTCGTCGATCCGGAGCGGCCGGCGCTCGGCGTGGCCCACGCGGGATGGCGCGGCACTGCGCGGGGGATCGCCGGCCGGCTCGTCGCAGCGCTGGTCGAGGAGGCCGGAGCGCGAGCCCACCGGCTCCGGGCCGTCATCGGGCCGTCCATTGGCCCATGCTGCTATGAAGTCGACGAGCCCGTGGTGGGCCCCTTGCGCGCGGCGTTCCCCGGGGCGTGGCAGCGATGGGTGCGCCCGGGTCGGCCAGGTCACTGGTGGCTCGACCTGTGGACGGCCAACGCCGAGCAGCTGGCGGCGGTCGGCGTGCCTCCGGGCGCGGTCTCGAGCCCGCGCCTTTGCACCGGCTGCCGGCTGGACCTCTTCTTCTCGTACCGGAAGGAGGGCCCCACGGGCAGCCTCGCGACGCTCGCGGTGCTCGAGTAGGGCCCCGCCGCGCGCGGCAGCGTGGCGCCGGGCAGGCGAACCCGCTACAATACCCGCGCCCATGATCGAATCCGACATTCGTGCGAATCTCGACGCTGTCCGGGAGCGGATGGCAGACGCAGCCCGCCGCGCCGGTCGCCACGCGGACGCCGTGCTCCTGGTGGCCGTGTCCAAGACGGTCGACGTCGAGCGCGTGCGGGCCGCGATCGCGGCGGGAGTCCCCGCCCTCGGCGAGAACCGCGTGCAGGAGGCGCGGGAGAAGATCGCCGTGCTCGGCCGGCCGAGACCGTGGCACCTGATCGGCCACCTCCAGACCAACAAGGTTCGGGACGCCGTCGACAGCTTCGACCTCATCCACTCGGTCGATCGGCTGGCCCTGGCGGAGGCGCTCTCGCGCCGGGCGACCGAGGGCGGGCGCCGGGTCGACGTGCTGGTCCAGGTCAATGTCGGCGAGGAGGCGCAGAAGGGGGGCGTCCGGCCCGAGGACCTCGGGCCCGCGCTGGAGGCGATGGCGGCGCTCCCAGGGCTCCGCCTGCGCGGGCTCATGACGATCCCGCCGCTTCCCAAGGACCCCGAGGACTCCCGGCCGCACTACCGGGAGATGCGGAAGCTGCTCGACGGCGCCCGGGGCAGGGGGCTCGGCGCCGAGTTCTCCGAGCTGTCGATGGGGATGAGCGGCGACTTCGAAGTGGGCATCGAGGAGGGCGCGACGATCGTGCGGGTGGGAACCGCGATCTTCGGGCCTCGGGGAGGCTGAACCGTGAACGCCTGGCGCTCTGCCGTCGCGCTCCGTCGAGAGGGCTGACCGTGTCGGTCCGGGACAAGCGGGTCGGCTTCGTGGGCGGGGGCAACATGGGCGAGGCGCTCGTCCGGGGCCTCACCAAGACCGGACTCATGCCGGTCGGGCATCTCCTGATGGCGGACATCCGCACCGATCGGCTCGAGGAGCTGAAGCGGCTGTACGGCGTCATCGCCGCCCCGGACAACGTAACGCTCGTGCGACGGGCCGACGTCGTGATCCTGGCCGTCAAACCGCAGATCCTCGCCGACGTGCTGGAGGAGATCGCTCCCGCCACCCCCGGCAAGCTCCTGATCTCGGTGGCGGCCGGTGTCTCCACCGCGGAGATTCGGCGCCACCTGCCGCCGGGCACCCGGCTGATCCGGGTCATGCCGAACACGCCGGCCCTCGTGCTCGAAGGCGCCACGGCCATCGCGCGCGCGGCCGGGCTCGCCGAGGGCGACCTGGACACGGCCCGGCAGGTCTTCGAGGCGGTCGGCCGCGTCGTCATTCTGGACGAGGAGATGATGGACGCGGTGACCGGGCTTTCCGGCTCCGGCCCCGCCTACATCGCGCTCGTGGTCGAATCGCTGGCGGACGGTGGGGTCAGGGTCGGTCTGGACCGCAAGACCGCGATGACGCTCGCCATGCAGACGGTGCTCGGTTCGGCGCGGCTCCTGATCGACACTGGCATGCATCCCGGTCAGCTCAAGGACATGGTCAGCTCCCCCGGCGGGACCACGATCGCGGGCATCCACACCCTGGAGACGGGGGGGCTCCGACGGACCCTGATCGACGCCGTGGAGCGCGCGACCCAGCGGTCGCGCGAGCTCGGCCAGGGCCGATAGGCGACAGCGTGTACGTGCTCGGTGATTTCCTGCTCGCTGTCGCGAAGCTCGTCGACTACGTGCTATACGCATACATGTGGATCATCGTCATCCGGGCCCTTGTGTCCTGGGTGAACCCGGACCCGTGGAACCCGATCGTGCGGTTTCTGCACCAGGTGACCGAGCCCGTGCTTCGACCGATCCGGCGTCGTCTTCCGTACACCGCGATCGATTTCTCGCCCCTCGTCGCCATCCTCGGCATCTACTTTCTCCAGTGGTTCCTGGTCCCGGTGATCGTGAAGACAGCCTATCGGCTCGGGTGACGGAGGTTCAGGAGGGACTCCGAATGCGCATGAACGCGACGGACATCCGCCAGCAACAGTTCGCAGTGCGGCTCTTCCGGGGGTTCGACCCGCAGGAGGTCGACGCGTTCCTGGAGGAGATGGCCGACGATGTCGAGGAGCTCACCCGCGAGAATGCCCTGCTCAGGGAGCAGTTGGTCGCCCTCGAGGAGAAATCGCGGGGCGTCGAGGGGCGGGAGAAGACCCTCCAGGAGACGCTCGTCACGACGCAGAAGATCGCCGAGGAGTTCAAGGAGAACGCCCGTCGCGAGGCGGAGCTGGTTCTCCGCGAGGCTCACCTCCGGTCCGAGAAGTTCATGCAGGACGCCCGGGAGGAGCACGCGAAGCTGACGGGGGAGATCGGCAGCTTGCGGCGGCTCCGGCGGCAGCTGGGCGAGGAGATCATGAACACGCTTGCCACGCACAAGCGCCTCGCCGAGCAGGCGCTGGCGGAGGGCGATGTCGCCTCCTGAACTCCGCCTGACCGTGGAGGTCCGTCCCCGCGCCGGCCGCGACGAGATCGTCGGGTGGCAGGGCACGGCCCTCCGGGTCCGGGTGGCAGCCCCGCCGGTTGCCGGCGCCGCCAACCTGGCCGTTTGCGCCCTCCTGGCCGCGGAGCTCGGCTGCGCCCGCTCGCAGGTCGTGATCGTCCGCGGCCAGACCGCCCGGACCAAGGTCGTGCGAGTCCTCGGCGTCTCGGCCGGCGAGGCCGCCGCCCGGCTGGGGACCCCGGTCAGCGCCGTCGCGCGCTCCGCCTAGTGGGCGCGCCTCCGCTCGCGTTCTCCCCGGTCAGCTGGCAAGGGGACCGGCTCGTCCTGCTGGACCAGCGGCGCCTACCCGGGGAGGAGGTGTACGTCGAGTGCCGGTCCTGGCCCGAGGTGGCGGACGCAATCCGGACCCTGGCGGTACGGGGTGCGCCGGCGATCGGCGTCGCGGCAGCGTTCGGGGTTGCCCTCGCGGGCCTCGCCAGCCCGGCGCATGATGGTGACGCGCTCATGCGGGATCTCCAGACGGCGATCGACGGGCTTGCCGCGACCCGCCCGACGGCGGTCAACCTGTTCTGGGCGCTCGAGCGGATGCGGCGCTGGGCGCGAGGCCGGCGGACGCTGCCACTCACCGAGCTGCGTGCCGGTCTCGTGAGCGAGGCCGAGCGCATCCTCGAGGAGGACGTGGCGGCCAACCGGCGGCTCGGCGCCCACGGGGCCGAGCTCGTCCCCGTGGGGGCGCGGATCCTGACCCACTGCAACGCGGGCGGGCTCGCCACGGCCGGCTACGGTACGGCGCTCGGGGTTGTGCGCGGCGCGGTCGAGGCCGGCCGGCGGCCCTTCGTCTGGGTCGACGAGACGCGGCCGGTGCTGCAAGGCGCGCGGCTCACCGCGTGGGAGCTGGTCCGCGAGGGCATCCCCCACGCGGTCATCGCCGACGTCGCCGCCGCCTCGACCATGGCCCGCGGCGAGGTGGACCTCGTCGTGGTTGGTGCGGACCGGATCGCCCGGAACGGGGACACCGCCAACAAGATCGGCACCTATGGGGTGGCGGTGCTGGCGCGTCACCACGGGATCCCGTTCTACGTCGCCGCGCCCTTTACGACCATCGATCCCGGGATCGCCGACGGATCGGCCATTCCCATCGAGGAGCGCGATCCCCGCGAGGTCCAGGAGCTCGGCGGCCGCCGCATCGTCCCGGCGGCCTCCCCCGCCCGGAACCCGGCCTTCGACGTCACCCCGGCCGCGCTCATCACCGCGATCGTCACGGAGCGCGGCATCTTCCGCCACCCGTATCACTTCGAGGCGTAGCCCGGGCCTCCGCCCGTCTGCTCAAGGAGTCACCCATGAAGAAGTATCACCTGCTCGCGCCCGGTCCGACCCCGATTCCCCCGGAGGTGCTCCAGGCGATCGCCCAGCCGATCCTGCACCATCGGACGCCGGAGTTCGAGGCGCTGTTCGGCCGGGTGCGGGCCGGCCTCGCCGAGCTGATCGGGACGCGGAACGAGGTCATCGTCCTGGCGGCGTCGGGCACCGGTGCCCTGGAGGCGGCGGTCGTCAACGTGTGCTCGCCCGGGGACGAGATCCTGGTCGTTCTCTGCGGCAAGTTCGGTGAACGCTGGGCCGACATCGGCCGGGCCTTCGGTCTCACCGTGCACGGCATCCACGCTCCGTACGGGGAGACGGTGCCGCCCGAGCGGGTCGCGGCGGCCCTCCAGGCTCATCCGAAGGCGCGGGCCCTCTTCGTCACCCAGAGCGAGACGTCGACCGGTGTGCTCGAGGACGTCGAGGCCTACGCCGCCCTCACGCGGCGGACCGACACCCTGTGCGTCGTGGACACCGTCTCGTCGCTCGGCGTCGTGCCGTGCCCGATGGACGCCTGGGGTATCGACGTCGTGGTGGCGGGTTCGCAGAAGGGGCTCATGTGCCCCCCGGGGCTCGCGTTCGTGGCGCTGAACGACCGAGCGTGGCGAGCGGCCGCGGAGGCCCGGTGTCCGCGCTTCTACTGGGACCTCCCGGTCGAGCGGCGCTGGCAGGCGAAGAACCAGGGTCAGTTCACGCCGGCCGTGTCGCTCCTGGCGGGGCTCGACGTGGCGCTGAGACTGCTCCGGGCCGAGGGGCTCACCGAGGTCTATCGGCGCCACGACCGGCTGGCCCGCGCGGCCCGGGCGGGGGCGGAGGCGCTCGGCCTCGCGCTCTTCGCCCGGGCGATGCCGAGCCCGGCGGTGACGGCGATCGTTCCGCCCAAAGGCATCGACGGAGAGGCGGTCGTGCGCGCGTATGGCTCGGACGACAACATCACCATCGCGGGCGGGCAGGGCGAGATGAAGGGGAAGCTCTTCCGGCTCGCCCACCTCGGGTGGGTCGACGAGTCCGATCTGATCGTGGGCCTCGCGTCGCTCGAGCGGGTCCTCGCCCGGCTGGGGGTGCCGGTGGAGCTGGGCGCGGCGGTGGGCGCTGCGCAGCGAATCTTCGCGAAGGAAGGCTGAGCCGCCGGTGAGCGATCCATCCGCCAAGTGGGTGCTGGTCACCGACTCCCTCCAGGAAGTCGGGGTCGACACGCTCCGCGGTGAGGGCTTGGTCGTCGACGTGCTCCCGACGGTCCCGCCCGAGGAGCTCGCCCGGCGGATCGGCCCCTACCACGGCCTCGTGGTCCGGAGCGCCAGCCGGGTCACGGCCGAGGTGATCGCCGCCGCCCCCGTCCTGGAGGTCATCGGGCGCGCCGGCATCGGCCTCGATAACGTCGACGTGGACGCCGCCACGCGGCGCGGCATCGTCTGCATGAACACCCCTGGTGGCAACACGATCGCCGCCGCCGAGCACACAATGGCGCTCCTCCTCGCCGTGGCGCGGAAGCTCCCGCAGGCGCACGCGCACCTCCGCGGGGGGAAGTGGGAGCGGGAGCGCTTCCTCGGGGCGGAGATGTACGGCAAGACGCTCGGCATCGTGGGGCTGGGGCGGATCGGCACGGAAGTGGCGCGCCGGGCGCAGGGCTTCCAGATGACGGTGGTCGCCTACGACCCGTACCTCGGCGCGGAGGTCGCGGAGCGGCTCGGCGTCGAGCTGGTGGACCTCGACGCGCTCCTTCGGCGGTCGGACTTCATCTCGGTCCACATCCCCCTGACGAAGGAGACCCGCGGCCTCATCGGCGCCGCGGAGCTCGAGCGGACCAAGCCGGGCGTGCGTCTCGTCAACTGCGCCCGGGGGGGCATCGTCGACGAGGCCGCGCTGGCGGCGGCGGTCCAGGCGGGGCACGTTGCCGGCGCCGGGCTCGACGTCTTCGAGCGGGAGCCGCCCTGGGGTTCACCGGTCCTGGACCTGGAGCCGGTCGTGGTGACGCCGCACCTCGGGGCGTCGACCGAGGAGGCGCAGACCCAGGTCGCGGTGGCCATTGCGCAGCAGGTCGCCGACCTCCTCCTGCGCGGCGTGGTCCGTCACGCCGTCAACGCCCCCAGCGTCGACCCGGAGCTGCTGCGGGAACTGGCGCCCTACCTCGCGCTCGCCAGGAAGCTCGGGTCGTTCCTCGGCCAGCTGGCCGAGGGCCGGATGGGAGAGGTGCGGCTCACCTACGCGGGCGAGATCGCGGGCCACGCGATCCAGCCGCTCTCCGTGACCTTCCTCCACGGCCTCCTCGGCGTCATCCTCGAGGAGAACGTGACCGACGTGAACGCGCCCTACCTCGCCCGGCAGCGGGGGCTGCGCGTCGTCGAGTCGAAGACGCCGGTCAGTGAGCATTTCGCCAGCCTACTGACCGCCGAGCTCGCGACCGACCAGGGCCGGTGGCAGGTATCGGGGACCCTCTTCCACCGGCGGGAGCCGCGCATCGTCCAGGTGGACGGGTTCGACCTGGAAGCACACGCGGCGGGCTGGATGGTCGTGCTGTCGAACGACGACGTGCCAGGGGTGATCGGGCGGATCGGCACCCTGTTCGGCGCGCACGGGATCAACATCGCAGGCATGCAGCTCGGCCGGCAGCGCCCCGGGGGCCACGCGGTGTCGGTGCTGAGCTTGGACGCGCCGGTTCCGGACGCCGTGCTCGCGGAGCTCCGCGCGCTACCCTCCATCCGCTCGGCCCGCCTGGTGCGCCTGTAGCGCGGTCGGTCGGTCCGGTCGTCGGCTCACGCTGCACACGAACGACATTGAATCCACGCCGGCGGAACAGACGAGCCTGGATCAGCGGGTTCCAGGTCCGAACGTTGGGACTGACTTGGTGCGCCGCCACCAACAGTTCCACGCCAACGCCCTCGCCGCCACCGTGACGGAGCCGAGAGCCGGGTCCGGTCCCGGGCTCATCGCGCCGTTCCGTAGCTCCGGTGACGGGGAGCCGTAGCTCATGTGCGGCATCGCGGGAAAACTCGCCTTCGACCCCGGAGCCACCATCGCGCCGGGCCTGATTCGCCGGATGACCGCGGCCATCCGTCATCGCGGCCCGGACGACGAGGGCGTCTGGGTCGACGGTTCCGTGGGACTGGGGAATCGACGGCTCGCCATCATCGACCTGTCGCCCCGCGCGCGCCAGCCGATGACGAACGAGGACGGGACGCTTCACGTCACCTTCAACGGGGAGATCTACAACTTCCAGGCATTGCGGCCGGCCCTCGAGCGTGGCGGCCACACCTTCCGGTCCGAGGGCGACACCGAGACGATCCTCCACCTCTACGAGGAGGAGGGTATCAACTGCCTGCGTCATCTGCGTGGGATGTTCGCCTTCGGCCTCTGGGACGCCCGGCGGCGTACGCTGCTCCTCGCGCGGGACCGCCTCGGCAAGAAGCCGCTGTTCTACCACCACGGGCCCGACGGACTCGTGTTCGCCTCCGAGCCGAAGGCGATTCTGCAGGACCCAACCGTGCCAGCGGAGCCGGACGTGGATGCGCTCCACCACTTCCTGACCTACGGCTACGTCCCCAACCCCCGGTCGGCGTTCCTCGGGATCCGAAAGCTGCCTCCGGCCCACTACGCGCTGGTGCGCGATGGGCGGGTGACGGTCGAGCGGTACTGGTCGCTGGCGTACTCGCCGAAACGCACCGAGCCCGAGCCGGCCCTGGCCGAGGAGCTCATGAGCCTCCTCCACGAGGCGGTTCGCCTGCGGCTCGTCAGCGACGTCCCGATCGGGGTGCTGCTCTCGGGCGGGCTCGACTCCAGCGCCATCGTCGCTCTCATGCGTCAGGCCATCCCCGGGCGGGTGCGGACCTTTTCGATCGGGTTCGACGAACCTGCCTACGATGAGCTGGCGCACGCCCGGCGGGTGGCCAGGCACTTCGAGACGGAGCACCGGGAACTGGTCGTGAAGCCCGACGCCGTGTCGCTCCTTCCCCGTCTCGCCTGGCACTTCGACGAGCCGTTCGGCGACTCGTCGGCGCTGCCCACCTTCCTGATCTGCGAGATGGCGCGGGAATCCGTGACGGTGGCCCTGAATGGCGATGGCGGGGACGAGTCGTTTCTCGGATACGACCGTTACCGGGCGGTCGTCCTGGGGGATTGGTACGATCGAATACCGGCCCCAGTTCGCGGCGTGGCACTGCGCGCCGCCCTCGCGCTCCCGCACGGTACACCAAAGTCCCGCGTCTATGGAATTCGTCGGCTCGCGGAAGCGCTCGGGCTTCCGCCGACGCCGCGCTACGCGCGGTGGCTGACGGTCTTCGACGACGCGCGGAAGCGGACGCTCTACACGGCGGACTTCGGCGCACGTGTTGCCGGGATCGACACCCTCGACGTGCTGGCGGACGCGTTTCGCGCATCCGCGGGGCTGACCGATCTCGAGGCCGCCGCGCACGCAGACCTCCAGCACTATCTCCCAGACGATCTCCTGGTCAAGATGGACATCGCCAGCATGGCCCATTCCCTGGAGGTCCGCTCGCCGTTCCTGGACCACCGCGTCGTCGAGTTCGCCGCCGCCTTGCCCGCGAATCTCAAGCTCCGGGGGCTGACCCAGAAGTACCTCCTGAAGCGTGTCATGCGGGACGTCTTGCCGCGTGCGACCCTCCGTCGGCCCAAGATGGGGTTCGGCGTTCCCATCGATCATTGGTTTCGTCACGAGCTCCGCGAGGTGGCCCACGATCTCCTGCTGGACGCGCGGGCGCGACAGCGCGGGTACTTCCGGCCCGAGGAGGTGGCACGCTACCTCGACGAGCACGCCCGGGGCGAGGCGCACCACCACAATCGCTTGTGGGCCCTGCTCATGCTGGAGCTTTGGCACCGGACGTTCATCGATCGTCCCGGGGCCGATCGACCCTTGGACGGGATGTGAGGCCGGGCGTCACGACGTCATTGCGCGGCCAATCCCGGTGACGGCGCCGGCCTCCACCGGGTCCTGGAGTGATCCTAGCGGCGCAAGCCCTCGAGGACGGGGGCGAGCATCTCGATGCCCGTCGGGCCTGGCGGATGGACGAGGCTCAGCGTCAGGTGCTGGACCCCTACCGTCTCGAAGGTCCGAGCATGGGCGATGAGTTCGTCGGCGGTTCCCACGCGGGCGACCTGGCGCATGCCTCCGAGCTCGAAGACCGCAGCCCCGGGCGGCGCGGTGGCGCCCGGCACGCCGGGCCGCGGCTCCCCCGGCCGGACCAGCGCCACCCGGGTCCCGGCCGCATGCGTGATGGTCCTGGGGTCGCGCTTCACCTCGGCGCAGGCGCGGTCGAACGCCTCGAACTGGCTCCTGAGCTCGGTCGCGACGAGATGATAGTCGGCGTCGTAGAGATCGGCGTAGCGGGCGGCGAGGGCCAGCATGCGAGGACGCTGGGCGCCGATCAGGATCGGCAAGCCTCCGGGCCGAGGACCGCGCGGGGCGAGGACGCAGTCGCGCGCCTGGTAGTACTGGCCCTCGAAATCGACGTGGCCCTCGCGGAGGAGGGGGACGATGATCGCGAGGGCCTCCTCGAAGCGCCCCACCCGGTGGTCGTACGGAATGCCGAAGGCCTGGTACTCCGGCTCGTGCCAGCCGGCGCCGAGCCCGAGGACGACGCGCCCGTCCGACACCTCGTCGAGCGTGTCCGCCATCTTCGCGAGGATCGCGGGGTTGCGGAAGCTAGTGCATGCCACGAGCGGCCCCAGGTGGATGCGGCGCGTCGCCTCAGCCATGGCGGAGAGGATCGTCCACGCTTCCCAGATCCCGCGAACCTTCCCCTCCGCCATGTTGACCTGCATGAGGTTGCCCGGCGGCGACTTCCGGAACAGGAGATGGTCAGGCAGGAACAGCGTGTCGACGCCCACGGATTCCGCGGTGCGGGCCATCTCGCGGAGGTCGCCCCAGCGCACGGGCCGCCCTTCGCCGAACGCTCCGGCGCCGAGCGGTAGCATGAGTCCAAGCCGCATCCGGTCCGTTCCCGTCACGCGCCTCTCCTCCCGGTCGAGTGGGTGATGAAGGTCGCTGGCGACACCGTCGCCAGGCCGGCCGCGATTCGAGCCATCAGATTGTAGCCCGCGGGATCCACACGCGCATGGCGCCCGGATCCCGGTTCGCCCAGGCGAAGTACGGGATCGCCGTCAGCTCGGTACGCTGCCGGGCCGGCGCCGGCGCGGAGCCGAAGGGACGATAGAGCCGGCCGTTCCACGACGACGTGTCGACCCGGAAGCCCGTCGCGCGCACCGTCACGACGCCCTCGAGGAGATCGGGATCCCAGCGGGACGCCAGGGCTGAGGTCGAGTCGATCTCCAGCTCGGCGACGGGCGCGTCGCGCTGATCAGCCTGCTCCACGCAGTAGACGAGAGGGCCGCGCTCGATCGCCAGACAACCGCGCGTCGACTCGATCGCGGGGTGGGGCTCGATCAGACCCGCATGTATCGGGAGCTCCAGCACGACGGCGTCTCCCGGACGCCAGGCCCGCTCGAGCCTAAGGTAGCCGCTGGCGTCCGGCGTGGCCTCGATCTTGTCGCCGTTGACCCGGGCCGTGGCGCGGCCGCACCATCCGGGGACCCGCAGGGCGAGGGCCCACGTGCCCCCGTCGGCATCCTCGATCGTCAGCCGGATCGAGCCCTCCCACGGGTAGCGGGTCTCCATCCGGAGGCCGACCGGGCGCCCGGCCGGCAGCTCCGTCGCGATCCGGGCCGGGGCGTACTGGTGCACCTGAAGCCCCGTGTGGTCCCGCGTCGCGAGGTAGTGGCCGAGCGACGCCAGGAGCCGCATGACGTTGGGCGGACAGCAGGCGACCAGGTGCCACTCCTTCCGCCGGCAGCCACCGCGTCCGAGGTGCTCCGCCCGCCCGTTGCTGGCCAGGGGGTTCACGTAGAAGTACCGCTCGCCGTCGAGCGACACGCCGGCGAGCACCGCGTTATGAAGCGTGCGGTCGATCAGGTCGGCGAAGCGCGCCTGGCCGGTGGCCAGCAGCATCCGCCAGCTCCAGAGGATGCTGGCGATGGCCGCGCACGTCTCGCAGTAGGCGAGTTCGCTCGGCAGCTCGTATGGCTGCCCGAACGCCTCCCCGTTGTGCCGCGACCCGGCGCCCCCGGTCACGTACAGCTTGTGGCCGGTGAGGTCCGCCCACTGGCGGTCGAGCGCGGTCAGCAGGTCCGCCTCGCCGGTCTCCAGGTACACGTCGGCGACGCCCGTGGTCAGGTAGAGCGCCCGGACGGCGTGACCCTCGACCTCGGCGGCCTCCCGCACGGGAACCCGGTCCTGGTAGTAGGCCGCGCTGTGGAAGCGCCCCGGACCGAGCCAGCCGCGCCCGCGCTGGTCGAGGAAGAAGAGGGCGAGATCGAGGTAGCGCCGCTCGCCGGTCTCCCGGTAGAGCTCGGTGAGCCCCATCTCGATCTCCGGATGGCCGGGCGTGCCGGGCCGCTTCCCCGGTCCGAAGATCGCGTGGAGATAGTCCGCGAAGCGACCGGCGATTCGCAGCAATCGATCCTCGCCGGTGGCCCGAT
This sequence comes from Candidatus Methylomirabilota bacterium, assembly GCA_036257195.1. Classification (GTDB taxonomy): domain Bacteria; phylum Methylomirabilota; class Methylomirabilia; order Rokubacteriales; family DASRDR01; genus DASRDR01. The sequence continues at coordinate 8,024 of DATAFX010000146.1, read as the reverse complement.
GATGCGCGACCGCGGCCTGGAAGAGATGGCCGGCGCAGTAGAGCTCGTGGCCCTGGGCGAAGTCGGTCCAGCGTCGGCCCGGCTCGGCGACCTGGTAATGGGAATTCAGATAGCCGTCCTCGCCCTGGGCGGCGCCGACGATTTCGATGGCCGCCGTCATGTGTGATCGAAGCCAGTCGCCCGGGATCCGGGCGTACTCGTAGGCGGCCGCCTCGATCCACTTGTACACGTCCGAGTCCATGAACACCGGACCTCGATACCGCCCGGTGGACGTGCCGGCGGCGATCCGGAGGTTCTCGAGGTTTCCCGCCGCCTCGAGCATCCGGTAGCCGTGCGGCAACGCGGCATCCCGGTTGGTCGTCTGCCGCCGAGCCCAGAGGCCGCCCTCGATCGTCACGGCGCTCCCACCGAGCGTCCGGAGCGTGGCCGCCGGACTTCGGGTGGTGTCGGTGGGGTTGGCGTCGCGGAAGGCGCTGCCTCTCATCTGGTCCTCCGGCTTCGACAGGTACGGAAGAGGGCGCTCAACCGAGGAAGCGGGCTTCGGGCAGGCCCCGCACGCCCGGATCGAGGGCCAGGATGCCCCCCGCGCACGGCTGGGCGGCCAGCGCCTCTTCGGAGAGGCCGTTGGTCGCCGAGGTGATGTAGAGCACGTCGAGGTCGGGCCCGCCGAAGGCCGGGCAGGTGGGCCGCTGGACGGGCAGGCGGACCACGCGCTCGGTACGACCCGCGGGGTCGTGGCGCGTCAGCTGCCAGCCGTCCCAGTGCGCGAGCCACACGAACCCCTCGGCGTCGACGGTGGCCCCGTCCGGATAGCCTTCGTCAGCCGAGAGCGTCACGAATACGCGTCGATTCGCGATCTCGCCGCGATCGGGGTCGGAGTCCCACGCCCACACGACCCGGCGTGGGGTGTCGGCGTAGTACATGGTCCGCCCGTCGGGGCTCCAGCAGAGGGCGTTCGAGATGGCGATCCCGTCGACCATCCGGTGGCACGTGCCGTCGGGATCGAGGCGGTAGAGCGCGCCCACCGGCGCCTTCCCATGAACGTGCATCGTGCCGGCCCAGAACCGCCCGCGCCGGTCGGGCTTCCCGTCGTTGAAGCGGTTCTCGGCCCGGTCGAGCTCGGGCCGGGCGACCGGCTGGACCCCCCCGGTGTCGAGATCGAGGAAGTGGAAGCCCGAGCGCAGCGCGACCACCAGGCCGCCGGCAGCGCGCCGGGCGAGGGAGCCGGGGGTCTCGGGCACCGGCCATTCGGTGTCGCGCCCGGTCGTCGGATCGAACCGGTGGACGGTCAAGCCCCTGATGTCGACCCAGTAGAGGACGCGGTCCTCCGGGTCCCAGAGCGGTCCCTCGCCGAGGAGCGCCCGCGCCGGCAGGACACACCGGATGTCGGTCACGCTCCGTCGGGCCTTCGGGACCGCGGCCTGAGGGCCGAGCGCCCACCGTGCGCGGTCATGCGATCTCCGGAGTCAGCGTGAACGCGCCCCGCACGGATTCGCCTGGAGCCAGGACGAGCATCCCCGTGTCCCGCTGTCCCGTGGCGGCGAGGTTGAAGGCGTCCGTGGTGTGGCTGACCGGCTCGGCGCAGAAGAACGGCTGTCCGGACGGCGTGTACACCACCAGCACACCGAACGGCCCCGGTGCCGCGAGCCGGAGCCGGATGCCGCGCTCGGGCCACGCGACGACCGCCTGGCCGTCCCAGCCGACGAACGCGTTGTCGAGCGCGACGCGGTCGACGGCGAGGCCGCGCCCCGGGTCCTGCTCGGGGGCCGGCGTGACGCAGGCGGTCGGCATGATCTCGGCGTCGGTCAGCCAGAGCCCGCCGACGCGCGCAGTGAGGGTCGTCCGTGGGGTCCGTGGGAAGTAGGGATGCCAGCCCAAGCCGGCGGGCATCGCCGCGTCCCCCTCGTTCGAGAGCATGAGCACGAGCTCGAGGCTCTGGGGCGTCAGGGCTACTTGCTGCACGGCCCGGTAGGCCCATGGCCATGCGCCCGGGGCGTGGCGGTGCTCGAGGACGACCCGGGTCGAACCGAGGTCCGCGACGGTCCACGCTGTCTGGAAGCCGAGCCCGTGGATCGCGTGGCGCTCCGGCGGACGGTTCAGCGGCAGGCTGACCGCGCGACCCCCGAAGACGAAGCGGCCCTCCCGGATCCGGTTCGACCAGGGGACCAGCGGAAAGCTGGCGGTCGCCCAGACGTCGTGGCGCGCGAGGATCGCGTCGGGCGTGGGCCGGAGGAGGTCGACGACCCGTCCGGTCTGCTCGGACCAGAAGCGCGCAATCGCGCCTCCGACCCGGGGAGCAAGGACGAGGCCGAGGGCGCCGCTCCGGAGGGTAATCGGGTCCATGCCGGCCGAGGATACCGGGTTGCGCGCTGTCCCGGCAAGTCGACCCTCCTGTGCTAGCGTGGTGCCCGGCTCGCCGTCGATCACCCCGACGCCCCAAGGAGGGCCCCATGGCGTACGCCACGTACCCGAGCTTGCGCGATCGCGTCGTCCTCGTGACCGGGGGCGCGAGCGGGATCGGCGCCTCCATCGTGGAGCACTTCTGCGCCCAGGGCTCGCGGGTGGCCTTCGTCGACATCGACCGGGTGGCGGCCGAGCGCTTGGGGGAGGCGATCGCCGGGACCGGCCGGGAGCGGCCCCTGTTCGTGCCGTGCGACTTGCGCGACATCGCGGCGCTCCGGAACGCCGCCGGCGAGGTGCGTCGGCGCCTCGGCCCGATCCGGATCCTGGTCAACAACGCGGCCCACGACGAGCGCCACGCACTGGACACGGTCACGCCCGAGTACTGGGACGACCGGCTCGCCGTCAACCTGCGCCATCAGTTCTTCGCCGCCCAGGCGGTGTACCCGGACATGGCCGCCGCCGGCGGCGGCGCCATCGTGAACCTGGGCTCCACCTCCTGGATGGTCGGCCAGGGCGGCATGCCGGGCTACACCGCCGCCAAGTCGGCGGTGGTGGGCCTGACCCGCGGGCTCGCCCGGGACCTGGGCCCCCACGGCATCCGCGTCACGTCCGTCGTGCCGGGGTGGATCATGACGGAGCGTCAGCTCAAGCTCTGGCTCACGCCGGAAGGCGAAGCGGAGCTCCTCCGCCGGCAGTGCCTGAAGCGGAAGCTCGTGCCCGAGGACGTCGCGCGCGTCGTGCTGTTCCTCTCGGCGGACGACAGCGCCGGGTGCACGGCGCAGAACTACATCGTCGACGCCGGCTGGACCTGACCGTCCGGTGCCGCGCGTCGCGCGCGGCACCGGGTGTCCGTCACTCGGTCCGGAGCTCCCGCGCCCGCGCCTTCAGGACGGTTGTCCGGCCGTCGACCGTCCAGCCTCGATCGACGCCCTCGAGCCGATCGTGCTCCACGCGCGGCAGCGGCTCACCGTCGGCCACGGCCGCGGCCGGGGGCTCGACGTCGTGAAGGCGCAGTACCAGGGTGGCGGACGCGCGGCTCGCCTCGAAGGTCAGCCGGCGCCCGTCCCGGCGGCACCGGAGGTCGACCGGTCCCGCGTCGGTGCGCAGCGCGAACGTCGCCTCCGTCGTCACGAAGGCCTCGACCGTCAGGGGATCGGCGGCGCGCTCGGCGACGTGGCTCCGCACGGGGCCGAGGACCAGGAGGCTGTTCTCCCTGAGGTAGAGGGGCAGCTCGCGCAGCGGCGCCTGCCGCCGGAGGGTCATCGGGCCCTGATGGACCGCCCCGCTCCACCAGTCCATCCAGCGTTCGGGGGGCAGGTAGGTGGTCACCCGACCGTCGGGGCTGACGACGGGCGAGACGAGGAGCTCGCGCCCCAAGCAGTACTGGAGGTCGAACGCGTGACTCGCCGGATCGTCCGGGAACTCCATGACCATCGGCCGCATCAGGGGCGTCCCGGTTTCCGACGCCGCCCAGCCGTGGCTGACGAGATAGGGCACGAGCTGACTCCGGAGGCGCGCGTACTCCCGGAAGATCGCCAGGGCTTCCGGGCCGAACCGCCAGGGCTCGCGGGGCGTCGCGCCGTGATACCGGCTGAGCGCTGAGAGGAAGCCGAGCTGGGCCCAGCGGACGTAGAGCTCGGGGGACGGCTCGCCCCAGAAGCCGCCGATGTCGTGGCTCCAGTAAGCGAGCCCGCTCATCGCGCTTGCGAGCCCGCCGCGCAGCGTGTTCGCCATGTCCAGGAACGTGCAGTCCGAGTCCCCCGCCCAGTGGCCGGGGTAGCGCTGCACTCCCGGGGCCGCGCTCCGTGACCAGGCCACGGCGCGGCTCCCGTGCGCGGCCTGCGTCGCCTCGAAGCACTCGCGCTGGTAGAGCAGCGGGTAGGGGTTGTGCATCTCGACGCCCGTCATCCCGTTCGCGAACCGCGCGTCCTCCGGGATCTCCTCCGCGAAGTCGGGCTTGAACGAGTCCGCCCCGAGCCGGAGCTGGGCGTCGAGCTTGCCGCGGTACCATTGGGCCGCCTCGGGGTTCGAGAAGTCGACGATGGCGCAGAGCCCCATGCCGCGCTCCGTGCGCTGGCTCCACACGAGGGCGTCGTAGACGCTCCCGTCCGGCCGACGCAGGAAGTACCCGCCCTTCACTCCCTCCTGGTAGAGGGCGCTTTGGCAGGAGACGTAGGGGTTGATCCAGAGACAGTTGTGGAATCCCTCCCGGTGAAGCTCGGCCATGAGGCGCTTCGGGTCGGGAAGGCGCTCCGCGTCCCACTCGAAGTCGCACCACATGAAGGCCCGCTGCCAGAAGGAATCCAGGTGGAACACGTCGCAGGGGATCCCATCCTGCCGGAGCCGCCGCGCGTCCGCGAGCACCGACTGCTCCGTGAACTTCACGAAGCACGTCGAGGCCCAGAGGCCAAACGCCCATTCGGGAGGGACGGCGGGCTTTCCCGTGAGATCGGTGTAGGCGGCCAGGACGTCCTTGGGAGCGCCGGCCAGCACGTAGTAGTCGAGCTCGGCTCCGGCGGCCTCGACGGTGAAGGTTCGGTTCGACCGGCTGCCCAGGTGGAAGGTCACGGCAGTGGGAACGTCGACGAAGAGGCCGTAGCCCCGGCTGCCGACCAGCAGGGGGATGTTCTTGTAGGCCAGCTCGGAGCGGGAGCCGTAGGGATTGCGGTTCCAGATCCGGATCGTCCGTCCCACGTGGTCGAGCCGGGTGAACTTCTCGCCGCCCCCGTAGAAGTGGTCGTCGGGATCGAGGAGGAGGTTGTCCAGGACGGCCAGGGTCCGACGCGCGGGATCGTACGGCAGGCTCTCGACCTGGAGACCCGGCCGCGGCCCGAGGCGATGGCCGGCGAAGTCGACGTCGTCCTGCACCTCGTGCGTCAGCAACCGGCCGTCGGGCGCGCTGAACGTGAGCTGCCAGGGGTCGAGGGTTGCCTCGACCGTGAGGTGGGGCGTCCGAACGACCACGCGTCCCTCGGGGGATTCCAGGGTCCATCGGCCCCGATCGGGCGGACCGACGACGTAGCTGAACGCCTTGTCGACGGGGGCGGCGCCGGCCGTGATCCGGACGCGCACCGCGCGCGGGCCGGCGACCTCGACCGCGACGCGGGCCGCCGCGAGCAGCTCGGTGACGCACCGGAACTCGGCGCCGGCCGGGGTCCGCTCCCATCCGAGCGCCCGGATGAGGCCCAGGTTCCGCGACTTCACGGCTCCTCCTCCTCGGTCCACGCGCGCCGCCGCTAGCCCTTCACGGCGCCGAGCGTCAGGCCGCGGACGAGGAAGCGCTGGAGCGCGATCGTCATGACGATATTGGGGAGCATGACCATCACCGCCGCGGCGCTCATCTCGCCGTACAGCGGCGCGAGGTCGGTGGTGAGCCCGGCGATGACCACGGGCAGAGTCTTCGCGTTGACGCCGCTCAGGATGAGCGCGAAGAGGAACTCGTTCCAGGAGACCAGGAACGCGAAGATCGCGGCCACCACGAGCCCGGGCGCGACGATCGGCAGCACCACGCGCACGAGCGTGACGAATCGGTTGCAACCGTCGATCATGGCGGCTTCCTCGATCTCGATCGGCACGTCCATGAAGAAGCCGACGAGGAGCCAGATGGTGAAGGGGAGCGCGAACGACACGTAGGCGATGACGAGCCCTGTGTAGGTGTCGAGGAGACCGAGCTTCTGCATCATGAGGAAGTAGGGCACCACCAGGACGATGCGGGGGGCCATGCGGGTGACCAGCACCAGGAATCGCACGGCGTCGGAGCCGGGGAACCGGAAGCGCGCGAACCCGTATCCGGCCAGGATCCCCAGGATCAGGCTCCCGATCGTCGTCCCGATGGCCACGACCAGGCTGTTCGTCAGGTACTGGAGGAACGGGATGTTGGTGAGCACGTGCTGGTAGTTGTCGAGGATGGGGCTGAACAGCCATTGGGGCGGCTTTGCGTAGAGGGCCCGCTCGGTCTTGAACGACGCGGTCGCGATCCAGTAGATCGGGAACAGCGTCCACAGGAGGATCGGTACGAGGGCGAGCCCCGTCAGCCAGGCGCGCAGCGGCGTCGGCTTCACGCGGCGCTCCCGCGTGTCTGCGGGCGCAGGATCGCGCGCATGAGGAAGTAGCAGAGCAGGGCCACCAGGGCCAGCGTGATCATCCCCAGGGCGTTGGCCAGCCCCATGTGGCCGAGCCCGAACACGCGGTAGCTCAGCATCTGGATGACCTGGGTGGCGGTGCCCGGGCCTCCACCCGTGAGGACGTAGATGATGTCGAGCTCCCGGAACGCGTCCATCCCCCGGATAAGTACGGCGACCAGCATGATGTAGGTCAGGAGTGGCACCGTGATGTGGCGGAACGCCTGCCAGCGCGACGCCCCGTCCACCGAGGCCGCCTCGAACAGCTCCGCGGGTAGCACCTCGATCCCCGCGTACATGACCAGGAACATGAACGGGATGGTCCGCCACGCGTCGACCAGCGTGATCGACACCAGGGCCAGGGTAGGGTCGCTGAGCCAGGCCGGGCGGCCCAGCCCGGCGAGGCTCAGGTAGTAGTTCAGCGGCCCGGCGTCCGGATGGAAGATCATCCGCCACATGGTCGCCCCCACCACCGGCACGACGAACAGCGGCAGCAGCAGCACAACCCGGAGCGGGCGCAGGAAGCGGAACGGCTGGCTGAAGAGAAGGGCGAGGCCGAGCCCCGCGAGGAACTCCACGGTCACCGAGCCGGCCGTGAACAGCCCCGTGACCACGACCGCTCGCTGGAGCTCCGGGTCGGTGGCGAGGCGGGCGTAGTTGCCGAGTCCGACGAACGGGATGCTCCGGGGGCGGAGGAGCCACCAGTCGTAGAGGCTCAGCCAGGCGGAGTAGACGAGGGGGACCAGGTCGATCGCGAAGAGAAACAGGAGCCCCGGGAGCAGGAACCCCCGTCCTCCCCGCGTGCCCACGGCCCCCCTCGTCCGGGTCTACTTGCCGAGGATCCGGTTCGTCCCGGCGTCGATCTCCTTCAGGGCGGCGTCGAGCGTGAGCTCCCCGGCCGTGAGCTTGCTGGCGGTGATCCGGAAGTGCTCCTGAATGTCCGCGAACTCCCGCATCCGCGGGCGCTCCTTGGCGATCTTGAGGCTCGCGAGGAGGGCCCCGGCGTACGGCATGGCGGCCTTGGTCCCCGGATCCTCGAGGACCGACACCCGCGGGCTATGAATCGCGGACAAGGCGCTCGGGAACTTGGCAGCGGCGAGCCCGAACTCCTTGCTGGAGAGCCACTTCGCGAACTCCCAGGCGGCGTCCTGGTTGGGGCTGTTCTTGGCGATGCCGATCGTCCACACGCCCCGCATCGGTGTCTGCCGCACCGCCTTCGGCACGAGGGCGTAGCCGAACTTGCCGGCCATGGGGGAGCGGTTGGGGTCCTCCATCGGCTTCGCGGCCGACGCCCACTGGATCGCCATGACCGCCTGGCCCGTCTGCATCGCCTTGAGGACGTCGGCGGAGGTGTAGCTGCGGGAGTTCGGCGACGCGTACTTCAGGAGCTCCAGATAGATCTCGGCGCCCTTCCGGCCGGCGGGCGTGTTGACGCCGCCCTTCCCCTCGGCCGTCACCAGCTCAGCGCCCTGAGACCACATGGACACGAGCATGTAGAGG
>DATAFX010000137.1:0-6759 GCA_036257195.1 Candidatus Methylomirabilota bacterium | reverse complement strand
TGGTGCGCCCAGCAGGATTCGAACCTGCGACCTTCGGATTCGTAGTCCGACGCTCTATCCAACTGAGCTATGGGCGCGCCCACCCCGCTCCGGGGAAGTGGCGGAGAGGCCGGGATTCGAACCCGGGACCAGGCTCAACACCCGGTAACCGCTTAGCAGGCGGTTGCCTTCGGCCGACTCGGCCACCTCTCCGTGCGCAGCGCTCATCTTCTCGGCGGGCCCAACCTTTGTCAACTCAGCGGGCCGTCGTGGGACGGGTGGCGGAGGGGGAGGGATTCGAACCCCCGAGGGCTTGCGCCCATACCGGTTTTCAAGACCGGCGCCTTCAACCGCTCGGCCACCCCTCCGGCGTTGATCTTACGCGAACCTCCCGAGGGGAGCCACCGGGGCGGCGGCGCCTAGAGCCCCCGCACCGCGCGCAGGACGTCGTCCGGGTCGGGTCGCACCTGGAAGTTCCGGCTGACGGAGAACCACCGCACGACCCCGTCGCGGTCCAGCACCACCGTCGCCGGCCGCGGGACGTCCTGGCCGTCCGGTCCGCCGCCGGCGTGCACCAAGCCGTAGCGGCGCGCCACCGCGAGATCGCGGTCAGCGAGGAACCGGTACCCGAGCCGGAGGTCCTCGGCGACCCGCTGGCTCCGCTCGTTGGGGTCGGGCGAGATGGCGACGTCCTCGACGCCCGCGCGCTCGACCTCGGACAGCTGGGCTCCAAGTCCTTGGAGCTCTGCCATACAGAAGGGTCACCAGTAGCCGCGGTAGAAGACGAGCACGACCGGCTTCCGGCCGCGGTAGTCGACGAGCGAGACGGGCCGCCCGGCCGCGTCGGGCAGCGTGAAGTTGGGGGGCGGCTCGCCCACCCTGAGCACCGTGGGGGTGTCCGGCACGCGCGCGCCGACGAAGTTGAACCAGGCGCCGGCGACGAGCAGGAGGCTCGTGAGCCCGAGGGCCAGCCAGGCGGGCCACCGCCGCGCGCGCGCCCGCCTGACGGCCCACGCCGCCAGCGCCGTCGCCAGGGCGAACGCGACCACGTACCCCTCCGGATGATTCCGGACGACCGGAACCCGGAGGAGAAGCACGTAGGCCGCGCCGGCGCCCACCGCCACGAGAACGCTCAGCAGGGCGAGTCGCCCGGAGCTCGTCATGTGGTGATTGTGCCACGGGCGCCGGCTTCCCTCGCGCCAGGCCCTGCCGTATCGTGCCCGGTGTGCTCGTCCATTTGGTCGACGGGACCTACGAGCTGTTCCGCCACTTCCTCTCACCGGCGGCGGCCTTCGACCGGAGCGCCCCGGAGGAGTTGCGCGCCGTGCGCGGCGTCGTGGCGTCGATCCTGGGCATGCTCGAAGGCGGCGCGACGCATCTCGGGGTAGCCACGGACCACGTCATCGAATCCTTCCGGAACGCGCTCTGGCCGGGCTACAAGACGGGGGACGGTCTGGACCCGGTGCTCTACGCCCAGTTCGAGCCGCTCGAGGACGCGCTCCGCGCCCTCGGCGTCGTTGTCTGGCCCATGGTCGAGTTCGAGGCCGACGACGCGCTCGCCGCCGCGGCGGTTATGGCGGCCGCCGACCCGCGCGTCGACCAGGTGATCGTGTGCACGCCGGACAAGGATCTGGCGCAGTGCGTGCGGGGCGCCCGGATCGTCCAGCTCGACCGGCGCACGCGCGGTGTCCGCGACGAGGCGGGCGTCCGCCAGAAGTTCGGCGTCGGCCCCGCCTCGATTCCCGACTGGCTCGCGCTCGTCGGCGACAGCGCGGACGGGTTCCCGGGGCTGCCCGGCTGGGGGGCGGCGTCCGCGACGACGGTCCTCGCCCGTTACCAGCACCTCGAGCGCATTCCGGTGCGGGCCGCGGAGTGGGACGTCTCCGTCCGCGGCGCCCCGCGGCTGGCCGCGACCCTCGCGGCCGAGGGCGATCGCGCGCGGCTGTTCCGGACTCTGGCCACGCTTCGCGAGGATGCGCCCATCGGGACGACCGTGGACGGGCTCCGCTGGACCGGCCCGCGCGCGGACTTCGCGGCCTGGTCGGCACGCCTCGGCGGGACGGCGCTCCTCATGCGGGCCAGGGAGCTGGCGGCCGCGCGCGCGGCCCTCACCGACTGACGCGGGCGGCCGCAGCTAGGGCGGCGACGCCGCGGTTACGGAGGCGGCGACCCAGCCTTCCTGGCCGTCGTCGAGCCGGACACGGAACCAGTCGCTCCGCTCCTCGAGGATTTCCAGCCGGGCGCCCTGCCGAAGAACGCGCAGGATCCGCCTCCCGGTCCCGGCGCCCTCACGGAAGTTCGCCAGGGGCGTCTTCACGTAGAGGACCTTCGCCGCGGGGACGGTCATCGGGGCCGGGGCGGCCGCGGGCGGCGGGGGCGCGGGCGCCGGCGCGGGGCGAGGGGCCGGAGTCTGCGCCGCTGCCGGCGGCGGGACCGGCGCGCTGACGCGCGCCGGCGGCACAGGCGGCGGCCCGGAGGGCGCCGGCGCCGACACGGCGGGAGACGGGGCAGGCGGAGCCGCCGGTGGGCTCCCGGCCCCCGATGACTTCGCCGAGGGGCTCGCCGTGCAGCCGAAGAGGATCACCGCGAGCAGGACGACCAGGGCGTGGGCCATGCCCCCTCCCTCGACCGTCGGGCGAAATGTGCGCCGACCCTACGCCGCACGGCGAAGGCCCGTCAAGCCGCGTCGGCGGGCGGCCGCCAGTGGTGTCCGTCAGGCCGGGGTGAGGCGCTCCAGACCGTCGAGATAGGGACGGAGCGCGGGCGGGACGACGACGGTCCCGTCGGCCTCCTGGTAGTTCTCGAGAACGGCGATCAGCGTCCGCCCCACGGCCAGCCCGGATCCGTTCAGCGTGTGGAGCAGCTCGGCCTTGCCACCCCCCGCCGGGCGGTAGCGAAGGTTGGCGCGCCGGGCCTGGAACGCCTCGCAGTTCGAGCAGGACGAGATCTCCCGGTAGCGCTGCTCCACCGGAAGCCAGACCTCGAGGTCGTAGGACTTGGCCGCCGAGAAGCCCGTGTCGCCCGCGCAGTGCAGCACGACGCGGTACGGCAGCTCGAGACGCTGCAGCACGGTCTCGGCGTCCTGGACCATCGCTTCGAGCTCGGCGTACGACGTCTCGGGGGTGGTCAGCTTCACGAGCTCGACTTTGTCGAACTGGTGCTGGCGAAAGAAGCCCCGCGTGTCCTTGCCGTACGAGCCGGCCTCCCGTCGGTAGCACGGTGTGTGCGCCGTGTACTTCCGCGGCAGGGTGTCGCCCGGCAGGATTTCCCCCGCATGCATGGCCGTGAGCGGCACCTCCGCCGTGGGGATCAGGTAGAGCGGGCGCCCGTGCTCGGGCTCGACGGTCTTGAAAAGGTCGTCCTCGAACTTCGGCAGCTGAGCCGTGCCGACCATCGTATCGGTATTGACCAGGTGCGGGACCCAGGCCTCCCGGTACCCATGCTCGGTGGTGTGCAGCTCGAGCATGAATCGCGCGAGCGCGCGCTCGAGCCGCGCCCCCGCCCCCCAGAGCACGGCGAACCGAGACTTCGCCAGCCGGCTCCCGCGCTCGAAGTCAAGGATTCCCAGGATCTCGCCGACCTCCCAGTGCGGCCGGGGCGTGAAGCCGAACACCCGGGGCGTTCCCACCCGGCGCACCTCGACGTTCTCTTCGTCGGTCAGCCCGGCGGGTACGTCCGGATGGAGGAGGTTCGGGAACTGAAGGCCCAGCGCGCCGAGCTCGTCGTCCAGCGTGCGGACCTGGCGGTCCAGGTCCTGGATCTCGTCGCCGAGCTGGCGGGACTCGGCGATCGCAGCCGCGGCGTCCTCGCCCCGGCGCTTCGCGGCGGCGATTGCCTCCGACGCGCGATTTCGCCGGGCCTTACGCTCCTCTACTTCCCGGAGGACGTTCCGCCGCCGGGCGTCCGCATCGAGATATTCCTGCAGGGGGATCTGCGCGCCGCGCGCCTTCGCGCTGGCCTCGACCCGGTCGGGGTGCTCCCGGACGATGCGGGGATCAAGCATTCGCTCCCCGCTCCGACTCCACACGGGCCAGGCTCACCACGCGATCGTCCGCCTCGACGTCGATGACCCGGACGCCCCACGTGTTGCGGCCCTGGGAGGACACGTCCTGGGCCGCAAAGCGGATCAGCTTTCCCTTCGTCGTCACGAGCAGGATATCGTCGCCCTCGCGCACCTGGACGAGCCCGACCACCAGCCCGTTCCGGCCGCCGGTCTTGATGTCGATGATCCCCTTGCCGCCCCGGCCCTGGAGCCGGTACTCTTCGAGCGGCGTCTGCTTGCCGTAGCCCCGCTCGGTCACGGTGAGGATCGCGGCGCCCTCCTGGACCACCTCGGCGGCGATGACCGCGTCCTCCGACTCGACGTCCAGGCCCTTGACGCCGGCGGCGGCGCGGCCCATCGGGCGCACCTCGTCCTCGCCGAACCGGATGGCCATCCCCTGCCGCGTCGCCAGCAGCACCTCGCGGGCGCCGTCGGTGAGCCGCACCGCCATGACCTCGTCGCCCTCGTCCAGGGTGATGGCCCGGATGCCCCCCCGCTGGGGCCGCGAGTACGCGGCGAGCTCCGTCTTCTTGACCCGGCCCTGGCGAGTGGCGAAGAACAGGTAGCCCCCCGTCGTGAACTCGCGCACCGCCAGAGTGGCCGCCACGCGCTCCCCCTCGGCGAGGTGGAGCAGGTTCACGAGCGCCTTCCCCCGGGCGTCGCGCTTGGCCTCGGGGATCTCGTGGACCTTGAGCCAGTGGACCTTGCCGTCGTTCGTGAAGAAGAGCAGGTAGGCGTGCGTCGAGGCGATGTAGAGGCTCTCGACGACGTCCTCCTCCTTGGTCTCCATACCGGTGACGCCCTTGCCGCCCCGGCGCTGGCTCCGGTAGGCCTCGATCGCCGTGCGTTTGATGTAGCCCGAGCGGGTGACCGTGACCACCATCTCCTCGTCGGCGATCAGGTCCTCGAGCGTGAGCTCGACCGTCTCCTCCACGATCTCCGTCCGGCGGTCGTCGGCGTACTCCGTCTTCAGGGCGAGGGCCTCCTCCTTGATGATCTGCCGGACGAGGGCGTCGGAGGCGAGGATGGCCCGCAGACGCTCGATCAGCTGCAGCACCTCGGTGTGCTCCTGGACCACCTTCTCGCGCTCGAGCTGAGTCAGGCGCTGGAGGCGCATGTCAAGGATGGCCTTCGCCTGAATCTCGCTCAGCTGGAGCTGCCGCATGAGGGCGTCCCGGGCGGCGTCCACACTCGCCGCGCCCCGGATCAGGCGGATCACCAGGTCCAGGTTCTCCAGGGCCTTCCGCAGGCCCTCGAGGATGTGGGCTCGCTCCTCGGCCCGCGCGAGGTCGTAGCGGGTCCGCCGCACCACGACTTCCCGCCGGAAGTCGATGAAGTGGTCGAGCATCTCGCGGAGCGTGACCACCTGCGGCCGCCGCCCGACAAGGGCCAGCATGTTCACGCCGAAGGTCGACTGCATCGCGGTGTGCTTGTAGAGCTGGTTGAGGACGATCTGGGCGATCTCCCCCTTGCCCAGCTCCAGCACCATCCGGATGCCATGCCGGTCCGACTCGTCGCGGATCTCGGACAGCCCGTCGAGCTTCCCCTCGCGCGAGAGCTCGGCGATCTTGCCCATCAGCGACGCCTTGTTGACCTGATACGGGAGCTCCGTCACCACGATGGCCTCGCGCCCGCCGCGGAGCTTCTCGGTGTGGGCGCGGGCCCGCATGGTGATGATGCCGCGCCCGGTGGTGAAGGCGTCCCGGATGCCGGCGGTGCCGTAGATGTACCCCCGGGTCGGGAAGTCGGGGCCCTTGACCACGTCGAGCAGCTCCTCCACCGGCGCCGCCGGGTTCTCGAGCACGAGCACCATGCCGTCGACGATCTCGCCGAGGTTGTGCGGCGGGACGTTGGTCGCCATGCCGACCGCGATGCCGGACGAGCCGTTGACCAGGAGGTTCGGCACCCGCGCCGGGAGGACGACCGGCTCCTGCTGGGTCTCGTCGTAGTTGGGGACGAAGTCGACCGTGTCCCGGTCGATGTCCGCCAGCATCTCGTGGGCAATCTTCGCCAGCCGCACCTCGGTATAGCGCATGGCGGCCGGCGGGTCGCCGTCGATCGAGCCGAAGTTCCCCTGGCCGTCGACGAGCGGGTACCGGAGGGAGAAGTCCTGCGCCATCCGCACCAGGGCCTCGTAGACCGGCGCCTCGCCGTGGGGATGGAACTTGCCGAGCGTGTCCCCGACCACGCGGGCCGACTTCCGGTACCCGCGGTTCCACGCGAGACCCATCTCGTGCATCGCGTAGAGCACCCGGCGATGGACCGGCTTCAGGCCGTCCCGGATGTCGGGGAGCGCCCGCCCGATGATGACGGACATCGCGTAGTCGAGATACGACCGCCGCATCTCGTCCTCGATCGGGATCGCCAGCAAACGCTCAGGCATCACGCACTCCTGCAGGGCTCCCGCGCGCGGGTCGGCCGCGGGCGGGTTGCCCGGGGACTACACGTCGATGGTCGCCTCGAGCGCGTGGGTCTCGATGAACTCGCGGCGCGGCTCCACCTGGTCACCCATGAGCTTGGTGAAGATCTCGTCGGCGGCGATTGCGTCGTCCATCGAGACCCGAAGGAGCGTGCGCGTCTCCGGGTTCATCGTGGTTTCCCAGAGCTGCTCCGGGTTCATCTCGCCGAGCCCCTTGTACCGCTGGATGCCGGTCCCCTCGCGCCCCCGCTGGAACACCAGGTCGGCGAGGGCGTCGCGCGAGGCGGCGTCGCGCTCGGTCCCGTCGGCGGCGACGAGG
>DATAFX010000116.1:0-14744 GCA_036257195.1 Candidatus Methylomirabilota bacterium | reverse complement strand
GGCGCAGGACGTCGAGCCCGCTCATCGGCAGCATTCCGACGTCCAGGATGATGAGATCGGGCAGGAGCCGCCGGGCGAGCTCCAGCGCCTCGGCGCCACTGGCGGCGGGGACGGCGCCATAGTTCCACACCTGAAGGTACTCGAGAATCAGATCCCGGATGACCACCTCGTCGTCCACGACGAGCACGGTAGCCGTCTCGTGAAGCGGCTCGGCGGCCCTTCTGGGCTGGCCGCCGACGGCCGGCAGCACCACGCGGGCGCGCGTTCCCACGCCCGGCGCGCTCTCCACGGCGAGCGTGCCGCCGTGCCCCTCGACGATCCCCTTGACGATGACCAGCCCGAGGCCGGTGCCGCCCGGATCCGGGCCCGTCCGGTCGCGGCTCCGGAAGAACTTGGTGAAGAGCTGTCGCTGCTCCTCCGGGGTCATGCCGATGCCCGTGTCGTGGACCACCACCTCGACCGCCCCGTACGTCGGCGCCGCGCTCACGCCCACCGTCCCCGCCCGCGTGTACTTGATCGCGTTCGAGACCAGGTTCCCGAACACCTGGATGAGGCGATCCCGGTCGCCCACGACCGGCGGCAGGTCGGCCAGCGCTTCCTCGAATGCGAGTCCATGGCGCGTGGCCTCGATCCGGAAGGTGGCGGACACCTCGCGAAGAACGCCGCCGAGGTCGACCAGCTCCTTGCGGAGCTGGACGCGCCCGGCCTCGATCTTGGCGACGTCGAGGAGGTCGTTGATCAGGGCCCCCAGCCGGTCCGCGCTCTGGGTCGCCACCTGCAGGAAGCGCTGCTGGAGCTCGGTCACCGGGCCCCCGTCACCGTCGAGCACCAGCTCCACGTGTCCACGAAGCGCCGTCAGCGGGGTCCTGAGCTCATGCGAGACCGTCGCGACGAACTCATCCTTCATCCGCTCGATTGCCCGCCGCTCGGTCACGTCCCGCACGATCACGACGAAGGCGCGGCCGCTGTCGGAGGTCACGGTGCTGATCGACAGCTCGGCGGGGAACCGCGAGCCGTCCTGGCGGACCCCCTCGACCTCGGTGCCCGCCGCCCCCCGGGTCGCCGCCGTGCCGCCGAGCTGGAGGCCGGGCAGCACGACGGCGAGGGGACGTCCGAACAGCGCCCCTCCCGGGTGCCCGAACAGCGCCTCCGCCGCGGGGTTGGCCGAGGTGATGAGCCCGCCACCGTCCGTGGTCACGATGCCGTCCTTGGCGGCGTCGACGATACGCCGAAGCTGGCCGGCCACCCGTGCGAGATCCTCGGCCCGGGCGCTCGGGGAGTCTTGGCCGCCCGCCAACGCCGTCGCCAGGCGCCGGTGGCGGATGGCGAGGGCCGCGAGGCTCGCGAGTCGGCCGAGCCCCTCCATGTCCACCCCGCCCGCCGGGCGTCCCCGCGGCCAGGCCACGACGAGCTGGCCCACGACCTCCGCTTCGGCGACCACGGGGAGGCTGGCCTCGCCGGCGGCCGGCGCCGCCTCGACGTTCGAGGCCCCCGCGGCCTCCGCTCCGGCGCGCGCGAGGATCCGGGGGACGCCACTGACCGGATCATTCGCGGTCACCCAGGCGACGTCCGCGCGCGCCAGCTCCCGCGCCGCCTCCGCGATCCGCCCGAGGGCGGGGCCGGCGTCGCCGGTGGCGCCGAGGGCACGCATGGCGGCCGTCAGCGCCTCCAGCTCCTGGCGGGTCCGGGCCAGCGCCTCGGTTTCCGGCTCGGTGGGGCGCACCCGTTCCATCCTCACGCGCGGCTCAGGCCGCGTCGCTCCCTTTGGCCCCAGCCCACGTTGCCACGCCAGTACTCCCAGAAAGCGCAGACCCGCCACCATACGGTCCCCTGGCGGTACCCGAGGTTCTCGACCACGCTCACGAGGATCAGCAAGGCGAGGTCCCGGGCGCGGGCGTGGCGCCGGAACGTGATGTCGTCCAGGAGCACGGCGCCGACCGAGAGCAGCAACCGACCGTGAGACCGAGCACCGTGAGCGACGCACCGAGCGCGCCCGGAGTGAGCGACAACGGCAGAATCATCCCTCCAGTCAGCAGCCCGGCGAAGCCGAACGGGCGGCCGGGCGAAGCCGAACGGGCGGATTGTAGCAAAGGGCGTTCCCGAGGCCGCGCTTTCGGGCGGGCGCCCCCTGGGCGCGTCGGAGCCGGTCGAGTAAGATGGAGCGCGCCAAGGAGGCCACTGCCGTGGGTGAACGCGTCGATCCGATCACCGTCTCGGTCATCCAGCACCGCCTCGAGGCCATCGTCCAGGAGATGGGCGAGGCAATGCTCCGCACCTCGTACTCCCAGATCCTCAACTCGAGCCGGGATTTCTCCACCGCCCTGTGCGACGCCGAAGGCCGGCTCGTGGCCCAGGCCGAGCACGTGCCGATCCACGTGGGCGCGATCCCCTGGGCGGTCCGGTCCGTCCAGGAGTTCTTCGGGGACCGCGTCCGGTCCGGCGACGTCTACCTCCTGAACGACCCCTACCACGGCAACAACCACCTCCCGGACCTCACCGCCTTCGTCCCGGTGTTCAGCGGCGGCCGGCTCGTCTTCTGGTCGATCAACCGCTCCCACCAGAGCGACATCGGCGGCGCGACCCATGGCGCCTACAACCCCGGGGCGACCGAGATCTGGCAGGAGGGGATCCGCATCACGCCGCTCCGCCTGTACGAGGCGGGCGTCGTGCGGGACGACGTGCTCAAGATGATCGCGACCAACGTCCGCCACCCGCGGGACTTCCAGGGGGACCTGGCGGCGATGATCGGATCCGCGCGGGTGGGGGAGCGCCGGCTTCTGGCGCTCCTCGAGGAGTACGGCGCCCCCATCGTCGGGCCGGCGATCGACGCGATCCTCGACGGCGCCGAGCGTCAGGCGCGCGCCTGCATCGCCGCCTGGAAGGACGGCGTGTACCGGGGCGAGGCGGTCCTCGACGACGACGGCCACGGCTTCCGGGACATCTACATCCGGGCGAAGGTCACCAAGCGCGGGAGCGACCTGACGGTCGACCTCAGCGACTCCCATCCCCAGGTGACCGGTTTCGTCAACTCGTCCTACCCGAACATGCGCTCGGCCGTCGCCATGGCCCTCGCCTACCTGATCGACCCCGAGACCCCGAAGAACGACGGGAC
Organism: Candidatus Methylomirabilota bacterium; assembly: GCA_036257195.1. Classification (GTDB taxonomy): domain Bacteria; phylum Methylomirabilota; class Methylomirabilia; order Rokubacteriales; family DASRDR01; genus DASRDR01. Next base: position 11,632 of record DATAFX010000116.1, on the reverse strand, counting down.
GTTCCGCCCGCTCACGGTGATCGCCAAGGCCGGCACGGTCGTGTGGGCGAACCCGCCGGCGCCCCTCACCCTCTGCACGAACCACTGCGCCCAGGAGATCGCCGAGTCGGTGATCAAGGCGCTGGCGCCCGCCTGCCCGACGCGGGTCCTGGCCGGCTGGGGCCGCCGCTTTCGCATCGCGATCCAGGGCCAGGACCCGCGGAACGGCCGGCCGTTCATCTGGCACATGTTTCACGCGCGACCCGGCGGGGGCGCCTCGCCGGTGGGCGACGGCTGGCCGACCGCCGGGGAAGGCCAGGCGGCCGGCGGCATCAAGTTCGGGAGCGTCGAGGTGACCGAGGTGCGGTTCCCCTTGTTCTTCGCGCGGCACGAGTTCCGTCCGGACTCGGGGGGGGACGGGCGGTACCGCGGTGGCCCCGGGTCCATCCTCGAGCTTCACGCGGAGATCGCCGAGCCCGCCCGCGCGAACACGGCCGGCGACGGGACGCGCCACGCGCCGTACGGGATCCTGGGTGGGCAGGACGGCCTGCCGCATCGCTACCGGCTGCGCTCCCGCGGGCGGCGAGATCGGGTCCTCCGGACGAAGGAGGTCGGCGTCGTCGTGCGGCCGGGGGATGTCTTCCTGGTCGAGTCGGGGGGCGGCGGCGGCTACGGCGACCCGCGCCAGCGGGCGGCCGAGGCCCGCGCCTACGACCGCGCGAACGGTTTCGTCACGCGCGGCCCCGCGCGGTCCGGGCCCCGGCGCCCTCGCCGGGCGCCCCCGCGGAAGGCGCGCTGACGTGTTCCGGATCGGAATCGACGTCGGCGGCACCTTCACCGACCTGGTCGCCGTCGACGAGCGCGGGCGCGTCACTCTCGCGAAGGCCGCCTCGACGCCGCAGGATCAGTCCCTCGGCGTCATGGAGGGGCTCGACCTCCTCGCCGACGCGCTCGGGTGCGATCGAACGGCCCTTCTTCGCGACACGGAGCGCATCGTCCACGGCACGACGGTCGCGACGAACGCGCTGCTCGAGCGCAAGGGCGCGCGTGTCGGGCTCCTCACCACCCAGGGGCACCGCGACGTGATCGAGATGCGGGAGGGGCTCAAGGACGATCGGTACAACCTCCGCATGCCGCCGCCGGACCCCCTGGTGCCCCGCGGACGGCGGCTCGGGGTCCGCGAGCGCCTGCGGGCCGACGGCCGGGTGGAGACGCCGCTGGATCGACGGGCGCTGGACCGGGCCATCGGCGACCTCCGGCGTGCCGGCGTCGACGCGGTGGCCGTCTGCTACCTCCACGCCTACCGGGACGCGCGCCACGAACGGGCGACCGAGCGCGTGCTGCGCCGGGCGCTTCCGGGCGCCTACGTCTCGCTCTCCTCGGAGGTCCTGCCCCAGATCAAGGAGTACGAGCGGGTCTGCACGACCGTGGTCAACGCCTACGTCGGTCCCGCGCTCTCGCGCTACCTCTCGCGCCTGGCCGAGCGCCTCGCGCGGACCGGCTACGCGGGTCCCGTGCTCATCATCCAGTCCCACGGGGGGGTCGCCCCGGTGGCCGACGCTGTGCGCCTGGCCGCCGGGGCGGTCCTGTCTGGCCCCGCCGGAGGTGTCGCAGGGAGCCGGTACTGCGCGCGGCTCCTCGGCGAGGGCAACCTGATCCCCTTCGACATGGGCGGGACCAGCACCGACATCTCACTCGTCGAGCACGGCGAGCCCCAGCTCTCGCCGGACCGGGCGGTCGCCGGCCAGAAGGTCGCCCTGCCGAGCCTCGACATCGTGTCCATCGGGGCGGGTGGCGGATCGATCGCGCGGGTCGATGCCGGGGGCATCCTCCGCGTCGGCCCGGAGAGCGCGGGCGCCGAGCCCGGACCGGCGTGCTACGGCAAGGGGGGAACGGCCGCGACGGTGACGGACGCGAACCTGGTCCTGGGCTACCTGGACCCCGGGAACTTTCTGGGCGGCCGGACCCGGCTCGACCTCGCGGCCGCGACGCGGGCGGTGGACACGATCGCCGAGCGGCTCGACACCGACCGGGAGGCGGCGGCCGAGGGTATCCACCGGGTCATCAACACGGTGATGGCCGAGGGGATCCGCGTCGTGTCGGTCCGGCGCGGAGTCGATCCGCGCCGGTTCGCGCTCCTCGCGTTCGGCGGGGCGGCGGCGCTCCACGTGACCGACGTCGCGCGGCGGCTCGAGATCGGGCGGGTCATCGTGCCGCGGGTCGCGGCCGTCCTCTCCGCGTGGGGGATGCTGGCGACGGACCTCCGCTACGAGACGGTCCGGACCCACATCGGCGACGCGCGGAAGGTCGGCGCGGCTCAGCTGCGCCAGGTGTTCCAGGCGATGGAGGACGAGGGGCGACGGCGGCTCGCCGAGGCCTTCTCGGGGCCCGTCCGCGTCCAGCGCGCGGTGGACATGCGCTACGGGGAGCAGATCTTCGAGGTCAACGTGCCCCTGGGGGACGTCGACCTCGAGGCGCCCGATGCGATGGCGGAGATCGTCGCCCGCTTCCACAAGCGTCACGAGGAACTCTACACGTACGCGGCGCCGGACCAGGAGGTCGTCCTCGTCAACGCGCGGCTGGCCGTGGTGGGGGAGCTGCCGGCCTTGCCCGAGGAGCCCCCGCTGGCGCCCCGCCCGCCCGCGCCGCCCCGGAGCCGGCGGCGCGTCTACCTGGACGGCTGGCGCGAGGTGCCGGTTTACGACCTCGACCGGGTGGCGCCGGGACAGACCCTGGCGGGGCCCCTGATCGTCGAGGCGGCGACGACGACCGCGCTCCTGCGGGCGGGCGAGCGAGCGACGGTGACGCCCCTCGGTTGGCTCGACATCCGCCTGTGAGGCGCGAGGACGGAGGGAAGATGGGCACGCGGTTCGACGATCCCCGGTCGCACTCCCGCGCGCTGTTCGAGCGAGCGCGGCAAGTCATTCCCGGCGGGAGCTCGAAGGCGAACCTTCACGTCCGCCCGCACCCCTTCTACCTGGCCGAGGGCCGCGGCTGCCGGGTGACGGACGTCGACGGGGTCGAGCGTCTGGACGCGATCAACAACTTCACGGCCCTCATCCACGGCCACGCCTTCCCCCCGCTGGTGGACGCCGTGAGCCGCCAGCTCGCTCGGGGGACGGCCTTCTCGGCGTCGACCCCGGAGGAGGTCGCCCTCGCGGAGCTCCTCGTCGAGCGGGTGCCGGGCCTCGAGCGGATCCGCTTCGGCAACTCCGGCACCGAGGCCGTGATGATGGCCATCAAAGCCGCGCGGGCCTTTACCGGCCGCGACCGTATCGCCAAGTTCGAGGGCGCCTATCACGGCTACTACGACGACGTCCAGGTGAGCTTCAGCTCCCGTCCCGACGACTGGGGGCCGGACGACGCCCCGGCAAGCGTGCCCTCGTCGGGTGGGATCCCGAAGCACCGCGTGCTCGAGACGTTGGTGCTGCCGTGGAACGACCGCGACGCGTGCGAGCGGCTCCTCACGCGCCATGTCCAGGAGCTGGCGGCGGTGATCGTCGATCCCCTGTCGAACCGCATGGGGTTCATCCCGCCGGCGGACGGCTTCCTCGCCTTCCTCCGCCAGATCACCCGCCAGCACGGGGTCCTCCTCCTCTACGACGAGGTCATCTCCTTCCGCGTTGGCTACCACGGCGCCCAGGGCCGTTACGGCGGGGACCCGGACCTCACCGCCTTCGGCAAGATCATCGGCGGTGGATTTCCCATCGGCGCCACGGGCGGCCGCGCGGAGGTGATGGAGGTGTTCGATCCAGGCGCGCGGGGAGCCCGGATCGCCTCCGGTGGGACCTTCAGTGCCAACCCGGTCAGCATGACCGGCGGACTCGCGACCATGCGGGCGATGACCCCGTCGGAGTTCGATCGGCTGGACGCGCTGGGCGCGCGGCTCCGCGCGCGCCTCGGCGAGGTGTTCCGCGCCGCCGGCGTGCCCGGTCAGGCGGTGGGCGAGGGCTCGCTCTTCCGCCTCCTCTTCACCGACCGGCCGCTCCGGAGCTACCGGGACGTCGACCAGGCGGCCGAGGCGCGAATGGAGCGCCTCTTCCGCGCGCTCCTCGACGCCGGCGTCCTGCTCCACACGACGGGGCTCGGCTGTCTCTCGACCCCGATGGGCGACCGCGAGGTCGAGGAGATCGCGGTGGCAGCCGAGCGGGCACTCGGGGTCGTCGGCCGCGGCTGATCTCGGACAGCCGGCCACCCCGCGAGAGCCGCGCAACGTGCGGTCCGACTCGACCGTGGGCCGTCTGGCGCGATCCCGCCCCGTTCACCTCACGCTGATCATCCTCGGGGGAGCGGTGCTCCGATTCTGGGGCATCCTCCACGGTCTGGCCGATGGGCTCATCTATCACGCCGACGCGCACCTCGCCGTCTGGAGCGCGTGGCACCTCTACCTGGGGGGTCCGCTCCGGGCCGCGCGGTTCGGCGCGGCGCACGGGTTCCTCAGCTGGGTCGCCCTCGAGGCGGCCGAGCTCGTCGGGCGAGTGGTCGGGTATCCGCCGCAGTGGACCTTCGCGCTCGTCGGGAGCGTGCTCGCGATCCTCACGGCCGTGATGGGCACGCTGACCATTCTGGCCGTCTACGTCCTGGGCGTGCGCGCCTTCGGCCATCGAGTCGGGCTCCTGGCGGCGCTCTTCCTGGCGGTCTCGCCGCTTCACAGCTTCCACTCCCACTACCCGTACCGCGACGTCCCCATGGTGCTGGCCCTGACGCTCACCCTGGCCGCGTGCGTGACCCTAGCCGTCAGGCCCCGGCCGCTGGTCTACGCCGGCGCCGCCGTCGGGGCGGCCCTCACGATCGCGCTCAAGCCGGCCGGTCTCGTGGTCGTCGCGCCGTTGGCCGTCGCGCTGTGGCTGGCCTGGCGCCGGCGGTCGGTCCCCTGGGTGCTGGTCGCGACGCTCGGCCTCGTGCTGCTGGTCCTGGTCGGGGTGAGCGCCTTCCAGACGGGTCACTCCGTCTCGCTCCTCGCCGGGGCCTGGGACCGGGGGCAGTTCGCCTGGGATTTCATCAGGCGGCAGGGCCCGACCGTCGGAAACGGCTCGGTGCGCGCCGTCCTGCTCCTCGAGAGCTGGCTGGGCTGGCCTGGGCTGCTCGCCTTCGGCCTCGGGCTCGGCGTGGCCGTCTGGCGGCGGCGCCTCGCGGACCTGGTCCTGGTCGCGTTTCTCGTGCCGGCTTTCCTGGCCGCGGCCGCCATTCCCTGGATGGACGAGCGGTTCTTCGTCTACCTGGTCCCGCCCGGGGCGGTCCTGGTCGCCCGTCTCCTCGTCGGCGCCGCGTTCCGGTCTGCGGGCCGGCCTCTTGCCCGGGCCGCGATCTTCCTGGCGGCGCTGGCCCTCCTGACCGTGGATCTCGGTCGCTCGGGATGGCAGGGCGTCCTCCTGAGCCTGCCCGATACCCGGGCGCTGGCCGGCCGCTGGTTCGAGGCTCACGTCCCGCGCGCGACGCGCGTGGCCATGGAGGGCTACTTCCCGCTCGGCGTGAACGAGTGGCCCCAGGCGAGCTTTTTCGAGCCCCGGCGCCCGCTGGCGGAGGCGCGCGCGGCGGCGGACGTTCTCGTCACGAGCTCCCTCGAGCACGATCGCTACCTGGATCCCCGGCGGAGGTTCCGCGTGACCACCCGGATGCTCGTTGCGATGTCGGCCTTCTTCCGGGCCCTGCCGCAGGAGGTCGCCCTCATGCGGACGTTCGCTCTCGCGCCGCGGGGGTTCGCCCATCCGAACATTGCCGTCTACGCGACGCGTCCGCCACGCGTGGCGGGCGCGGCCGCGCCCGACTTCCCCCGGCCCTACGACCACACGTGGAACCGTGGCGTGGCGTTTCTCGACCCCGGCCCCTACGACCGGGACGACCGCACGTTCGTCCTGAGCGGCGGGCAGGACTACGACGTGATTCTCGCAGGCCAGGCGACCGTCGACGAGGTGCTAGTGTTCGTCCTGAACGGCCCGGTGCCGAGCCGGGTCCGCGTCGAGGTTGGATGGAGGCGGCGGTCGCACCTGCTCGAGCCGGGGGAGTGGCAAGTCGTCCGCTTTCGGCCGCGCTGGTGGTGGCCGGCCCGCCCCGTCCTTCACCGGGTCACGGTGGGCCTCCTGCCCGAGGGGCGAACCGCGCTGGTCCAGATCCGGGCCGGCGCCCGAGAGATCGGCGAGGCCTACGCGGCCTGGGGGCGCTGGGAGGCGGCCGTACCGTACCTCGAGCGAGCCGCGGCGGCGCGGCCCGGCGACGGCGAGATCCTCCTCCGGCTCGGCGCGGCGTACCGGGAGCTCGGCCGGGCGGGCGACGCGCGAGGCGTCGGGACGCGGCTCACGGCCGAGGCGCCGGGCTACGTCGCCGCGGTCCGCGACCTCAGCAAGGGCGCCCGAGGCGGCGACGCGTGGTCCCCCGCATTCGAGCGGGTGACGGGTCTGGACGCGGCGCTCCTCACAGCAGCGCTCTCCCGGGAGGTGCGCGTCGATCTGATCCTCGCCCAGGGCCGGCTCGGGGGCGACGCGACGACGCCCGGCGCGATCACTGCGGTTTTCGACCGAGAGGTCGATCGTCCGGGGATCGTCCTCAACGGGCCGCGGGGGCCGCGGCCCCTCCTCTACCTCGCTCCGGGCGCGTATCGCGCACGGTTCACGCTCCGTGGCGGCGCCGGCGGATTGGGCCAGGAGAGCGCCGTGCTTCGGGTCTTCGCGGAGCGCCGTCTCTTGGCGATGCGGCCGGTCAGGACCGACGAGGTCGGGGACGGGCGCCGCGCCGTCGACGTCGAGGTGCCGTTCCTCCACGACGGGCCGCCGACGCCGGTCGCGCTTCAGGTCGAGGCGACGGGCCGGGGGAGCTTCGCGGTCGACCGCGTGTGGATCGAGCCGGACCTCGTGGAGACCTTCCGCCAGCGCTGGCTGGGGCTCCAGGGCCTCGCGAGCCTGGCCCCCTGAGCCAGTGGGCACCATCGGCCTCGCGTTCGCCGCCTCGCTGATCGTCGGGCTGTCGGCCACGCTCGCCTGCGAGCGGCTCGCCCCCCGGCTCGGGCTGGTCGTCCAGCCCCGGGCGGACCGCTGGCACCGCCAGCCCGTCGCGCTCCTGGGCGGGGTGGCGATCATGCTCGGCGTCCTGCCGGCCCTGGTCTGGGCGGGTGGGCTCCGGGGCCGACTCGCCGAGCTGATGCTCGTCGCGCTCGCGATGGGGGCGGTGGGGCTGGTGGACGACTTCCGGCCGCTGCGGCCGCCGGTGAAGCTGGTGGCCCAGATCGCCCTCGCGGGCCTTCTGGTGGAGCTGGACTTCGTGCTCCGGGTCACCGGCGTGCCTGTCCTCGACGTGGTGCTGACGGTCGCCTGGGTGGTCGGCATCACGAACGCGTTCAACCTGCTCGACAACATGGACGGCCTGGCGGCGGGCATGGCGGTCATCGCGGGTGGATTCCGGCTCGCGCTCTTCCTGCTCGTCGGCGACCTGGCCGCCGCGAGCATGACCGCCGGCTTCGTGGGGGCCGTGATGGGGTTCCTCGTGCGGAATCTCCCGCCGGCCCGGATCTTCATGGGCGACGCGGGGAGCCTCTTTCTCGGCTTCTTCCTGAGCGGCCTCTGCCTCGTCATCGACGCCGCGTACTACTCGCGGGGGATCACTGCGGTACTCGCCGTGCCCGTGTTGCTGATGCTGATCCCGATTTTCGACACGACCTTCGTGACGGTGACGCGGCTCCTCCGGGGACAACCGGTCTCCGAGGGGGGGCGCGACCACACCTCACACCGGCTGGTGGCGCTGGGCGGCAGCGAGGGGCGGGCCCTCGCCGTGCTCTTCGGGCTGTCGATCATCGGGGGCGGCGTGGCGCTCCTCACTTACCGGGCCGGCCTCGGGACCGCTGCGGTCTTGCTGCCGCTCCTCATGGTGGCGCTGGCGCTCCTCGGGATCCACCTGAGCCGGGTCGAGATCGGGCAAGCCGGCCCCGCGCGCCCGGAGCGGGCCGCCGTCCGGTTGGTGCAGGATCTCCCGTACAAGCGGGAGGTGGCGTCCGTCGTCCTCGACGCCATCCTCATCGTGGTGGCGTACTACGCGGCGTACGCGCTGCGCTTCGAGGAGGCGTTCGCCGCGAACCAGCCCATGCTGATCCGCACCCTGGCCCCCGTGCTCGTGTGCCAGCTCTCGGGGCTGGCCTTCTCGGGGGCGTACCGGGGGATGTGGCGCTACACGGGCCTGCCGGACCTCTTGCGACTCGTGCGCGGCATCACGCTCGGCACCGTGGCGAGCGTCCTCTACCTCCTGGCCACGACGCGGTTCATCGGACTGTCGCGGGCGGCCTTCGTGCTCGACTGGCTCCTGCTCGTGGTACTGGTCAGCGCGAGCCGCATGTCGTTCCGGCTGCTCGGCGAGACGCTTCGGGCCCCGCGGGCGGGCGCTCGGCCGGTCCTCGTCTACGGAGCGGGCGACGGCGGGGAGCTGGCCCTCCGGGAACTCCGCAACAACGCGGGCCTCGCGCGGGAAGTGGTGGGATTCATCGACGACGACCGCGCCAAGGCGGGCACGCGCATCCACGGAGTGCCCGTGCTGGGGCCGCTCGACGAGCTCGAGGTGCTGCTGCGGGCCCATCCGGTCGAGGAGGTGGTCGTCGCCTCGCGCAAGATCCCGCCCGATCGCCTGTACCGGCTGGAGGCCACCTGCGCCGCCCGCGGGGTCGTGGTGCTGCGTGCCTCCGTGCGGCTCGAGTGACGGGCCGACGCTCGGCCGCGGGCCAGGGTTTTTGGACCAGTCGCATTCTTGACACCCCCTGAGGCGGCGTCAATAATGACGCGGCGATGATCGAGACTGCGCCCCTGGCGGCGTTGCGGGTACGCCTGACCGACGGGCGCGCGGCGGTCGGTGTGGCCGGGCTCGGCTACGTCGGGCTCCCGCTCGCCGTCGAGCTCGCGCGGGCCGGCTTCCGGGTCACGGGGATCGACCCCGACACCGAGCGGGTCCGGGCGATCGCCAGGGGCGAGAGTCCCATCGAGGCTCTCCCCGCCGACGCCGTGGCCGAGCTAGTGCACGCTGGGCGCCTTGAGGCGACGTCCGGGTGGGACGTCACGCCGACGCTCGACGCGATCGTCATCTGCGTCCCGACGCCCCTGACGGCCAACCGCGAGCCGGACCTCTCCTTCGTCCGCGCCGCCGCGGCGGAGGTGGCCGACCGGTTGCGGCCCGGCCAGCTCGTCGTGCTCGAGAGCACCACCTACCCCGGGACGACGGAGGAGGTCCTGCTGCCGCTCCTCGAGTCCGGCGGGCTCCGGGCGGGGCAGGATTTCGCCCTCGCCTACTCCCCGGAGCGCGTGGATCCGGGCAACCCCCACTACCACGTGGCCAACACCCCGAAGCTCGTGGGCGGCGTCACCCCGACCTGCACCACCCTCGCGCAGGCGCTCTACGAGAAGGCCGTCATCAAGGTGGTGCCGGTGTCGAGCCCGCGGGTCGCCGAAACGGCCAAGCTTCTCGAGAACGTCTTCCGCAACGTCAACATCGCACTCGTCAACGAGCTGGCGATGCTCTGCGATCGGATGGGCGTCGACGTGTGGGAGGTCGTGGAGGCCGCCGCCACCAAGCCGTTCGGGTTCATGCGCTTCCAGCCGGGACCCGGCGTGGGGGGGCACTGCATCCCCGTCGACCCGATCTATCTGGCCTGGAAGGCGAAGGAGTACGACTTCTACTCGGGCTTCATCACCCGGGCGGCCGAGGTCAACGCGAACATGCCGTACTTCGTCGCCGAGAAGCTCTCGCGGATCCTCGCCCAGCGCGGCGGGGATGTCCGCGGCCGCCGGGTGCTCCTGCTCGGTGTCAGCTTCAAGCGAAACGTCGGCGACATTCGCAACTCGTCCGCGCTGAAGATTCTCGAGCTGCTGGAGGCGCGAGGCCTCGAGGTCTCCTACCACGATTCCTTCGTACCGCGCCTGCGTCTGGGGCCACGCGAGCTCACGTCAGTCACGCTCGAGCCGGACGTGGTCTCGGCCGCCGACTGCGTCGTGATCCACACGGACCACGAGACCGTCGACTACGAGTGGCTCGTGACGCACGCCCGGCTCGTCTTCGACACGCGGAACGCCACGCGCGACGTCAGGGTGGACCGGACGAAGGTCGTCCGGCTCTGAACGGCGCGAGGACGCGCGTGCGGGCGCTCATCACCGGCGGGGCCGGGTTCATCGGGTCGCATCTCACGGAGGCCTTGCTGGCGGCCGGCCACGAAGCGATCGTCCTGGACGACCTCTCCACTGGGCGGGTCGAGAACCTCGCGGCCGTGAAGGGCCACCCCCGCCTCGAGCTCACCGAGGGGTCCGTCATGGACGAGGCCCTCGTGCGGAAGCTCATGGCCGGCGCCGACGTCGTCTACCACCTGGCGGCGGCGGTGGGCGTGCGGCTGATCCTCGATCAGCCGGTGGGAACCATCGAGACGAACATCGTCGGCACCGAGACCGTCCTTCGGATGGCGCGCGAAACGAGGCCACGCGTGGTCCTGGCCTCCACGTCCGAGGTCTACGGCAAGAACGATCGCGTGCCCCTGTCCGAGGAGGACGACCGGGTCCTGGGCCCGACGACCAAGAGCCGGTGGAGCTATGCGTGCTCCAAGGCGATCGACGAGTTCCTGGGCCTGGCGTATCACCGGGAGTACCAGCTGCCGGTCACCATCGTCCGGTTCTTCAACACGATCGGGCCCCGCCAGACGGGCCGATATGGCATGGTGGTCCCACGCTTCGTCCGCCAGGCTCTCGATGGAGGTCCGATCACGGTCTACGGCGACGGCCACCAGTCCCGGTGCTTCACGGACGTGGAAGACGCAGTGCGCGCCACGATTGCGCTGTCGCTCGCCGCCCAAGCGGTCGGCGAGGTGTTCAACGTGGGGACGACGCACGAGCTGACGATCGGGGCGCTGGCCGAGCGCGTCCGGGCGCTGGCGGGCAGCGCCTCGCCGATCGTGCTGGTGCCGTACGAGGAGGCCTACCAGCCGGGGTTCGAGGATCTCCGGCGGCGCGTCCCTGACATCCGGAAGGCGGAGCGCATCGCCGGGTACCGGCCCCGCGTGTCGCTCGACGAGACGCTCAAGCGAGTGATCGAACACCTGCGCGACACCGGCCGGGGCTAGGAAGGCACTCGCGTGCTCGGCGCCCTCGTCGCCTCGCTGCGACCGCGTCAGTGGACGAAGAACCTCCTGATCTTCGCGGGGCTGATATTCTCCCAGGGCCTTCTCCAGCCGGCGATGGTGGCCCGATCGATCCTGGCCTTCGTGATCTTCTGCCTGCTCTCGGGGGGCATCTATCTGATCAACGACGTGATGGACGCCGAGCACGATCGGGCCCATCCGCAGAAGCGCCACCGCCCGGTGGCCTCCGGCCGCCTTCCCCCGCGGGTGGCCCTGGTGGTGGGGGCCGTTCTGCTCGTAGGGGCCTCGGCCGCGGGATTCCTGCTGTCCACGAAGTTCGGCGGGGTGTCCGTCGCGTACGTCCTCCTGCTGACCGCGTACTCGATCGCGCTCAAGCACGTGGTGATCGTGGACACCCTGATCATCGCCGCCGGGTTCGTGCTGCGCGCCATGGCCGGGGTGGTCGTGCTCCGCATCGAGATGTCCTACTGGTTGCTGCTGTGCACGATCCTGCTCGCCTTGTTCCTGACCTTCGGGAAGCGGCGCCACGAGCTGCTCGCCCTCGAGGCCGGCGCGCCGAAC
>DATAFX010000107.1:0-6165 GCA_036257195.1 Candidatus Methylomirabilota bacterium | reverse complement strand
CACGAAGCGCAGGTGGCCCATGGCGTCCTCGACGTTGTTGCCGAAGATCCACAGGAACCACATGTTGCCGAGCAGGTGCATCCAGCCCCCGTGGAGGAACATGGAGGTGAGGACGTTCATGGTCTGCCGCCCGGGATCGGTGAGGCAGACGAGCCCTTCGCCCATGGGGAAACGCGTCCCGGGGGGCACCCTCCCCGTCAGCTCGCCGGGGATCAGGCCGAGGTCGCAGACGGACCGCGCCAGGGACTCGGTCGACCCCGCCCCCTGCACCAGTAACCAGCTCCCGACATTGAGCGCGATGAAGAGGTACGTCGCGTAGGGCGTTCGGATCGTCTGGTTCTCGTCTCGGTATGGGAACACGTGTCCTTCACCCCCGCTCGGCTCGCAAGAGATGTGTTCGGGGACACTTCATTTTCGCACGGTTCGCGGACCTTGGGTCGGGCCGCGGGGCGGGCCGGGCGGGGCGCTAGTGGAGCGCGATCAGCTTCGAGTATGACTCGTAGCGGCTCTGGATCGCGCTGACGTACTTCACCGGCTCGCCGCAGCGGCAGTAGCCGTGCCGCGCCGTCCGCGCGAACCTCGGCTTGGCGAGAAGCGGCATCGCCTTCTCGACATTCGCGAACCACCGGTTGGGATCGAGCTTGAGGTCGGCGGCCAGTCGCCGGCCGTCCGCCACGTGACCAGGCCCGCAGTTGTAGGAGGCGAGGGCGAAGCGGAGGCGGTCCGACTCGCCGATCTCCGGATCCTGGTACATCGCGGCGTAGCGCGAGAGCACCTTGACGCCGACGTGGATTCCCTGCTCGGGCTTCCGCACGTCCCCGACGCCCGCCTCCCGGGCCGTGCGCGGCATCACCTGCATCAGTCCCAGCGCGCCGACCCAGCTCCGCGCCCCCGGATCGAAGCGGGACTCCTGGTACATCTGCGAGGTGACGAGCCGCCAGTCGAACTCGTACATCGTCGCGTATTTCTTCACCAGAGCGTCGTAGGGTGAGAGCTGCCCGGCCTTGTCGGAGCGATCCTCGCTGGCCGCCGCGCGCATCTGACGCTCGTTCTTGAAGTACTTCGTCACCATCATGTTGTAGCGCGTGCTCCGGTAGATCTTCCGGATGAAGCGGTCGGCCGCCACCTTGAGCTTGGGCTGGTCCTTCCGGAGCATCCAGGCAACGTCGCGGGGGTCGCCGATCGGGCCCGCGCTCCGGATTCCGTCGCTGAAGGTCATCTCGACGTCGACGATGTTCGAGTCGGCCACCGTGGCGGCGTACTTGCCGTCCTCGACCGCCTCCAGGATGTCCTCCGTCTCTTCGTCCTCCGCCACCGCCAGGAGCTCGAAGCCGTGCCGGGCCTGGAGCGGCGCCAGCGCCTGGTGGTAGCTCGAGGACTTTCGCACGGCGATCTTCTTGCCCCGGAGGTCGGCCAGACCCTGGGTGGTCTTGTCCTTGGCCGACACGACCAGGAGCTCGCTTACGCGATTGTAAGGCGTCGCGAAGGCGAACTCCTGGCTCCGCTCGGGCGTGACGGCGAGCCCCGCCGCGATTAGATCGCCCTTCCCCTCGCGCAGATACGCGACGAGCGCCTCCCGGGAGGGGGGAATCACCAGCTCCAGCCGGACCCCGAGCGTGCGGGCGAACTCCCGCGCGAGCTCGTACTCGAAGCCAAGCTCTTCCCCCCGGTGGAGGAAGTAGGTCGTGCTCGAGTTCCGGGTCAGGACCCGGAGGGCGCCCCGCTTCCGGATGGCGTCGAGATCGGCCCGGGCGGAGCGCTCTTTCGAGCCCGTCAGCGCCCGCTCCACGAGGAAGGCGTCGAGCGCCGCCTTGAGCGCGGGATTCTCCCTGCGGATCCCCCACGCGATCGGGTCGCGCTCGGTCAGGGCGAAGGCCGCCTTGACGCCGGGCTCGAAGGTGAGTGCCGCGTCCAGGATGTCGGAGTCGGCCACTGTGATGGCTTCCTCGCCGCGGGCGACCTTCTGGATCAGGTCGAAGGTGTCCTCCGTCTCCCGCGCGGACTTGACCTGGAGGTCCTTCACCCGCGCCTGGAGCCGCACGAGGGCCGCCGCGTAGGAGCTCGAGGGGCGGACGGTCACGGTCTTCCCGGCCAGATCCGCCGCCCGTCTGACGGTCCGGTCGGCCTTCGGGACCACCACCTGCTGCGAGACGAAGCGGACCGGCCGTGTGAACGCGACCTCCCGCGCGCGCTCGGGCGTCACGGCGAGCGAGCCGACGATGACGTCGCCGCGTCCGGCTCGGAGCGCGGGAATGAGCTGGCTCCGGTCCGACACCACGACCGGCACGGCGCGGAGCTCGAGCTTCCCCGCGAAGGCCGCCGCCAGGGCCAGCTCCTCGCGCTTGGGGTCGCCGGCCCGCTGGAGGTGCTCGGGCGCGGTGACGAGGAGCCGGAGGGTTCCCGTCTTCCGGATCGCAGCCAGGTCGCCGGTGGCGACGAGGGGGCCGGACGTCTCGCTGCCGGCCGCCACCCGTGGCCCGAACGACGCCGCGCCTCCCGAGACCGCGGCCAGCGCGGTGAGCAACGCGATCAAGGTCCGGCCGGCGGGCCCCGGGACCCGCGCCGTCGTCGCCCGCGGCGTGTCGGTCGGGATCGACCGGGTGAGACGCATCGCCGAGCCGATTATCGGCCGCGGATCCGTCCGGGCGCGAAGGAATTCGGGCTACTCGCCCGGCATGATCGCGAACTCGACGCGCCCGCCTCCCGGCAGCTCGGGCGGCGACGCGGGCGGCGCACTGGCCGGCGTCGCCACCGGCAGGTCCGCCGATACCGTCAGGCGTGTCTCCGGTATTCCCTCCGTCTCCTGGAGCCGCTCGCGCGTCGCCGCCACGCGCCGTCGGCCGAGGTCGGCCAGCAAGGCGTCGGGCGCCGGCTCGCGCTCGCGCAACAGGGCCATCTGCTCCTCCACGGTCGGCGGAAACGGGACGTCGGGGAGCCGCGACTTGTAGTAGTCGGCGAGGACGGCGGCCGCGTCCGGCGCACCACGCTCCTTGCGGAACGCTTCGAGCGCCGCCGCCACCGCCTCGCCCTTCAGCGCGGCGGCATCGCCGGGGCCCGGGACCGGGGCCAGCGCCAAGTTCACAAACGGCAACTGGCGCAGGAAGTCGGCCACTCGCAGGAGGTGTTCCTCCATGCCGGGTGACAGCACCGAGCTCCCGGCGGCGAACGTCACCGGGTCCACTCTGGGCTCCTCGACGGTCTCGACTTTCTCGCCACCCGAGAAGAGGCGGCCGATGGCCTTGAAGGGGGAGGTGACGACGTTGACCAACACGTTCTTGACCGCGGTCCAGATGGCGTCGCCCAGCGAGAACTTCGGATCTTTCAGCGTGCCCGCGACCGGGACGTTGACGCGGATCTCCCCCTTCTGGTCCTTGATGAGGGCGACGATCAGCCCGAGAGGCAGACCGATCCGCCGCTTCACCTCGTCGCCGCCGCTGGCCGGCGCCACCTGGAGCTGGCTGATCGCGACGTCGTTGTCGGCGGAGAGCTCGGTGCCGTCCAGCTTGAAGCGCACCTTGTACTGGAGGTCCCCCCGCTTGATGACCCACCCGGTGGCGGCCGCCGCGTATGGATCGACGCTGGGGAGCTTGTAGCTCCGCAGCTCCCCGACGAGGTCGACGAACGTGGGCGCACCGAGGGGGCCGATCTCGCCCCGGATGTCGAGGCCCGCGTCGCCTCCCACCACGCTCTCGAGCGCGAGCTTCGCGCGCCGGCCGGGGCGGTTCCCGTAGTCGGTGACCGTGAGCGCGAGCCGTGACAGATCCTGGGAGAAGGCCGGTCGGGTGGTACGGTCCAGGAATCGAATGAAGCCGTCGTCGATGCGCACCTCGCCGAACTCGAGGCGCATGGTCTCGCGCACGTCCTTGGGCGGAGAGCCGGCCGGAGGGCCGGGTCTGGGGGCCGGGTCGGGCGCCGGCGGGGCTTCCGGCCCGGGGGTCGCGAACAGCCGGCGCAGGTTGAACGATCCGTCCGCCGACCGCTCGATCTCCACGCGGGGCCGCCGGAAGCCGGCCTTCTTCGCCGACGCGAGCCTCGGCCAGTCGAAGTCGATGCCGAGGAGCTCCATGCGCTCGACGCGTATCGCGGGTCGCTCGACACCGGGCTCGCGGATCTCGACGTTCTGGGCCCAGCTGTTGCCCTTGGACGTTGCCACGAGCCGGCCGTCACGGAACGCGATGCGATTCCGGCTGTCCCCATTGTAGCGGCCCGACAGCCGCGCCGGGACCGGGATGTAGGCCTGATAGGGCTCGACGGGCGCGTCGCGGATGGCCACGGTTAGCTCCGCGTCGAAGGGCGCGACCGACAGTGGCCCCTTGATGTCCAGCGTCCCGCCGCGGGGCAGAACGGCCGACAGCGCGATCGTCGCCGGCCCCTTCACCGGCCACGTGAAGCCGTCGACCCGTGCCTGGAGCTTGGTGAGCGAGAGCCGCGCCGGCGGCTTGACCCGGTCGTCCACGAAGGTGGCGGTGCTCGGCGTCAGCGTGATCCGCTCGACGCGGATCTCCTTGAAGCCGGCCGCGAGTCCCCGAATGACCGGAAACAGCGTCCGGCGAGGAGGCTCGGTCGGTGCGGGAGGCGGACTCGGGCCCGACGGCGACGGGGCCGCTGGCGGCGCCGGCGCGGCCGGTCGCGCCTTCGGAGTGAAGACCTCCACGAGATCGATGACGCCCTGGGCATCGCGGTGGGCCTTGAGGTCGAGGCCCTCGAGGTCCACGCGCGCCACCGTCAGCGTGCGCGCCAAGAGGTCGGCTTCTCTGACCTCCAGGCCCAGCCGAGACGCGGACACGAACGGATCCGTGCGACCGACCTGGGTCAGAGCCTCACCCTCCAGGGTGAGAGCGCCCGACAGTGTCGCCTTCCGGACCTCCGCGTCGTCACTGTCCACGTCCGCGACGAGGGTGAGCACAGCGGTACCGCCCTTCGGCCGGTAGGGCGTGCCCATCGGAATGTACACGTACTGGTCGAGACGACGCTGCGCGAACCTTTCAAGGGACAGTCGGGCTCCGAGACGAAGGGGCGCGAGCCGGAGGGGCTCGGCACGGACGGTGAGGAGGGCCTCGTCGATCTGCGCGCGGACGCTCAGCTGGCCGGCCGCGGCGCCAGGGCGTGTCGTGAGGCTCCTCGCCTCGACGCCGAGATCCTGGACCAGCCACTGGGCCGGCGGCGAGACGGCCCGGTCGTCCACCCTCACTCGGCCGCGGAGGATGTCCAGGCGCCCGACCGTGACCGCCCAGGGGCGCCGGCTCGGCTCGGCCGCCGGCTTCGTCGTCGTCGCGAGGAGGTCCGAGAAGTTGAACTCGGCGGGCCCCCGCCGGACGACCCGGATCGAAGGGGCGACCAGCGCGACCTCGCGGACGTGGAAGTGGGCGCGCAGCAGGTCCCAGAGTCCGAGCCGGACGTCGAATCGCTCGAACTCCACGAAGGGCTCCGGACCCTCGCGATCGGCTAGCCGGAAGCCCTTGATGGCGAGGCGGCCGGTGAACAGGTTGAGGTCGATGTCCTCGATGGCGGCGGCGCGGCCCGTGCGCTTCGGGATCTGCTCCAGCGCCACGCGCCGGACGATCTCCGGCAACGCCCACAGGAGCCCGCCCGCCAGGAGCACCAGGCCGGCGGCGACGATCAGCGCGACCTTCCGAAAACGGCTCATTCCGGCGCGCTCGCGCGAAGCCTCTCAACCGCGTGTCCCCGCCCGCGAGCCTGCTTCCAGCACACCACCTACCCGGCCGGCCGTCAACGTGTCACCCGAGACACCGGCGCACGTGGGCTCGAGAGAGGGCGATAGGACCTCGGGTGGACCGCGCGCGAGGTCTCCGAGGCTGGGGCCAGCACGTGGGGGTCGGGACGTCCGGACGCGGGGTCGGTCCACCCGGGGGCTGGGGCGTCGAACCTATCGGGCTTACCACCGGCAATCCAACGGCGGGCGCCGGGCGCTCCCGTTCGGCCTGCGCCTCCGCTTCGAGTCCAGCAGCGCGGTCACGGTGGCGGCCGCCGACCTCGCGGAGGCGCCGGACCTCCTCGCCCGCACGAGCGTGAGCCAGCGCCTCACCGTCGCCCTCGCCGCCGGCGCCCTCACGGCCGCCGAGCTCGCCGCCGAGCTCGCCGCGTCCAAGGCCACCGTCAGCCGGGTCCTGCGACGGCTCCGCGAGGACCGCCGCGTCGTCCGGG
>DATAFX010000043.1:0-6630 GCA_036257195.1 Candidatus Methylomirabilota bacterium | reverse complement strand
CAGTTTCGGATCGACGGGCCGCGCTGGAACCTCCCGCAGACCTTCTTTCCCCTCTCGCTCCCTTTCACCGTGCTCAGCGCGTTCGGGTCCGCCGCGGCCTACAACCTCCTGGTGTTTCTCTCGTTCCCGCTCTCGGGTCTCGCCGCCTACGCGCTCTCGCGCCGCTACACCGGAGAGGCGCTCGGCGCGGCCGCCGCCGGCATCGCGTTCGCCCTGGCGCCGGCCCGTCTCGGCCCGCTCTTCGGGGGCCACGCGTCAGGCTTTGCCGCCGCCTTCGCTCCGGTGGTCCTGTGGGGGCTGGAGGTCGCGCTCGTCGACGGTCGGCTCCTGGGTGGGCTGGTGGGCGGGGGCGCCCTCCTCGGCCTAGCCATGCTCGACCCGCACTACGCATACGCCATGGGCGTGGTCGCGCTAGGGTACGTGGCCCTCCGCTGGCGGTGCGTGTTCCCCCCCCGCTGGACCTCGGGGGGCGCGCTGGTCGCGTTCGGACTCCTGGCGGCAGCGGGCGCCGGGTGGGTCTACATGCTGCGCCAGGCGTTTCTCCGGGATTCGATCGCGTCCTCTGGGCGGAGCCTCGGCGTCGTCCGCCTGCTGTCGCCCGGCCCGGCGAGTCTGCTCTCGCTCGAGACCTACGGGGGCGCCCTCGTGCTCCTGCTCGCCCTGGTCGGCCTCTGGGCCTCCACCGCCGCCCGTCCACGCCGGCTGGGTGTCTTCTACGGGGCCATGATCGTCGGCGGCCTGGTGCTCGGTCTCGGCCCGACCCTCCGCTACTTCCCGCTGTACGAGCTGCTGCACGGCTGGGCCCCCGTCTTCGGGCTGATCCGCAACCCGCAGAAGTTTCGCCTGCTGACGAGTCTGGGGGGTGCGGTTCTGGCCGGGTGGGGGGTTCACGCCCTGCTCGCGAAGCTGCCGGCCCGGGTCCGACGCCCCGCGGGCGTCCTCGTCCTCGCCGCCGTCCTCGTCGAAACGCCGCCCTGGCATCCGATCACGGTGGTTCGGTTTCTCGACAACCCCGCCTACGTCACGGTCGGCCGCGAGGCCCGGAAGGTCCTCTACCTCCCACTCTGGGGCGGCGACAGCGTCTGGTCCGCCCCCTATCTCTACACGACCACGCGCAGCCGGGTGCCGATGCTGAACGGCTACTCGCCCATGGTCTCGCGCCGCTACGTGAGGGACGTCTACGAGCCGCTCCGCGGATTGAACGTCGGCCACGTGGGGCCGACCGAGTACGGCGCGCTCCGACAGCTGGGCGTCACGCACGTGGTCGTGGATCGGGCCCTCTTCCCGCCCGAGGCGAGCCCGCTGCCCTCCGCGTTCACCATCGAGCGCCTGCGGGGGTCGTCGGGGCTCGTGCTCGAGCAGGCCGCGGATCCGCTCTGGCTCTTCCGCGTCGTGGAGACCCCGGATCCGGTCCAGGCCGCCCCGAGCTCGCCGGTGGGGATCTTCTACGAGGCCGAGGCACTCTTCCGGGAGACCGGTGCCCCGGTGACCGAGGCCAGGGCGTCCGGCCGCAGAGTCGCGGCCGCTCAACCCGGTCTAGCGCGGGCGGGCTTCCTCATGTTCGGGCCGTACCGCCTGCTCCCAGGAGGACGATACCGAGCCACCTTCCGGGTCCGCGGCGAGGGTCTCGTCCTCGAGGTGACGACCGACGACGGACAGACGCGCCTAGCCGAGCGCGCGGTCGCGCCAGGGCCGGCGTTCGTAGAGGAGACGCTCGTATTCGCCCTCGACCGGGCCCGACCGGTCGAGTTCCGCGTCCAGTGGGACGGTCGCGCGCCGGCGGCGGTCGACTGGGTCGTGGTCGCCTTCGCGGATCGTCCCCACCCCGAATACGCGTTCGAGATCGAGGCCCTGCCCCACAAGCTCGGCGAGCGGCCCGATCCCGAGGCCTCAGGGGGGTGGGCCGGGTATGCTAACTTCACCCGCAGCAGCCGCGTCGACCTCGTCACAGGGCCGGCGAGACTGTACCCCGCCGGCCGGTATCGGCTCACGCTCTGCGCCCGCGTCGACCATGCCGTCTCCGGGTCCATCCTCCGCTTGGCGGTGACAGAGCCCGCTGGCCGTACGCTAGCCCAGCGAAGCGTGGAGGCCAGTGAGCTCCCGCCGGGGCGCTACGGCCAGGTCAGCTTGGCCTTCGAGCTCGGCCAGCCCACGGTGGTGGAGTTCCCCATCGGCTACCTGGGCGGGACGGGGGTCCTCTTCGATCGCCTGGAGGTCACGCCCGAACCGAACCGGTAACGGACGACCGGCTCAGTTCCGAGAGTCCGGAGGGATCAGGTCGAAGGCCGTCAGCTCCACGCCGCGCTCCGGGTCTGGGCGGCCGACGACCAGACTCACGGCCGGGCGGCCCACGCGCTCGAGGGCGGACCCGGGCGGAGCGCCCTTCACCCCGACGAAGGCGTGCGCCTCGCGGAAGTGCCCTCGAAGGTCGACGGCAGTGCCCAGCGCTCGGAGCGCCCGGACCGCGGCGTCGTCGAGGAGGCCCGACGCCTCGTCCTTGACCGCGCCGGCCACGACGGTGCCCGGGGGAAGCGCCGCCACCCACGCCGCGAGCTCGCCGTTGGCGGCGGACCGCCCGAAGGTGTCGAATGCGGCGGCCGCGATCAGCCCTCCAGTCGGGTTCAGCGCCACGAGGTTGTACCCGCGCCGGTTTGGCGCCAGCTCCACCTCGTTGAACCGGACCGTCCCGGCCCGGTCGGCGAGATCCCCGCCGCGGCTCACGAGCACGAGGTCACCGGGCGCGAGCACCCCGGTGGTCCCGATCTGGTAGGCGGCGTCCCGGGCGTGGGGCGGGCGGCCGTAGCCGTGCACGAGTGTGATGACGTTCGGCACGGCGCGAAAGGGCGGCGGCGGGAGCCTCAGCTGGCTGGTCGTCCCCTCACGGGCGTGCACACGCCCGACCGGACCGGCGTCGTTCAGGTAGACCTCCACGTACTGGTCGAGGTCTTCGCGGATGGGCCGGGGCTGGAGCGCGAGCCGGAGGATCGGGCGGGCCCTCAAAAGGTCGTACGAGACGGCGCGCTCGAAGCGCAGCCCGTGCTCCGGGAGCGGCACGATCCGGTAGAGGTCGTCAGCACCGAAGCTCCCCACGAAGTGCAGCAGCGGGGGAGGAGCCTGACGGAGAGCGAGCCACCGGAGCCGCCAGTACGGCGGGAGGCTGGGCTCCTCCAGGCGGATGACGAGATGCCGCAGGGGATAGATCCGCCGGAGCGCCGCCTGGGCCTCCGGGGCCGGAAATGGCTCGGCGAGCCGCGACCAGAGGTCCGAGAGCTCGGGGATGAGCGGCGGCACGAACCCGGACAGGCCGTTCACGAGGGGTTTGCGGTGATGGAGCGACCGGAACAGCGCGTCGGCGTCGGCGGCCCGAGTGTTCGTCGGCCATTCGAACACCGCGACGTCGTCCGGATCCGCTCGGAGCACGCGGTCGACCGCGCGTGGCTCGGCACTGACCGGCTCGTACACCGCCGGCGTGGCCGCGTAGTCGAACCCCAGCGCGACGAAGATGACGGCCACGACGGCTCGGCGCACTCCCGGCAGGCCCGCCAGGCGATCCTGGATGACTCGAAGCCCGAGCGCCGCGAGGAGGGCGAGGCCCGCCAGACTCACGACGGCGAAGCGAATCGTGACGCGGATCACGTGGAGCGGGAACACCAGGTCGTAGAGCTCGCGATACGGACCGGGCCCGGTGTCCCGCCCCCCGACATGAATCACCGGCCCGAGCGCCAGCAGGGCGGACACGCCGGTCAGGAACAGAAGGCACCGGACCCAGTCGCCGGGGGTCAGCACGCGCGAGCCTCGCTCCCGGAAGACCCTCCACCCTCGCAGCAAGAGGAGGACGAGCCCCAGAACACAGGCGAGCTTGAGCCACCAGTCCGCGTGCACGGGGAGCCGGAAGGGACCGAGCCCTGGCCCGCCGGCTCCCGAGGCCCACGACCAGGCGACGAGCAGCAGGCTGCCCGCCAGTCCGCCGATGGCGATGCGTCCGACCCACACGGCGAAGGCGGAGCCTCGCCCGTCGCGTCCGAGGCACGCGAGACTCACCGCCGCGAGGCCCAGCGTCGCCATTCCGGCGAACGCGGAGGTCTCCGGGTAGAACTTCCTCCCGATGGGTGGGACGTAGCGGTCCGCGACGGTCCGCCGCCCGCCGCCGAAGAAGCTGAACACGTCGGCGTAGTGGACTGCCGTCTCCGCGATGCCTCGCTGATAGCCGAACTCGCGATGGATCTGGAGATATGGGAGGGCCACCGGTCCCAGGAGCCCGGCGACCGCCAGCGTGCTGAGTCCCAGCCAGAGGAGCCGCCGTCTCCAGGCCCAACCCCGCCACCGGAGGCACAGGAACGCGACGGCCAGGGTCACCAGGGCGAGCCCGAGGATGATAGTGTAGTACCACGTCGTCATCCCCTGCACGACGAGCCCCCCCGAGACGAGGGCCAGCCAGCGCCGGGCCCCGGTCTCCAGCCACCGGATCCAGGCGAACAGCACGATCGGGAAGAGGCACGCCAGCAGCATCTGGAACTCGAGATAGTACTCGGTGAAGTAGGGCGACAGGCCGAAGACGGCGCCAGCGAGGAAGGCCGCCGGTCGTGAGCCGGTCAGCGCGTGAGCCACCCATGCCATGGCCAGCCCGTTGAGCGGCCAGAGGAGGAGCAGGAGTAGGTTGTAGGTGAGGATCGGGTCCCCCGCCAGAAAGCCGGGGAGGCCGAGCAGGGCCGGGATGAGCAGAGGCTCGCTGTAGGCTAGGCTCTCGCCGTGCGGATAGAAGGCGTTGCCGTGCCAGAGGGTCCGTGGGTGGGTGAACATGCGGTGCACGAGCGACGCCATGATCCAGGTGAACACACGGGCATCGTGATGGGGCGGCCACAGGCCGGCCGGGTGGCGCGCGAGGGGCCAGGTCACAACCAGGACGCCGACGAGGAAGACTCCGTAGACGAATACGCCGCCGCGCCACCCGAACCCGGGAGTCCGGGGCGCCGCTGGGTTGCCGAACGGGGCCGGCGCCGGGGGCGTCAGTGTCCCTCTTTCCCCGAGGGGGAGCCACGGCGCTCGGTCCCCGGGCGTCCCAGGGCATCGATGCGCACGCAGCGCACGGACGGTCCCGTCACGACGTTGGACCGGGCATCACACGAGCCTCTCAGTCGACACGTTCGTCTGAACGGGGCCGAATCGTGGCAGGATCGACCACCCCTCCACTATCGGGGTAAGCCTCCCCTGAGTGAGTCGGGGAAGACCCCGACAACCGCAGGGCGGGCCCGAGCGGCCGCGGCCCGGGGGGACGGAGGCTGGAGGGACCGAGCCCGAGAGGCCCAGGTCGTCGTCGATGATGGTGACCTGATCGCGGTGCCAGCCGAGATCGATGGCGCGATGGACCAGCGCGTATTGCCGCTCCGTCGACTGACTTTGGTGGGATCACTCATCGCGCAGCGCCTCCTCCGCGACGGGCGGAGCTGCGGCCTTGGCGAACAGGCGCGCCAGGATCTCGATCACGAGGGCGCGCTGGTCGTCGTCGACAGTTTCCCACACGCGGGCTTCGGGGACGGGGACGTCCTGAAGGTTCAGGCTCAATTGCACGATGGCCCTCCTCTGCGTCAGGCAGCCCCGGCCGCCCGGGCAGGGTGCGCGCGCTTTACGGGGTGCGTGTTCGCCGCCGGCCTGGTGCTCGGTCTCGGCCTGACCATCCGCTACTTTCCGCTCTACGACCTCCTGCACAGCTTGGTGGCGTTGTTCAGCTTTATCCGGAACCCGGAGAAGTTCCGCATCCTGACGAGTCTCGGGGGGGATGATACTCGCCGCGTACGGGGTCCTGCTCTGCGCGCGAGGCTGCCGGCCCGAGTCCGGGGCCTGGTTGTTGCCTTCATCGTCATCGCCGTCCTCGCGAGGGGCTCGTGCTGGAGGTGACGACCCACGATGGGCAGAGGCTCTTGGCCGAGCGGGTGGCCACACCTGGGCCGGGTTGGGCCGAGGAGACGCTCACGTTCGCCCTCGACGAGGCCCGGCCTGTCGAGTTCCGGGTCCGCTGGGACGGCCGCGCGCCCGTCGCCATGGACTGGGTCGCGGTTGCGTTCGCCGACCGACCGCAACCCGAGTACACGTTCGAGGTCGAAGACCTGCCGCACAAGCTCGGCGAGCGCCCCGATCCCGATGCCTCGGGCGGGTGGGCCGGCTTCGCCGACCGCAATCAGAGCCTCCGTATCGACCTCGTCACGGGACCGGCAAGACTGTACCCCGCCGGCCGGTATCGGCTCACGCTCCGCGCCCGGTCGGAGAGGGTCGCTCCCGGACCCATCCTGCGCCTGTCGGTGACGGAGCCTGCCGGCCGCGTGCTCGCGCGGCGATCCGTGGAGGCCGCCGAGCTGCTGCCCGGGCGCTATGGCCTCGTCAGCCTGGCCTTCGAGCTCAGGCAGCCCACAGTGGTCGAATTCCCCATCGGCTACTTGGGCGGAACCGGGGTATTCTTCGATCGCCTGGAGTTGACGCCCGAGCCGAGGCCCTGCGCTCCCCGCAGGGAGGCGCGTGGTGCTCGGCCGTTCGGCCAGGAAGGCTGCCAAGAAGGCTGAAGGAGGGAGAGCCGACCTCCTCCTCGTTCCTTCGTCCTCACTGGGAGGTGCATGCATGAGGTCAGGGCTGCTCGTC
>DATAFX010000034.1:0-15504 GCA_036257195.1 Candidatus Methylomirabilota bacterium | reverse complement strand
GAGGACACGCGCTGCCCCGGCTGCGGGGCGGCCGTGGTGCGCCGCCGGGGGTTCCAGGTCCTCGAGCGGCGCGTCGGGGCCGACGGGCGCTGCGAGGCGTGCCGCACAGTCATCGCGGGGCGCTGGGACTGAAAATCCGGGTGTCAGGAGTTCAATTCTCCCCTGTCACCATTTTTCTTCCCGTCTGCACGCGCACTTCCTGATCGTAGCCCCGCGGCTCGTCGTCGCAGACTTGGCCCCAACTTGTCCTGTTCCAAATGACGACTCTCATCCGAGTACCATGATCCGGTCCCAGCGGGCTGGATTGATCACCAGGAGACCGTTCCTTGGCTTCGCCGGAGCTGTTACGGGGCGGCTTTCCCAGAGCAGGCTGGAGCCTTGCTGACGAGGAAGTCGTTTCGGCGATTCTGGATCGAGCGAGAGCAGCGCTGCGTTCGCAAGAATGGAAGCTACGCCCTGAGGTGCTGCCTCTTATCACCAAGCTGTCTACTGTAACGATAGGACGGCGAAGCCGGTGGCGAGCGCGGTCCGGCGTCCCGGGGCGGGCACGCTGACTTCGCCGTGAAGCCCCGTCTCCGGTCCTACGGATTGCCGGCCTGAGAGTAGTCGGCCGCGAGCTTCGTTGTGTGGCTGTCGATCAACTTCCGAGTCTGCGGAACAGCGCGATCGGGCGTCCCTATCAAGATCGACTCGACGCTCCATACCGGCAGCGAATGCACCCCGCCAATGGTTACAATCTGCACCACCCGCCGATAGACTCTGAGCGTGACCGATCCGTAGTAGCCCTCCGTGGCATCCGGGAAGTCGACGAGGCCGACGGATAGCTGGATGCTGTCGCTGCACTCAGCATTCGGAGCGCGGAGACGTGGCATCTTGGAGCGAATCGCCCCAATCAAACGCGTCTCGAATCTCTTGCTTGTCCAGCCCCGGGCCGCTCTCCTCGGGTCCGCGCGCGAAGACGGTCACGTTGACGCACTCGAGCTTCTTGAGCCGGTCATCGGCCCAGCATCGCTCGGTTGACAGCATCGAGGCGGAGACGGTGACGAGAGCGGCGAGGACACGGTCAGCTCGGGTGAGTGCCATCGCGGGTTGCACCTTCATCGTGTCGGGCGTGATAGAACGCGCGCCACGCAGGTCCACCCAACTCACCAGAGCGCCCTGACCGGTAAGGATCATACCCCGACAGCCGCCGTTGACGAGCGGCTCCGCGGGTAGGAGCGCCCTGGGCCTGGCGCTCCGCCACGGCTCCGCTCGGCGGAGAGAGGAGGATAGGCGACATGAAGCCCGTTCTCTTCTCGGCCCCAGAGGGGGGTCGGCAGCCGGATTCACGCGGCTCAGGCCGACGTGGGCGCGAGCGCGGCGTCTTGAGGGGTGCGATCCGAGCCGGGAGGGCCTGCATCGCCTCCCAGCGGGGGTACGTCGGCCGCCGGCGGCGCCGCATGCCGGCTCACGGCGGTTTATGATGTCAGGCCGGCTCGCTCCGGTCCAGACGCCGGGCTCCCTCCGGGGGTGGCGCTTCGCGTGCGGCCAGACGGGCCGCCGTGCCCACATCGCCGAGCTCCTTCAACTGGTGCGAGATGATCACGTTGGCCAGCCCGGCGGGGGTCGGCGCCTCGAAGAGGGCGGTCATGGGCAGCTCAAGGCCGAAGCTTTCGATCACCCGTGCCGAGACCCGCGCGGCGAGCAGAGAATCTCCGCCCAGATCGAAGAAGCTGTCATGAATCCCGATCCGGTCGAGATCCAGGACCTCGGACCAGATGCGTGTCAGCTCCAGCTCGGTCGCAGTCTCGGCGGGAGCGAAGGGCGCATCGAGCTGCGGTCGATCACGGGGTGGAGGCGGCAACCGAAGACGATCCGCCTTCCCGTTCGGTGTCTGAGGGATCGCGTCCATCGGCACGAACGCGGACGGGATCATGTAGTCAGGAAGCACTCGCGCAAGACCCTGACGGATCTTCGTGACCGTGATTCCCGGTCTGGTCCGGGGGACGAAGTACGCCACGAGTCGGTTCTCACCCGACGGGCCCTCACGCCCGACCACCACGGCATCCTCGATGTCCTCGAGGTTGTGAAGCGCCGCTTCGATCTCCGCCACGTCTATCCGGAACCCCCGGATCTTCACCAGGAAATCACGGCGGCCGAGATGCACCAGGCAACCACCCGGGAGCCTCACGCCCAGGTCGCCGGTCAGGTAGATTCGCATGTCGCTCCCCGACGGGTCGGGCTGGAATGCCGCCTTCGTGCGGATCGGGTCGCGCCAGTAGCCAGGCGAGATGTAGCGGCTTCGCACGGCGATCTCGCCGACTTCCCCTTCGGGCAGCTCCCGGCCGCCCTCGTCCAGCAGGAGCACGTCCTTGTCTGTGAGCGAGTAACCGACGGGCAACTTGTTCCCGGCGATCCGCATCCCATGCGGAATGCAGCTCCAGCACACGGTGAGGCACTCAGTCGGTCCCAGCGGGTGAACCAGAACGCAATGCGGCAGAAAGTGCCGGTTGAAGTGGTCGAGATCGCTGCGGAGCATCGGCTCCCCGCCGACCGAGAGAATCCTGACGGCGGGAAACGTCCGGTTCTCGGGCAGCGTGCTCATGAAGTTGCGAAACGTCGTCGGCACGCTGCGCAGAATCGTGATCTCGTTGGCCAGCAACCACTCGGCCAACCCGCCGAGCCCCTTGCTCTTGGTGTCGTAGGGGTAGACCGACGCGCCGTTCAGCAGCGAGCCGAATATGGTTCGAACCGAGTTGGCGAAGCTCACGGACGTGTGCAGCAGCCACCGGTCAAGCGCGCTGATGCCCCACTCGTTGGTCAGATTTCGCACGTCGGCGAGGACGTTCCGGTGGCTGTGCATGACCCCCTTCGGCCGTCCCGTCGAGCCGGAAGTGTAGAGGATCATGGCCAGCGCATCGGGCGACGGGTACCTCCCCACGCTCGCCTCCACCACGCTCTCTCCGAAATCGTCGAACACGACGAGGTCGCCGGCCCCGCGGGACAGGTCACGGGCGAGCGTGAGGTTCCTGGGGTCCGCGACGATGAGCCTGGCCCCGGAATCTCCGAGCATGTACGTCAGACGATCTCGAGGATAGCTCGGATCCAAGACCACATAGAACTTGCCGGCTTTCAGGACCCCCAGCATCGCGGCCAGCACGCTGGCACCGTGCTCGAACACGAGGGCGACCGCCTCCCGCTCGTCGCCTCGACGGGACAGGAGCCTCCGGGCCACTCTGTTCGCGGCCTGATCGAGGCTGCGGTAGGTGAACGACACGAGTTCCGACCTGACGGCCAGTCGCTCGCCGTGCGTCTCGACCTGCTGCTCGAAACGTTCGGGGATCGATTGCTCGATCTCGTCATCGGGGAATCGGGTGAACGGCTGCGCGGGCGTGATCGACATGTACGGAACCGCGCTGGCGTTCGTCATCTCGGGTCCTTCACGTGATCCTCGGAGGGGGATCGCTCGGCAAACTCTACCCTGAACTGCCGGGAGGTAGGAAGCTCAAACGCCTCGCTCCCGGGCGCATCGGGGGCCAGGCAGGATCCGACGGAGGTCCGCCGCCGTGCAGGGGCTCGGGGTGCGCCGCGGCTCCTCCCCCTATGACCCCTTGGTCTTGACCATGAAGTCGCCGAGGCCCTTGGCGAGGTGCTTGATGTCCTCCTCCTGGATGTCCTTGTCGCTCCGGTAGCCCCCGAACATCCGGGCCGACGCCGACACGCCGCTTCGCCGCGCCTCGTAGACGAAGAGCGGGCGGCCGTCGGCGGTGAGCTGGCCCCGGATCTTGATGACCGGCTGGCCCGCGCTCGAGGCGAAGCCGAACATCCGCGCGCCTCCGCCGCCCTTCTCGTACTCGATGATGGTGGTGTCGAGGCGCAGGAGGCGGCTCCCGGCCTTGACGTCCGCGGGGCTCTGCACCACGGCGAAGAGCTTCCGGGCCTCGATGGCCGCGGCGAGCTCGCTGCGGACCACGCCCCGCGCCCACTCGAGATTCGCGATCCCATCCGGGTTGAGTTTGGGCACCTCGGCGCGGGGCTCGGCAATGAGGAGCGCGTCGTAGCCGTTGAAGGCGAACCCGGGCGCGAGCCAGACTTGCCCGAAGTCCTTCTCCTCGCGCAGGGTCACGTCACCGGGCGAGGGCGCCGGCTGGGCGGCCGGTTTCGCCGCAGGCGCGGTCGGCTGGGCGGCCGGTTGCGCCGCGGGCGCGGCCGGCTGGGGGGCGGTCGCCTGAGCGGCCGGCGGCGGCGCGGCCGCGGGGGGCGCCTTCGTCTCCGACGAGGCCGCACAGCCGGCCGCGAGCCCGAAGCACAGGACAACCCTTCCGAGACGAGTCAGCATGCGCATGGTTGGCCCCTCCCGGCCGGCAGTTTAGCGCACTCGGCCTGCCGTCCCGACACTCGCCGTTGCCCGAGACCAGGCAGGGCGCTAGGCTCGGGACGGCGAGGCGCCGGTCGGTCGGCCGCCCTGGCGCCCTGTCGCCGCCGCGCCGGCGGCTGCCGTCGAGACGTGTGAACCCGTGGACGATCGAGGGAAGGGGGGCGAGCGTGAGCACACCGGTGCGGACCGCGGTACTGGCTTCGGTGCTGGGGTGGGCCTTGCTCTGGGATCCGGCGGGGGCGGAGGCGCAACTGGCCGACGCGGGCGTCGGCTTCGTGATGCGGTCGGGCAACTTCGGACAGCCGTGCACCACTAGCCCCGGCGACATCCCGATCGTCTACGACAACATCACCGAGAACCCGGTCGACGTGAGCGTGAAGGTCGTGAACACGGGCCAGTCCATCCTCTTCGTCAGGGGCCTCGTCATTCCGCCCCAGGGGCCGACCCGCCGGCCCCGCGTGATGCGTTTCACGCTGGGCCCGCACGACACTCTCGGCATCCGCGCCCAGGGCTCGCCCTGTGGCTGGATCGCCGTCGTCCGGCCTCACTGAGCGCGAGGAGACCGGGCCATGGGCGACCGGCTTCGGGGGAAGGTGGCGATCGTGACGGGGGCGGGCTCGCGGGGGCCCGGCCTCGGGAACGGCAAGGCGGCCGCGATCCTCTTCGCGCGCGAGGGCGCGCGCGTCCTCTGCGTCGACCAGGCGCTCCCGCGCGCCGAGGAGACCGTCGGGCTGATCCGGGCGGAGGGCGGCGAGGCGGTCGGGCTTGCCGCGGACGTCACGCGGGCCGACAACTGCCGCGCCATGGTCGAGGCGGCGGTGGCGCGCTGGGGCGGCGTCGACGTCCTCCACAACAACGTCGGGATCGAGTCCCGCACGGACCTCCTCGAGACGACGGAGGAGGACTGGGACCAGGTGCTCGAGGTCGACCTGAAGTCGGTGTTCCTCGCGACGCGGGCGGCGGTGCCGGCGATCATCGCCCGCGGGGGCGGCTCGGTGATCTGCGTGTCGTCAGTCGCCGGGCACCGAGGCCACGGGCGCACGGCCTACGCGGCCGCGAAGGCGGGCATCGAGGGCTTCGTCCGCACGGTGGCCGTCCAGCTCGGGCCGCGAGGCGTCCGCGTCAACGCGATTGCACCCGGCTTCGTCTGGACGCCCATGGTTGAGGGCCTCGGGCCCGAGGCGCGGGAGCGCCGGCGGAAGGCGAGCCCGCTCGGCACGGAGGGGACCGGCTGGGACGTGGGCTGGGGCGCGGTCTACCTGGCGAGCGACGAGTCCCGGTGGATGACCGGCCAGGTCCTCGTCATCGACGGGGGCCTGACCGCCACCACGCGCTAGCGGTCACGACGACGCCCTCCTCGTCGCCCACGACGGCGCCCGCGGGCGGTACAGCCTTCCGGACAAGCCCGGCCAGCGTATGCTAGCATACGTATGCGCCCGGGAACCGGGGCAGAGCGGAGGGGTCCGGGATGCGGCGAACGACGATTTTTGCGGACGAGGACGTGCTGAGGCGGCTGCGCGAGATCGCGAAGCGCGAGAACATGACCCTGTCCGACGCAATCAGAGCCGCGCTCGACCGGTACGTTTCGCGCCGCCAGCCCAAGCGGTCGCGCCTGTCACTGATCGGGATCGGGCGCAGCGGCCGCCGCGACGTCGCGGAGCACGCCGAGGAGTTGCTGGGCAAGGGATTTGGACGCTGATGCCGCCGATACTCGTCGACACCGGTCCGCTCTACGCGATGGCCGATCGGGACGACGATTGGCACTCTCGGGTCGTCCGGTTCCTCGGACGATCCCGCGATGAGCTGATCGTACCGGTGGCCGTGCTGCCGGAGGCCGCCTATCTTCTGGCCGCCCATCTAGGACACGAGGCCGAGCGAAAGCTGGTCCGGTCGGTGATCAACGGGGAGATGGGGCTGGCGGAGCTCACGACCCCCGACCTGCGGCGCACCCTTGAGCTCCTCGACCGCTATGCCGCCGCCCGAATCGGGTTCGTCGACGCGACGGTCGTCGCGACCGCCGAGCGCCTAAGGATCTCGCGCATTCTGACGACTGATCGGCACGACTTCTCCCTGATCCGCCCGCGTCACTGCAAGGCCTTCGAGCTCTTGCCCTGAGCGGGGGCGTGCGCGCGTGAAGCGGCGAGACCTGAGCGGCCGCGTCGTCGTCATCACCGGCGCCTCCAGCGGGATCGGCGCCGCCACCGCCGTCGCGTGCGGGCGCGCCGGGATGCGCGTGGTCCTCGCCGCCCGCCGCGCCGGTCGCCTGGCGGCCGTGGCCGCCGAGGTGAGCGCGGCCGGCGGGACGGCGCGGGTCGTCCCGATCGACGTCGGCGACGAGGCCGCGGTCCGCGCCCTGATCGACGGCACCGTGGACGCGTGGGGGCGGCTCGACGTCCTCGTCAACAACGCGGGCGTCGGGATCCTGGCGACGGTGGACCAGACGACGCCGGCGGAGTTCGAGCGGCTCGTCCACGTCAACTATCTCGCCGCCGTCCACGGCGTGCTCGCCGCGCTCCCGCACATGCGGCGCCAGGGGGCGGGCCACATCGTCAACGTGGCCTCGGTGGTCGGCAAGCGCGCGAGCCCCTTCCGTGCGGCGTACGTCGCGTCGAAGTTCGCGCTGGTCGGCTTCTCGGAGGCGCTCCGCATGGAGCTCCGGGGGACGGGGATCCACGTGACGTGCGTCTGCCCGATCGGCACCGCGACGGAGTTCCACGACGTCGAGCCGAACCGCCTGGGCGTGTCGGGGCGGGGCGGGCCCATCCAGAGCGCCGAGCACGTCGCCCGGGCGATCGTGCGGGCGCTCCGCCGCCCGCGCGCCGAGGTGCACCCTTATCCGCCGGCGCGCCTCCTCTTCCTCGCGAACGCCGTCGCCCCCGGCCTGGTCGACCGCCTGCTGCTCCGCCTCAGCCCGCGCGCTCGCGCCCGATGACCGCCTCCGCACGCCGGCAGGTCCGGTAGAGCAGGAGGTCGTACACGATCTTCAGCACGCCCCCCAGGACGAAGGGCGCCGACAGCGACACCGCCTGCATCACGTAGCCGGTGAGCGCGGGGCTCACCGCCTGGGCGACCGTCCGGCCGGCGTTGGTCGCGGTCGCCGCCGCTTCCCGCTCGTCGTCCCGGACCACCAGCATCAGGAACGCCTGGCGGGTCGGCACGTCCATCTGCGAGAGGAGCGCCCGCGCGAGCAGGAGCCCCACCGCGAGCGCCGGCGTCGGCGCGAAGCCCATGGCGATGAGGAGGCCGTTCGAGACGAGATGCGAGAAGACCATCGTGTTGATCAGCCCGAGCCACCGCGAGGCCCGCGCCGCGATCAGGAGCGAGCACGCCGCAAGCAGTTGCTGGGCGAAGAACGCGGCACCGATCTCCCCCGGGGTCAGGCCGAAGCGCACGTGAAGCCAGTAGGCGAGGAGGCTCTGGAGGACGAACCCCCCCGCGAAGGAATCGAGCGCGAAGAGCGCCGCGACGCGGTAGATGAAGGCTCTGGACGGGAGCTGGCGGGGGCCGACCGCCGGGACCCGCGCGGCGGCCTCCGGCAGCCGCGCGTAGAGGAGGGCCTGGACGCCGCCGGAGAGCGCGAAGAGCCAGAAGAGGAGGCCGTACCCTCCCTCGCCGGGGACCGCGGCCACCACGAGGGCGCCAAGCGCCGACGCGACGAGCGCGACGAGGTTGTAGAGGCTCATGCGAAGCGTGAGCCGGTCGTTCGCGACGGCCCGGGCCACGAGCACCTGCTCGATCGACATGAACGGCCCGCTGTCGGATCCGCTCAGGGCCACGTTGCCCAGCATCGCCGCCAGGACGATCAGGGCCGGCGCGCGCGCCGTCGCGAGGAGGACGCCCGCCACGAGGACGAGCGCCGCCAGCCCGACGAGGACCGGGCGACTCCCGAGGCGCTCGGCGGAGCGTCCGATCAGGAGCGTGAGGCCGGCGCTCGCGCCGAGCGTCGCCGCGATGGCGAGCCCGATCGCTCCGGCTCCGAGCCCGAGCGTGGCCAGGTGGAGCGGCAGCACGACCGCGAGGTAGCCATAGCAGAAGGTGCGGAGCGCCTTGGCCAGGAAGACGAGCCAGACGGTCGAGTCGGCCGGAGGCGCCACGTCCACAGGGTACGTCAGCGGCGACGGATGGCCGCCGCGTGCCGAGGGTTGCGCTCGAATACTGTCCGTCGTGGCACGTCCATTGCTTTGGTACAAGATGTAGCGGATTGTCGAGGTACTAAACAGGTGTTAGCATCTGGGCCAAGAGAACGACCCAGTGGCAGTCGAGGCAACGAGGAGGCTTCCGATGAGACGAGCAGGGCTTCTCGAGACGATGGCAAACGGGGACCTCGAGGCCGTCACGCGCGCCGTGGGGCGCGGCTACCGGCCGGGTAGCGTCGAGCGCCTGGCCGCGCGCGATCCGGCGTGGGGGGAAGCGCTCGAGCAGGCGGAGCGCGAGGTAGGGACGCTCTACGCGACCCTTTGCGAGGCGGATGGCACGCTGGTCCGCTGGCGCGAGGCGGTTGGTGAGCTCTATCGCCTGTGGTCGCGCGTCAACGACGTACCGGTCGAGGACGAGGTGCCGGTGCTCGAGGAGGTCGCGTAGGCCTCGTGGCGGCAGCAGGTCCGGGACCGGACGGCCGCGTCGGTCAGCGCGGACTCGACACCGCCATCCTGTCGCCGCCCGGTCGAGGCGACTTTCCGCAGGGAGCGGAAGAATCACCCGAGGAGATGGCGGTCTGCGGGCTTTGCGGGCTCGTCACGAGGCTCCCGTCTCCGGAGGTGTGCCCCGCGTGCGGTGGCGGATACGGCTGATGCGGGTAGGGCGCCTCGGTCGAGGCCTCGCGCAAAGCGGCAGTCGTGTGACGCATTTGCGGCCGACCGCCCCGGCACGTCGGACCGGTATCGGCCATAATCGGGAGGATGCCGGGCCTTGCGCCTCCCCGCGACCGCTTCGTCACCGCCGGCGGCCTTCGCCTCCGCTATCGCGACTGGGGCGGTAGCGGCCGGCCGCTCCTGGCTCTCCACGGCGCAGCGGCCCACGCCCACTGGTGGGACCCGGTCGCGCCGTACCTCCGCCGGCGCCTGCGCGTCCTGGCCCTCGACTCACGGGGGCACGGACGGAGTGCCTGGCCGAGGCCTCCCGCCTACCGGAGCGAGGACTTCGCCGCCGAGATCCTCGGGGTGATCGAGGCGCTGGGGCTCGAGGACGTGGTCGTCGCCGGGCACTCGATGGGCGGCCACAACGCCCTCGCGTTCGCCGCCTGGCACCCGGAGCGGCTCGCGCGCCTGGTCGTCGTCGACGCGCGCCCGCACATCAACGTCGAGCGGCTCCGGGCGCTGCAGCGCCGGGAGCCCCGCCCGCCGACCGAGCTCCCGAGCCTGGCGCAGGCGCTCGCCCGATTCCGGCTCCGTCCGCCCGAGACGCTCGCGCCGCCGGCGCTCCTGCGGGCGATCGCCCGCCACGGAGTCGTGCGGCTGCCGTCGGGCCGGTGGCGCTACCGCTTCGACCCGGCGTGCGAGCGAACGCGGGTACCCGTCGACTGCTGGGCGCTCCTCCCCCGAATCACCGCGCCGACGCTCGTCGTGCGAGGCGAGCACAGCACGATCCTCGACCGGGACGTCGCCCGCCGCATGGTCAAGACCTTGCCCACGGCGGCGCTCGAGGAGATCCAGGGCGCCCATCACCACGTGACCTTGGACTCGCCCCGCGCGCTCGCGGACTGCCTGCTGGCCTGGCTCGGCTGACGGACGAGAAAGGGGACCTCCATGCGTGTGCTCGTGACCGGAGCTGCGAGCGGGATCGGCCGCGCGACGTGCGTCCGGCTCGCCCGCGACGCCCAGGCGGCGGGCCGGACGGCTCGGGTGGCGGCGGTGGACGTCGTGGCGCCGGCCCAGCTGGATGGCCTCGCCGCCGAGTTGCGGGCGCTCGGCGCCGAGGTGCTCCTCCTCCACGGCGACATGGGGACGAGCGACGCGCCCGGTCGGGTGGTGGAGGAGGCGGTGGCGCGCTTCGGCGGCCTCGACGGGCTCGTGAGCAACGCCGGCATCAACCGGCCCGGCCCACTCGTCGACTACCCGGTCGAGGACTGGGACCGGCTCTTCGCGGTGAACACGCGGGCGACGTGGCTCCTCGCGAAGGCGGCGCATGCCGCGCTCCGGGCCTCGGGCGGCTCCATCGTGGCCGTCGCCTCCATGTCAGGCTCCCACGTCCACGCGGGCCTCGGCGCCTACGCCCCGAGCAAGGCGGCCGTCATCATGCTGGCGCGCGTCCTCGCCCAGGAGTTCGGCCGGGACGGCATCCGTGTCAACACGGTCTCGCCGGGAATGACGCGCACCGGGATGAGCGCGCGGGTCTACGCCGATCCCCGCATCGCCAAGGAGCGGGACGAGCTCGTGCCCCTCGGCCGCGTGGCCGTGCCGGAGGACATGGCGGCCGTCATCGCCTTCCTGCTCTCGCCCGATGCCCGCTACGTCAACGGCCACGACCTGGTCGTCGACGGCGGGGTCACCGGCAACCTCCTGGGCCGCCTGCCCGGGCTCTCGCAGCTCACGCGCGCCTGAACGGCGCGGGACAAGGAGCCGACCGTGCCGTCGAGACGCCTCCGGTTCGGGTTGAAGGTCTCCCAGATGGGCGGGACGTACGCGGAGATCCGCGACGCGTGGCTCGAGGCCGACCGCCTCGGGTTCGACACCGCCTGGGCCCACGACCATCTGCTCAACCAGAACGACCACGCCCGGCCCGAGGACGAGGGCTGGACCATCCTCACCGCGCTCCTCACCGAGGCGCGGCGGATCCGCGGCGGCCTGATGGTGACGGCCAACACGTTCCGCCATCCCGCCGTCCTCGCGAAGATCGCCACCACCGTGGACGTGGTCTCGCAGGGGCGGGTCGAGGTGGGGCTGGGAGCGGGCTGGCACGAGGACGAGCATCGCCAGTACGGGCTCCCGCTGCCGCCCCTGGGCGACCGGATGAGGATGCTCGACGAGGCCTGCCGGATCCTCCGGGCGCTCTGGACGGAGCCGCGCGCCACGGTCGAGGGGAGGTACTACCAGGTGCGGGAGGCTTTCCACGAGCCGAAGCCCGTCCAGCGGCCGCATCCGCCGCTCGTGCTCGGCACCAGCGGCGAGAAGGTCGGCCTCCGGATCGTGGCGCGTCACGCCCAGGAGTGGAACATGTCCAAGGGGACGCCGGCGGAGTTCCGGCGCCTCTCCGACCTCCTCGACGGCTACTGCCGGGAGGCCGGCCGCGACCCGGCTGCCGTCGAGCGCTCCATCCAGTTCGGCCCCGACGCGCTGCAGAAGGGCGCGGACGACCTGGTGGCCCTGTCGCGCGAGTTCGTCGCGGCGGGGGCGACCCACCTCATCTTCACGTGCCCGATTCCCTACAGCGCGGCCGGTGCCCGCCGGCTCTGGGACGCGGTCGTCGCGCCGCTCCGGCGCTGACGCGCGGGAGGTATCGAGGTCGGTGGACGGGTCGGTCGGGCTGCTCCTCTGGATCCTAGCGGTGGGGCTGGTCGCCGTCGGCGTCGTCGGGACCGTCGTGCCCGGGCTCCCGGGCGCGATCCTGGTGCTCGCCGGCCTCGCGCTCGCGGCCTGGATCGACGGGTTCGCGCGGGTGGGCGTCGCGACCCTCGCGGTGCTGGCCGGGCTCACCCTGGCCGCCTACGCCCTCGACTTCGTGGCGACGGCGGTCGGGGCCCGCCGCTTCGGCACGAGCTGGTGGGGCGTCCTGGGCGCGGTCCTCGGCACGCTGGGCGGGCTGTTCTTCGGGCCGGTGGGCCTCGTGATCGGACCCTTCGTCGGCGCGTTCCTCCTGGAGCTCCTCGCGCGCCGGGACCTCCGGCAGGCGGGCCGCGCGGGCCTCGGGGCCTGGCTCGGCCTGGTCCTCGGGACCGCGGGCCGGCTGGGACTCGTCGCCGCGATGATCGCCGTCTTCGGCGTCGCCTACTTCAGGTAGGGTCCCGTGCGCCTCCCGCGGGCCGCCCCGCCGGCTCGGGTCGTCGGGCCGCTCCGGCGCTAGCGCCGGGGCGGCTGGAACGGCCGAAGCTCGCCCGTCTCCTCGACGGCGACGGGATAGCCCTCCAGCGAGGCCGGAATCGCCTTGAGGAGGTCCGGCGTCTTCCGGGCGACGAAGACCTTGATGCAGGGCTTGCCATCGCACAGCCCCTGGGCGGTTCCCACGACGCCAGGCAACGCCATGAGGCGATCGGTGTGGGCCCGGAGGACCTCCTCGAGCGGCTTCCTCGACGCGGTCATGGTCTCCCGTCCCTCCGGTGTCCCGGGCTGACCGCCGGCCGCGGCGGCTCCGAAGAGCCAGACGAGGATCGCGGCGCGCAGGACGCGGCGGCTACTCCCCGTCCACTGTGACACCGAACCGGGCAAGCACGTCACCGATCGGGTTCGCGATCGTCACAACCAGGCTGCCCGCGAAGAGCAGCCCCACCGGACTGCGATCGTTCGGTCCGCCCTTCACCACCACCAGCGACCCGGAGTCGCCGCCAGCGCTGAAGGTACCCGGCCGGATGATGATCTGCCGGACGAATCGCGCGACCTGCCCGGGATTGTATTCGATGTTCACGGTGGCGTTGACGGCATCCACCCGCCCAGACGTGAGACCGGTCGTCCGCCCGTACTTCTGCACCCGCTGGGTGAGGACGGCGGCGACGGGTGTCGAGCGCGGCGTCCCGTACCCGTTCGCGGGCGTTGCCCGGCCGAGGTCCGCCGTGGACGACAGCGCGATGGCCGCGTCGATCACATTGTCACCACCGAAGTCGATCTCATGAAAGGCGGCCAGGGTACCGATCGCGTCGTCTGGATCCACGCCCCCATCGAAGGGACCGGGCTGCAGCACGCTGTCCCCGACGGTGGCGTCGTTCGTGTTGGCGTAGACGTGGTTGTTGCTCAGGGCATAGACGACGTTCCCCTGCTTCACCCGGGCGCCGATCGTGCCGGCGGTGATCTCCGGATGGCCGGTCGACACGCCGATCGGCACGGGGCGGTCGAAGCGCGCCGTCGGATCGACGGCGGGAGCCTCGCCGTCACCACCCGCGCCATGTCCGGGCCGATGATGCCGGGCCACGAGCTTCCCGGTCACCTCGACCACGACGGGAACACCGTCCAGCACATGGGGAACTCCGGCGACAGCCCGGGACTCGGTGAAGACCTTCACGACCGGCGGGCCGCTCGCTCCCAGGCCGACCGCGGTCCCGATGACACCGGGGATCGCCAGCAGGGCGTTCGTGTGGCGCTCCTGGGCCGCGATCGCCTTCTGTAGACCTGGCGGGGATGCCGGCTGAGCGAACGCCGGCGACACGACCGCCGCGAGCAGACCGACGGCGGCCAGCACACCGAGTGAGAGGCGAAGCCCTTTCGTCGCCGTGCCCAGGGCGGCCAGCCAGTGCGGTCGCCGCCTCGCGTCCCCCTCGGGGACTTGAGAAGCCGGAACTGTTGCCCTGCGTGGGGACTTTGCGGAACCTCGGGCATTCATGCGAGGGCCTCCTGTCTGGGCGATCGGACGTCGCCCACCGGTCGACTGCCCGGGGCCCCCAGTGTTAAGCGATCGTCACCCTCGGGGCTGGATCTTGCGCGGGAGCCCGGCGGGATGCCGGGTCGGAAAAGCAAGAGGGATGCCACCCGGATCCCGAGGCCACCGAAACCGCCACGAGTGGGATCTTGGGGGAGGCGGCGGCCCCCCATCCGAGCCCCTAGACCTCGAAGGCCCCGGGGATTCCCGGGAGAGGCCCTGGCCTGCGGACTCCTGCCGCGGCGTTTCTCCAGCGCGTGTGGGCTCCGGGCTGCCAGGACGACCGACCTGCCGGGCGTGAACGTGCCAGAAAGGTGGGGCCACCGGGGGCAAAACCTCCGGCGGCCCGGGAAAAAGCCGTGACGGGCGCGCCCGTCCTACGGGTGGCTCGGCGACAAGGCCGTGGCGCTCTCCCGCCGGAGGGCCGGCTCGGCGTGGGACCCCCCGCTGCCGTACCCGCCCTCGAGCGCGTAGGCGTTCTCGGAGTGTTGCGAGATGTCGAGCCCGGCGAACTCGTCGTCCTCGTTGACCCGGAGCCCGACGAGGGCGTCGACGACCTTGAGCAGGACGACGGAGCCGACGAAGGCGAACACCCAGGTGGCGGCCACCGCGATGATCTGGGAGACGAGGAGCCCAGGGTTCCCCGCGAAGAGGCCATCGGCACCGGCCTCGTTGATCGCCTTGGAGGCGAAGAGGCCGGTCGCGATCGCGCCCCACGTCCCCCCGATCCCGTGGACGCCGACGACGTCGAGGCTGTCGTCGTACCCGAACTTCGCCTTCATGTTGCAGGCGGCGAAGCACAGCACGCCACCGCCGATGCCGATCAGGATCGCCGCCACCGGCCCGACGAAGCCGGCGGCCGGCGTGATGGCGACCAGCCCGGCGACGGCGCCGGACGCGGCCCCGAGGACGGTCGGTTTCCCGCGGGTCCCCCACTCGGCGAACATCCACGCGAGGGTCGCCGCCGCCGCCGCCGTGTTGGTCGTGACGAAGGCGGTGACCGCGAGGCCGCCGGCGCCGAGCGCGCTGCCGGCGTTGAAGCCGAACCAGCCCACCCAGAGCATCGCGGACCCCATGACGGTGAACGGGAGATTGTGGGGCGGCATGGGCTCCCGGCCGTAGCCCCGCCGGCGGCCGATCACGAGCGCGGCGGCGAGTGCGGAGACGCCGGACGAGATGTGGACGACGGTGCCCCCGGCGAAGTCTAGGGCCCCGAGGCCGCGGAGCCAGCCCCCGACGCCCCACACCCAGTGCGCGAGCGGGTCGTAGATGAGGGTGGCCCACAGGAGGGAGAAGAGGAGGAAGGCGGAGAACTTGATCCGCTCGGCGAACGTGCCCGTGATGAGAGCGGGCGT
Organism: Candidatus Methylomirabilota bacterium; assembly: GCA_036257195.1. Lineage (GTDB taxonomy): Bacteria > Methylomirabilota > Methylomirabilia > Rokubacteriales > DASRDR01 > DASRDR01. The sequence goes on along the minus strand of DATAFX010000034.1, from coordinate 291 downwards.
GATGATGGCGAACATCAGCTGGAAGACCATGAACGCCTGGTGGGGGATGGTGGCCGCGTAGTCGGGGTTCGGCTCCACGCCGACGCCCGACAGCCCGATCCACCGGAGGCTTCCCACGATACCCCCGAGGTCGGGGCCGAAGGCGAGGCTGTACCCGTAGAGCACCCACTGCACCGAGATGAGCGCCATGAGGATGAACGACTGCATGAGCGTGGCCAGCACGTTCTTCCGGCGCACCATGCCGCCGTAGAAGAGCGCGAGCCCCGGCGCGGTCATCATGAGCACGAGGGC
>DATAFX010000017.1:0-16685 GCA_036257195.1 Candidatus Methylomirabilota bacterium | reverse complement strand
TCCGGCGTCCGGCAGAGCTCGAGGAATCCGATCCGTTCGCGGATCGCTCGGTACTCTGGGAGGAACCGTCCTGCCTGGCGCATGAGCCACACGGGCGTGAACGCCGTCGGGCGACGGCGGCAGGCGGCGAGGAACGGGTGCACGGGGGGGACTGGCCTCCTCCCGGCCGGCTCGGCGGCGTGCCGACTCGAGAACGCGGTGGGGCATCAGGCGGCAGGGCCATGATAGCATCGCCCCCGTCGGCCATGACCGCGTCCCCCCGATCTGCCCCCCGAGGCCCGCGTTGACCACCGACCTTGAGCGCGCGCGCCAAGGGGCGCTCGCCGACCTGGCGGCCGCGGTCGAGCGGGCAGCCGTGGACCTCGGCCTCGCCGAGGAGCCGGCCGGCTTCGCGGCGGCTCTCGACGCGGGTGCGCCGCCGCTCGAGCCCGCGCGCCCACCGGTCGTCCCTTCGCGTGGTTGACGAGACGCTCGCGGCGCTCGCCGCGGGGATCCGCGCTCGCGAGATCTCCCCGGTCGAGGTCACGGAGGCGTGCCTCGCGCGGATCGAAACCCTCGGGCCCCGGCTTCGCGCCTTCGTCCACCTCGACGCCGAGGCCGCCCTCCGGACGGCGCGGATCCGCGAGGCCGAGGTGAAGGCGGGGCGCAGCCTGGGGCCGCTCCACGGCGTGCCCCTCGCCCACAAGGACCTCTTCGTCTGGGGCGGACGGGCCGCGTCTTGCGGGACGGCGTTCCCCGAGTACTTTCGCGCCGAGCACGACGCGACGGCGGTCGCCCGGCTGGAGGCGGCGGGCGCGATCACCCTCGGCCGGCTGAATCTGTCGGAGCTGGCGCTCGGGCCGTTCGGCGACAACGCCCACCACGGCGATGTCGAGACCCCCTGGCGGCCGGGCCACTGCGCCGGCGGGTCGTCGAGCGGATCGGGGGCGGCCGTGGCGGCCGGCCTCGTCTACGGCGCCCTCGGCACCGACACCGGCGGCTCGATCCGGCTGCCGGCCGCCTGTTGCGGCGTCGTGGGGCTCAAGCCCACTTACGGGCGCGTAAGCCGGGCCGGCGCGATGCCGCTCTCCTGGTCCCTCGACCACGTGGGGCCGCTGGCCCGGACGGTGCGGGACGCGGCGATCCTCCTCGGGGTGATCGCGGGGCCCGACGGCCGCGATGCCACCTCGCGCGCGCGCCCGGTCCAGAACTACGGGGCGGCCCTCGACGAGGCGATCGCCGGGCTCCGGATCGGGGTGCCGGACCGCTTCTTCGGGGAGGGCCTCGACGGGGAGGTCGAAGCCGCCGTCCGCGCGGCGATCGAGGCGCTCCGAGGACTCGGGGCCCGGGTGGTCGACTGCCCCCTGCCCGACCCGGTTCTCCTGAACGACCTCGCCAACGTGATCGCCCGCTGCGAGAGCGCCGCGGTCCATGCCCGCGTGCTCCGCGAGTCGCCCCACGCGCTCCAGCCGGCCGTGCGGGAGCGTCTGGAGGTCGGGCTCCACGTGAGCGCCCACGACTACCTTCAGGCAACGCGGCTCCGCAGCCGCGCCACGCGGACCTTCGTGAACGACGTGTTCGCGCGGGTTGACCTCCTGGCCGCACCCACGATCCCCGAACCGGCGCCGGCGTGGGCCGCGGTCAAGGAGGGCTCTCCCGACGAGATCGTCCGGCGCATGGGCCGCTTCTCGCGCCTGACGCGCCCCTTCAACGCGCTCGGGCTGCCCGCGCTGAGCGTGCCCTGCGGGTTCGCGACCGACGGGCAGCCGGTGGGCCTCCAGCTCATCGGGCGCCCCTTCGACGAGGCGACCCTCTTCCGTGCCGGCCACGCCTACGAGCAGGCGGCGGGCTGGTGGCGCCGGCGGCCGCCGCTCGCGTAGCCGGCTTCGCGGCGTCAGCCGCGGTACACGTCGCAGCGGTGCCCGAGCCTCACGACCTCGACGATCCGCCGCTCGTCGTCGACCGCGCAGGCGCGAGCCAGATCGGCTTGGAGACGGTGCGGATCTCCTGCTCGGCCGATCGCTTGATGACGACGCTATCGGAACCCGTCACGCCCGAAATCCTCGAGGACCCGCGCGAACGGACGGCTGCGTTCCTTGCGGCCTTCCTCGAACGTCGCGAGGTCGAGGGCACCCTCGCGGCGGGCGGCCGTCACGGCCGCGTTGACAGCTCGGACGGCGAGCGGTCGCTGGGCGCCGCCTTCATACCGTCATAGCATCGAGATGGCCGTGCCGAAGCGGGCCCAGCCCGACCGGACGCGGGCGCGGAGCCGCTCCCGCGCGGCATCCTCCAGGAAGGCGGCCCGGGCGGCATGTTCGGTCAGGACAGCCAGATCGGCCGGTGCGAAGCCGAGCGTGGTAACGCAGAGCCGGAGTTCGTCCAGCACGCTCGCGCCGAAGAACGTCGGGTCGTCCGAGTTGACCGTCACGTGCACCCCAGCGTCGTAGAGGCGCCGGATGGGGTGCCGGTCGAGGCTCGGCACCGCGCCCGTTCGCACGTTGGATGTCGGACATACCGTGAGCGGAACCGCCTCCCGCGCGAGGCGCGCCACCAGCGCCGGATCCTCGATGGCCCGGATCCCGTGGTCTACGCGCTCGACGCCGAGCCGGTCGAGCGCCTCCCGGATGGAGTCGGGCCCGCCCACCTCGCCGGCATGCGCCGTCCGGTGGAACCCGCGCCGCGCGGCCTCGGCGTAGACCTCCGCGAAGGGGCCGGGCGGAAACTGGACCTCGCTGCCCCCCAGCCCCACCGCCACGACGCCCTGGCCGCGGTAGGGGGTGATCTCCTCCAGCCGGCGGGCGGCCGTCGCCGGGCCGTGGTTGCGGATGAGGTCGACGACGAGCCCGCACGTGATGTCGTGGGCGCGGATCGCCCGCTCGACGCCCCGGAGCACCGCTTCCACGACCCCGGCAGCCTCGAGCCCGTGGGCCTTCTCGTAGTCACCAGGGGAGATTGAGGGCTCGACGTGAACCACGCCCTCGGCCGCGAGACCCGTCAGCACTGACTCGGCCAGGGACTCGAAGTCCTCGTACCGGTCCAGGAACCCGCACTTCCACACCCAGCGGTCGATGAACTCGTCGAACGTCCGGAAGGCCAGCCGGGCCCGCAGGGCCTCGACCGTCGCCACCCCGGCGTCACGGCGGCAGACGCGCTCGAGGAGCCACGGGATCGCCATCGCCCCGTCGAGGTGGAGGTGGAGCTCCACCTTGGGCGCGCGTCGCAGCGCGTCGAGCGCCTCGGGGTCCACGACCGTCAGTCGACGAGGGGCAGGACGATGTGGCTCGGGTGCTGCGCGTCGTGGTAGACGGTCTGGGTCGCGCGGACGAAGTCGGCGTCCGTCCCAAACGGCCGGTCGGTGTTCGGGTTTCGGTCGAATTGCGGGAAGTTCGACGACGCGATCTCGACGCGGATCCGGTGTCCCCGGCGGAACAGGTTCGACGAGGACCAACAGTCGATCTGGAGCCGGTAGGGCCGGCCCGGCTCGAGGAGGCTCGGCCGCTCGAACGAGTCGCGGTAGCGGGCGCGCAGGATGCCCTGTGCAACGTTCATCGCGTACCCCGACGGGAAGACGTCGACGAGCTTCGCGGTGAAGTCCGTGTCCGGCGCCGAGGACGCCGCCCACAGCACGACCTTGATGGGCCCCGTGACCTCGACGTCCGCCTCGAGCGGGGGCGTCGAGTACACCAGCACGTCGGGCCGCCATTCCGCGGGCCGCTGGTCCCGCGGCCCCATGGAGATCGGCGTGATGTCCTCGCCGCAGCAGGTGCTCCCGCCGAGCGTCGGCACCGGGTCGGCCGGATCGTACACGTACCGGTCTGGCGGCTCTGCAGCAGGCTCCCGCCGGTCGAGCGTGCCGTCCCCCCAGAGCGTGCCGGCGTGGCCCGCCGAGTGGAAGTAGTAGGGGACGAAGCGGGTGCCGGGGATCGGCCAGTCCGTCGCGGTCCGCCAGTCGTTCCGGCCCATCACGAAGACCCTCACCGGCGGCTCGCTCATGATCCCGTCGTCCACGCCCCGGAGCCAGTAGTCGAACCAGCGCACCTCCTCCCGGCGGAGGTCGACGAGGGTGGCCGGGCCGAAATCGATGTCACCCGTCCGGCTCTGGGTCCCGCGCTCCCCGAGTGAGTGGATCCAGGGCCCGATCAGGACCTTCTGGCGGCGCGCGCGCTCGGACGCGCCCTTGGCCCGCACGCCCATGAAGTTGTTGAGCGTGCCCTGGAGAAAGACGTCGTACCACCCGCCGAACCCATAGACCGGGACGTCGATCCGCCCGTAGTCCTTCTCGACGTTGCCGAGGCGCTCCCAGTAGGGGCCGTAGTCCGGGTGGCGGATCCACTGCCGGTAGAACTCCGTGACGCGGCCCGCGCGCTCGTCGCCCGTGAGGAGCGGGAGATGCCAGAAGAGCGTCGAGTAGTGCTGCTCGGGCGGCATCCAGAGAAACTGCGTCTGGTTGGTGCGCGTGTTCATCTGGACGGCGCCCCACCGGAGGTTGAAACCCAGCTGGAACGCACCGCCCGTGTAGACCCAGTTGTGGTAGAGGTTCGAGAAGCCCACCCGGGGCGCCATGGCCGCCAGGTGCGGGTTGCGGAGGGGCGCCGCGAGCCACTGGGTCAGCGCCAGGTACGACGCGCCGCTGGTGCCGACCTTGCCGCTCGACCAGGGCTGCGTCCCGCACCACTCCTGCGCGTCGTAGCCATCCTGGGCCTCGTGGACGAACGGCGCCCACTCGCCCTCCGAGTCGAAGCGCCCGCGCACGTCCTGGATGGCGCAGGCGTAGCCGCGCTGGGCGAAGTAGACACCGTCCTGCACCTGGGAGTCGACGTTGTTGCTGTAGGGCGTGCGGACCAAGATGACCGGGAAGGGCCCCGGCCCGTCCGGCAGGTAGACATCGGTCGAGAGCTTCACCCCGTCGCGCATCGGGACCCCGACGCCGAGGAGCGTGCGCACGCGGTGGATGGGACGGGCGGCGTCAGTCAGTGATGGCATGGGATCTCCCGGGCTGGATGGTCGGAAGCGCGACATCGGCGGTGCAAGACGGCCGGGACTCTAGCACGCGTCGCGGGAACGAACAAGGCGCCGCGGCGCCGGACGGGGGGAGTCCGACGCCGCGGGCCCGGCGGGCGGGGCCGGGAGTGGCTCCGCCTACCCGACGGCGACCACCACGTAGCGCTGCGATCCGTCCCGTTCGACGCGGAGCAGGACCTGCGTAGGATCCTGGCCCCGGGACAGGCCGCGCTCCACGTCCCGGATGCCCTGGACCGGCGTCCGATTCACCTCGCGGATCACGTCGCCCGGTGCGAGGCCGGCCTGCGCGGCGGGCGAGTCGGGCTTCACCTCGGTCACGACGACGCCCTTGTCGCTCTGGACGCCGAGCTGCTTCGCGAGCTCCGGCGTCAGCTCCTGTAGCGCCAGCCCGAGCTTGTCGGTAGCGCCACTCTCCGGCTGCTTCTCGGTCGCCGCGGCCCGCGCCTCCCGGGAGTCGGCGAGGTTGCCCACGGTGACGGTGACGGTCTGCCGCTTGCCGTCACGCAGGATCACGACGGGCACCGCCCGCCCGACCGGCGTGTTGGCCACGAGCCCGGGAAGGGCGCGGGAGCCGTCGACGTTCTTCCCGTCGAAGGTGACGATGACGTCGCCTTCCTTGAACCCCGCCCGGCTGGCGGGCGAGTCCTCGCGGACCTCGGTGACCAGGGCCCCCTGGGTGCCCGTGGTCCCGAAGGACTTGGCGAGCTCCTGGGTGAGCGGCTGGATCGACACCCCGAGCCAGCCGCGCGTGACCTTGCCGGTCGCCCGGAGCTGCCCGAGGATCGGCTTCGCCAGGTCGACCGGGATGGCGAAGCCGATGCCCTGGAAGCCGCCCGAGCTGCTGCGGATCGCCGAGTTGATGCCGACCGCCTCGCCCCGGGTGTTGATCAGGGGACCCCCGGAGTTGCCAGGGTTGATGGCGGCGTCGGTCTGGATGAAGTCGTCGAAGCGCCCCTGGCCGATGAAACGGCCGGTCCCGCTGACGATGCCGACCGTCACCGTGTGGTCGAACCCGAACGGGTTCCCGATGGCCATGACCGGCTCGGCCACCTTGAGCGCGCTCGAGCTCCCGAGCGGGATCATCGGGAGGGCGGTCGCCTCGATCTTCAGGAGAGCGAGGTCCGTCTCCGCGTCGCTCCCGATGACCTTCGGCTGGAAGGTGCGTCCGTCCGAGAGCTGGACCTCGATGCTCTTCGACCCGTCCACGACGTGATGGTTCGTCACGATGTAGCCGTCGGTGTCGATGATGAAGCCGGAGCCGACCCCGCGCGGGCGCTGCTCGCGCTCGCCACCACCCTCCGGAGGCTGCGGAAAGAATCGCCGGAACGGCTCGGGCACGGCCGGGGTGCGCATGCGCCGCGTCTCGCCAGTCGTGCGGACGTTGACCACCGCCGGCGTGAGCTTCTCGGCCAGCCGCACCCACGGATAGGATTCCGGGAGCGCGCCGGCGAAGGCGGGATCGGTCGCGCGAGGCGCCGCCTGCGCCACCACGGTCGCCCCGCCGCCGACCGCGCCGGCCGGCCCTGAGAAGATGATCAGGAGCGCTAGAAGCCCGAGGCTCAGGGCCGCAGGCCATCGCACATTGCCACTCATAGCTCTGCTACCTCCTATGCTTGCCCTCAGAAGTTGGCCGGGAAGAAATGGATCGTCCAGCCCGGCGCCCGCGGGTCGACCGTCAGCGTCCGGTCGAACGTCCCGACGAGCCGGCGTCCGAGCTGCGTGTCCACGAATGCCTGGGCCACGACCCGGTGCTGGCCGATGTCCAGCACGACGGGGGCCTGGGTGCCCGGCGTCAGCACGAGCGGGCTCGGGGACCCGGGCGGTAGATCGAGGAAGACGTGGATCTCCCACTGGGTGCCGTTGGTGATCACGCCCAACGTCGGATCCGGCGGCGCCCCGGGGCTGGCCGGCGGCGGTCCCACCGGCGGCGGCGGGGTGGGCGCAGTCACCACGGACCACTGGCCGGGCGGGGGCGGCGCCGGGGGGGCGCTCGCCGGGGGCCGGGGGGTCGCGGCGGCCTGCCGCTGCTGGACCATGTCGCCGGTAATGGCGCCGATCAGGCCGCCGATGACGGCGCCGAGCGCCATGTTGCGCCCATCGGAGCCGCCAGCGGCCGCACCGAGGAGCCCGCCCCCCGCGGCCCCGACGATGGCCCCCTTCGCCGCGCCCTGCTTGTCCGCGGCGCACCCGGCCAGGAGGAGCGCCAGGAGCCCGACGACGACCGCGCGATGGGCGACTCGGATCCGCACGTGGCACCTCCCTGAACGCGCCGGGATCCGGCGCCTTCCGTCAGTCTATCGCCCGGGTCGGGAGCTGTCCACGAACCCGACCGCCCCGCCGAAGCGGGAGATCCTTCCGGCGCAGGGGTTTGACCGCCGGCGGGGCCCCTCTGTTCACCGGGAGGTTAATCCTTGACCCGAGACCGCTCGTTGACCTAGATTTCAGGCCTACTTGGGTTCCCGCAGGCTCCCCGAGGACCCGCGGCAGGGAGGGCGCGACGACCGACCGATCCGATCCACCCGGACCCGGCACCCCCTCCGCCCTCAGCCGACCGCCACTGGCGCCCGCCCGCAGGGGAGGCCGCTTCGTCTCGCTCCAGACGAAGTTCCTCGTCGGGGCGCTGCTCCTCGTCGCGGCGGTGATGAGCGCCCTGGTCCTCATCGTCCAGCACCGCCAGCGCGAGGCCATCATCCGCGAGGTCCAGCGGCGCGGGGACGCCCTGGCCCGCGACCTCGCCGCGGTCTCCACCGGGTCGCTCGTCCTTTACAACTACACGCAGCTCGAGCAGAACGTGGCGCGCCTGGCCACCGAGAGTGACGTGGCCTACGCCATGATCCTCGACCGCGACGGACGGGTGGCGGCGCACGACCACCAGCCCGAGATCGTGGGCACCATGCTCTCCGGCACGGTGCTCGACCGCATCCTGTCGACGGAGTCGACCCTGGCCCAGGAGATCGACGGGCCGGACGGGGAGTCCTTGTACGACTTCGCGGTGCCGATCCGCGTCGACGCCCAGCGCTGGGGCACGGCGCGCGTGGGTCTCTCGCGCCGCCGGATGGACGCCGAGATCGCCGACACGCAACGCCAGCTGGTCGTGCTGGCCGTCCTCGTGCTGGTCGGGGCGGGGCTCGCCTCCGCGCTGGTCGCCCGCCGCATCGCGCGGCCCGTTCAGCAGCTGGCGGCGGGCGCGGTGGCGATCTCTCGGGGCGAGCTGGTCCAGCGCGTCGAGCCGACGACCTCCGACGAGATCGGCCAGCTGGCCATCGCCTTCAACGACATGGCCCGGCAGCTCCACGAGCAGCGCTCGGCGCTCCTCGAGGGGCGGACGGCGCTCGAGGCGGCCCACGGGGAGCTGGGCCGCCGCTTCGCCGAGCTCTCGGACCTGAAGAGCTACACCGACCACATCCTCGACTCCCTCGTGAACGGGATCGTCACCCTCGACCTCGACGGCCGGGTGATCACGCTCAACGGAGCCGCCGAGGCGCTCCTGGGATGCGCCCCCGGCGCGGCCGTCCGGGGCCGGCCGGTGGCCGAAATCCTCGCCCACGCGCCCGAGCTGGTGGCGAGTTTAGAGGCGGCCATCCAGTGGCGCACGGGCCGGACGGGGACGGTGACGCTCCCCCGCCGGCTGGGCGGGGTCGTGCCGATCGAGGTCACGACGGCCACGCTGAAGGGCAGCGAGGGACAGGACCTGGGCGTCATCGCCATCCTGCGCGATCTCACCACCGTCCGCGCGCTCGAGGCCCAGCTCCGCCACGCCCAGAAGATGGAGGCGGTCGGGCGCCTGGCCGGTGGCGTCGCCCACGACTTCAACAACCTGCTCACCGTGATCACGGGGCGAAGCCAGCTCCTCCTGCTCAAGCTCTCGCCCGAGAGCCCCCTCCGCCGCGATGTCGAGCTGGTGGAGGAGACGGCGCACCGCGCCTCCGCGCTGACCCGGCAGCTCCTCGCCTTCAGCCGCAAGCAGATGGTGCAGCCCCGCGTCGTCGACCTGAACGAGGTCGTGCGCGGCATGGAGACGATGCTGAGCCGGCTCATCGGCGAGGACATCACCCTCTTCACGCGCCTCGACCCGACGGCGGGGTGCGTCCGCGCGGACCCCGCGCAGCTCGAGCAGATGATCGTCAACCTGGCGGTCAACGCGCGGGACGCGATGCCGCTCGGCGGGCGGCTCGGGCTCGAGACCAGCTTCGTTCGGCTCGACGAGGGCTTTGCCCGCCAGCACGTGGGTCTCCGGCCCGGTCCCCACGTGCGCCTGACCGTCCGTGACACTGGCGTCGGGATGGACGGGCTCATCAAGACCCATCTCTTCGAGCCGTTCTTCACGACCAAGGGCCCCGGCAAGGGTACCGGGCTCGGCCTGGCCACGGTCTACGGCATCGTGACCCAGAGCGGTGGCGCGATCCGGGTCGACAGCGAGCCCGGGCAGGGCGCCACGTTCACCATCGATCTCCCGCGGGTCGACGCGCCGGCGGACCTCAAGAGCGAGCCGGCGATCCCCGCCGCCGCGCCCCACGGCTCCGAGACGGTGCTCCTCGTCGAGGACGAGCCTCAGGTCCGGGGACTGGCCCGCGACATCCTCCACCAGCAGGGCTACACGGTGCTGGAAGCGGCCAACGGCGACGAGGCCCTGCGGGTCGGCCGGGAGCACGGCGGGTCCATCCACCTCCTGGTCACCGACGTCGTAATGCCGCAGATGGGAGGCCGCGAGCTCGCCGACCGGCTGATGGCCGGGCGATCCGAGACGAAGGTGCTCTACGTCTCCGGCTACACGGACGACGCGATCCTCCACCAGGGGGTCTCGGAGATCGGGACGGCCTTCCTCCCCAAGCCCTTCACGGCGGCGGCGCTGGCCCACAAGGTCCGGGAAGTGCTCGACGCCGCGCCGGCCGGCGGGCCGCGCCCGCTCGGATAGCTCGCGCCGGCGGCGGGTGCGACCGCGGTCGCGCCCGCGGTCCTTCCCTCCCGGGTCCGGGCGGGTCAGTCGGGCAGGTCGGCGATCGCCGACTCGAAGGCCCGGACGGTTTCCGCCACGTCGGCCTCGTCGTGCACGATGGACAGGTAGAACTTCGAGGCGCCGCGGAAGACCCCGCGCTCCCGGAGGAGCCGGACGAAGCGGGCGAGCCGGGCTCGATCCGCCCGGAGGGTCGATCGGTAGTCGGTGATCTCGGCGTCCGTGAAGTAGACCTCGAACAGGACCCCCTCGCCCACAACCCGGGCCGGAATGCCGGCCGCGTCGCAGATGCGCTGGAGCGCCGCCTTGAGCCCGCGGCCGAGGGCGTGCATGCGCTCGTAGGTGCCGGGACGCTTCAGGATCCGCACGGTGGCCAGCCCCGCCGCGGTCGCGATCGGGTTGCCGCTCAGCGTGCCGATCTGCGGGATGAACCGGTCCCGACCGACGCGGGACTGGTCGAAATGCGCCATGAGCTCCTCGCGGCCGGCGACCGCCGTCAGCGGAAAGCCGCCGCCGACCGCCTTGCCGAGGGCGCAGAGATCGGGCGTGATGCCGTAGAACTCCTGGGCGCCGCCGTAGGCGAACCGGAACGAGGTCACCACCTCGTCGAAGATGAGCGGTATGCCGTGCCGGGCGGTCAGCTCGCGCAGGCCGGCGAGGAACCCCGGCCGGGGCGGGAGGACGCGCTGGAAGGGCTCGACGATGACACCGGCCAGCTCGTCGTGATGGCGGTCGACGATCGCCGCGGTCGCCTCGAGGTCGTTGAACGGGGCCACCAGCATGGTGGACTCGATCGCCCGCGGGATCCCCGCCGAGTCCGCCACCGGCGCGGGGAACTCGCCCGGCACCGGGGGGCTCATGCTCATCACCGCGTAGTCGTGCATGCCGTGGAAGCCGCCCTCAAACTTCAGGATGCGGTCGCGGCGGCGGAATGCCCGCGCGACCCGCATCGCGTAGAGCGTGGCTTCGGTACCCGAGCTGCAGAAGCGCACCTTCTCGGCGCACGTCATCGCCTTCGAGACCTCCTCGGCGAGGAGGATGGCGTGCTCGTTGTTGGCGAAGAACGTCGAGCCGCGCTCGAGCTGCTCGCGCACTGCGGCCGTCACCTCCGGGTGGGCGTGCCCGACCAGCATCGGCCCCGAGCCCAGGAGGTAGTCGATGTACTCGTGCCCGCTCACGTCCCAGACCCGGCTCCCGCGGCCGCGCGCGAGGATCACGTCCGCGACGAGGTTGCCGAGGGTGCCGCCGGCCAGGTACCGGCCCGCCTTCGCCACCAGCTCCATCTCGTGGGCGCTTCGCGTCCGCGCGTCCATGCCGGCCTCCTCGTGACGGGCCCTCCGCGGGGGGCGGCCTCTCGCCTAGATCGTGGGCGATGGCCGCCGGCCCGTCAACCAGTGCTAGAATCCCGGTCAGCCACCTCACACCCTGGGGAGAGGATCGTGGTCAGGATCAACGAGCACTACCTCACACTGAAGCCAACGTACCTCTTCTCCGAGATCGCGCGGCGCGTGAAGACGTTCGCGGCCGCCCATCCCGAGGCCCGACTGATCCGCCTGGGCATCGGCGACGTCACGCTCCCGCTGGCGCCGACGATCGTGCGCGCCATGCACGAGGCGGTCGATGAGATGGCGCGGGCCGAGACGTTCCGTGGCTATGGGCCGGAGACGGGCTACGAGTTCCTGACCGAGCTCATCGCCGCCCACGACTACGGGGCGCGCGGCGTCCGCGTCGCCACCGACGAGATCTTCGTCAGCGACGGCGCCAAGAGCGACACCGGCAATATCCAGGAGATCTTCGCCGCCGACGCCCAGGTCGCGCTCGTCGACCCGGTGTACCCCGCGTACGTGGACACCAACGCCATGGCCGGGCGGGCCGGTACAGCGGGTCCCGACGGGCGGTACGCCCGGCTCCTCTACCTGCCCGCCACCGCCGAGAACGGCTTCCGTCCGGCGCTCCCGGACCGCCCGGTGGACCTCCTCTACCTCTGCTACCCGAACAACCCGACCGGCGCGGTCATGACGCGCGACACGCTCCGCACGTGGGTCGACTACGCGCGCCGGCACGGCGCCGTCATCCTCTATGACGCCGCGTACGAGGCGTACATCCGCGACCCGGACGTCCCCCACTCCATCTTCGAGATCGAGGGCGCCCGCGAGGCGGCCATCGAGTTCCGGAGCTTCTCGAAGACCGCCGGGTTCACGGGGACGCGATGCGCGTTCACGGTCGTGCCCAAGGAGCTCCAGGGGCGCACCGCGAGCGGGCAGACGTCGAGTCTCCATGCGCTCTGGTTCCGGCGGCAGTCCACCAAGTTCAACGGCGTCCCGTACGTGGTGCAGCGCGGCGCCGCCGCCAGCTACACCACCGAGGGGCGGAAGGAAGTGCGGGCCGCCGTCGACTTCTACATGGAGAACGCGCGGATCATCCGGGACGGGCTCCGGGGGGCCGGCTTCCAGGTCTACGGCGGGGAGAACGCGCCCTACATCTGGGTCAAGACACCGCCGGGGCTCGGTTCCTGGGACCTCTTCGATCGGCTCCTGACCGAGGCCCACGTCGTCGGCACCCCGGGCGTCGGGTTCGGGCCGAGCGGTGAGGGCTACTTCCGCTTCACCGCCTTCGGCCGTCGCGACCAGACGGAGGAGGCGGTCGAGCGGATCAAGACGCGCCTCCGGCGCTAGGCGGCCCGCGCCCACCGGGGGGCGCCGCGCACGATGGCGGTCCAGGCGCTTGCCTTCGACACCTACGGCACCGTCGTCGACTGGCGGGACAGCGTCCTCGGCGAGCTCACCCTATTCGGCGCCGCGCGCGGGCTCGACGTGGACTGGACGGCGTTTCTCACGAAGTGGAAGGCCGGCTACCGGCCCGGCATGGACCGGGTCAACCGGGGCGAGTGGCCGTGGACCACGGTCGAGACGATCTACCGGCGGCGGCTCGAGGAGCTGCTTCCCTGCCACGGCGTCGACGGCCTCGGCGAGGCCGACCTCACCCAGCTCACCCGAGCCTGGTGGCGCCTCCATCCCTGGCCCGACGCCGTCCCCGGGCTCCGGCGCCTGCGGACGCGCTTTATCCTGTCCTCCCTCTCGAACGCGAGCTTCGCCGGGATGGTGCATCTCGCCCGGTTCGCCGGACTGCCGTGGGACTGCATCATCACCGCCGAGAATGCCCGCTTCTACAAGCCGCGGCCCGAGGTCTACCGGACCGCGGTCCGGCTCCTAGGCTTGCGTCCGGACGAGGTCATGATGGTCGCCGCCCACAACTACGACCTCGTCGCCGCCCGCGCCTGCGGGCTCCGCACCGCGTTCGTCCCCCGTCCCGCCGAGCACGGGCCGGGACAGACCACTGACCTCGCGCCCGAGGCGGACTGGGACCTGGTCGCGGCCGACTTCGTCGACCTCGCTCGTCAGCTCGAGGCCTGATCGCCGCTGGTACGGGGCACGGCGCTCTGCTAGCGTGACGCCCATGTCCGACATCACCGGCGCCGCGGCCTACGGGGGCGAGGGCTGGTCGCCCCGCACGGCACCGCTCGAGGACGAGATCGGGACGCTCTGGGGCCGGTGCGGGCTCCGGGACGAGTGGGGCGTCCTTCGCGCCGTGCTCCTCCACCGCCCGGGCGCCGAGCTCGCCGTGCCGGACCCCGACGCCGCGCAGCTCCTTGCCCCGGTCGACCCCGAGCGCGCAGCGGCCGAGCACGACCTCCTCGCCCGGGCGTACCGGGAGGAAGGCGTCCTGGTCCGCGCCGTCGAGCCCGCCGGTCCCCCCACCCCGAACCTCATCTTCTGCGCGGACCTCTTCCTGATGACGCCGGAGGGGGCAATCCTCGGGCGGCCGGCATCGACCGTGCGCGCGGGCGAGGAGATCTGGATCGCCCGGCGGCTCGCCGAGCTGGGCATCCCGATCGTGCGGATCGTGCGGGGCCAGGGCACGTTCGAGGGCGCCGACGCGATGTGGCTCGACCGGACGACGGTCCTCGTGGGGCGGGGCCTCCGGACGAACGCGGAGGGCGCCCGGCAGGTGGCGTCGATCCTCGGCGAGATGGGCGTCGAGGCGATCCCGGTCGACCTGCCCTGGGGCGCAATGCACCTCATGGGCATGCTCCGGATCGCCGACCGCGACCTCGCCATCGCGTGGCCGGGCCGCCTCGCGGTGGCGGCCGTCGAGACCCTCCGGCGCCGGGGCTACCGCGTGCTCTTCCTGCCCGACGGGCCGGCGGCCGAGCGGACCACCGCGCTGAACTTCGTGACGCTCGGGCCGGGGCGCGTCCTCATGGCCGAGGGGTACCTGCTCTTCGAGCGGTTCTTCGAGAAGGCGGGGCTCGCGTGCCGCACGACGCCCGTCGCCGAGCTGCGTAAGGCAGCCGGCGGCATCGGCTGCCTCACCGGAATCCTCGAGCGCGCGCCGGGCGCCTGAGGGTCCTGCCGTCGGTCCGTGTCACCGGACTCGCTTCGACGGCCGTCAGCGCTTGCGGGGAAGAGCCTGCCGGAGCATGGCGAGATCGCTTTCGACCTCCGGGTAGCCGGGCTTTAGCGCCTGCGCCCGCTCGACCGCCCGCGCGTCGTTTCCGAGAAACGCCTCGACCTCCCCGAGCCGCTCTAGGGCCCGCGCGGTTCGCGGCTCGCCGCGGACCGCGCGCTCCCAGACCTCCTTGGCCTGGTAGATGTCTCCGAGGCGATCGACGAGGAGGTCGCCGAGATACAGCACGTAGTACCGGTCGTCTGGCGCGGCCTCGTACGCCCCTTTGATCATCTGATATTCGTTCATCAGATCCCCACGCCGGTTGCTGGACCCAGGCCCAGGCCCGAACATCTTGACCGGTCGGCTACACTCGGGGAGCCGCATTTGGCATGGAGGGACAGCGTGGTCTCGGAAGACGTTCTGCGGGCGCAGCTCGGACGGACCCTCGACCGGATCGACCTCCCGGGCCTCGGCGCTCACCACCACGGGAAGGTGCGGGAGAGCTACAGCCGCGGCGGCCACCGGATCCTGGTGGCGTCGGACCGGCTGAGCGCCTTCGACGTGATCCTGGGCACCATCCCGTTCAAAGGCCAGGTGCTGAACCAGCTCGCAGCGTACTGGTTCGAGGAGACGAAGCACCTCTGGCCCAACCACGTGATCGACGTGCCCGACCCGAACGTGACGCGCGCCGTCGAGTGCCGGCCGCTGCCAGTGGAGATGGTCGTGCGCGCGTACCTGACGGGAGTGACCACGACCTCGATCTGGAAGCACTACCAGGCCGGCGCGCGGCGCTTCGCCGGGCATGCCCTGCCCGACGGGATGCGGAAGAACCAGCCGCTCCCGCTGCCGCTCGTCACGCCGTCCACCAAGGCCGAGCAGGGGGTGCACGACGAGACCGTCTCGCGGGCGGACCTGATCGAGCGGGGCCTGGTGGACGGGCAGACCTTCGACGAGCTCGAGGCGATGTGCCTCCGGATGTTCGCGTTCGGCCAGGAGCGGGCGCGCGCGCGGGGGCTGATCCTCGCCGACACGAAATACGAGCTCGGCCTCGCGCCCGACGGGCGCATCCTCTTCATCGACGAGATTCACACGCCCGACTCGTCGCGCTACTGGTACCGGGAGGATTACGAGCAGCGGGTCGCGCGCGGCGAGGAGCCGCGCTCGCTCGACAAGGAGTACGTGCGCCGCCACTTCGCCGGCCTGGGCTACACGGGCGAGGGGCCGCCGCCCCCGATCCCCGACGACGTGCGTGTCGAGGCGGCGCGACGCTACATCGAGGCTTACGAGACGGTCACCGGGCGGACGTTCCAAGCCGACACGGAGAACCCCCTCCCCCGGATCAGACGGAACCTCGGGCTCGCGTGACGAGGCGGCCTCGGTCCTCTACCCCTCGCGGGGCGGCGGGACCACACCCGACAGCTCGGCCACCGCGTCGCGCGTCGCCTGGATGCCCCACTCGAGCGTCGTCACCGTGATGAGCTGACAGCCCTGCTCGATCTGGCGCCGGAGGTCGGCCCGGTCCCGGGGCACCGTCCCGAACGGCATGCGGTGGCGCCGGCAGGTCTCCCGGACGCGCTCGACCACCGCCTGGACGTCCTCGCGCCACGGCTCGCCCGGATGGCCCATCGACGCGGCGAGGTCGTAGGCGCCGACGCCCACCCCGTCGATGCCCGGAACCCGGCAGATGGCGTCGATCGCGTCCACGCCCGCCACGTCCTCGAAGAGGGCGTAAACGAGGGTTTCCTCGTTGGCCCGCCGGACGTAGTCGACCGGCCCCAGGCGGAGAAGGTCCCCACCGCGGCCGGGGGCGAAGCTCCGCGTGCCATCCGGCGGGTACTTCACCGCCTGCACGGCCCGCTCGGCGTCGGCGCGGGTGGTGACGTGGGGCACGAAGATGGCGGAGGTCCCGATGTCGAGGTAGCGAAGGATCACGTGGGGAAGGTTGACCGGGACCCGGATGACCACCGGCACGTCGTAGAGGTCGGCGGCGCGGATCATCTCCTCGCACTCGGCCTCGCTGAGAGGGCCGTGCTCGGCGTCGAGGAAGATCTGGTCGGCCCCGCTCCGGGCGAGCATCTCGACGAGACGGGGAGAATGGAACCGGAGCCCCGTCGTGAACACGGGTTTACCGGCCCGGAGCTTGTCCCTGATCCGCTTGCCGCGCATGAGTCGTCTCCTCGCGTCGAGAGTGAAGGGGGTACCCGCGCCCGAGTCTAGCGCGATCGGACTCGCGAGGGCACGACGGGGTGTCGGCCGCGTTACACTGGCGGTCGACCCTCGC
>DATAFX010000014.1:0-9892 GCA_036257195.1 Candidatus Methylomirabilota bacterium | reverse complement strand
GTGGACCCGGAGCATGGGCCAGGCCGGCGCCCTGGTCAAGCTGAACGACCTGATCAAGAAGCACGGCATCCGCGAAGGGTGGAGCGACTTCGTGTCCACGGAGCTCGCGGCCCAGGACGACGGCACGATTCACGCGATCCCGTGGACAGTGGACACCTTCGCGATGGTCTACAGCAAGGATCTCCTCAAGCAGGCCGGGATCACGAAGTTCCCCGAGACCTGGGAGGAGCTGCGGCAGGCCAGCCGCCAGATCAAGGCGAAAACCGGGAAGATCGGCTGGGCCTTCCCGGCGGGCAGCGGTGCCACCAACTCCATCTGGTTCTTCTGCAACTTCTACTGGTGGTCGCAGGGCTGGGGACTGGTGGACCGTGGCGCGGACGGCAAGCAC
The DNA here is from genome assembly GCA_036257195.1 of Candidatus Methylomirabilota bacterium. Lineage (GTDB taxonomy): Bacteria > Methylomirabilota > Methylomirabilia > Rokubacteriales > DASRDR01 > DASRDR01. The sequence continues at coordinate 9,504 of DATAFX010000014.1, read as the reverse complement.
TTCTCGAATATCACGCCGGACCAGATCGCCGAGGCGTTCGACTACTACAACTCCTACTTCAAGGAAGGCCTGAACGACCGGTCCATGCTCAGCGTCACCAACTGGGGGGCGCAGGAGCTGATCGAGGGGATGGTGCAGGGGAACTACGCGATCATCAGCACTCCGGAGTTCGTGCTCACGCAGATCGAGGAGGCTTACAAGGCGCGCTATCCCGGGAAAGCGCAGCCCTTCGCGTCCACGATTCACCCGAAGGGAAAGGCCGGCTCGAAGACGTTCATCGGCGGCCGCCAGCTCGCTATCAACGTGAACACGAAGCACCCGGAGGAGGCATACAAGCTGGTCCAGTACCTGAACAGTCCCGAGATCTTCTCCAAGTACTACGTCGGCCAGTGGCCGGCGCAGAAGAGCCTCATCGCCAAGATCGAGCGAGGGCCTGCCCACTCGGGGTACCCGGAGCAGCTCAAGATCGCCCGCCAGTGGGGCCCCTACTCGACCGGCCCGGTGGCGATTCCCACCATGTGGAACGCCGTCGGTCGGGCGATGGGCTCGGTGTTCATCGGGGAGAAGGCGTCCAAGGCGGCCGCCCAGGACGTGTACGACCTGATCCAGACCGAGCTGGCCAAGGCCAAGTAGGGTCCGGAGGGATGTAGGATGGGCCACGCGGACGGGGCGGGCGCCGCCCCGTCCGGAGGCACGCCGTGAGGGGAAATCGGGCCTTCGTCGGACTGCTCCTGCTGCCGGCGTTCCTCTTCCTGATGATGTTCTACGTGTACCCGACGCTCTTCAATCTCCAGAACAGCCTCACCGATCTGAGCCTGTTCGGACTCCGCCGCGGCGGCCAGTGGGTCGGCGTCCGCAACTACGTCGAGCTCGTGACGAGCAAGGAATTCCGCCGCGTCCTCTACAACACCACCGTGTGGTTGACGCTGATCGGCGTGTCCGTCCGCATCGTGCTGGGGCTACTTTTGGCGCTGCTCGTCAACTCGGACACGCTCCGGCGGTGGCGGCTCCGGACCCTCTTCCACGTGATCCTCATCGTGCCGTGGGCCACGCCGCCCATCGTCGCGGTCGTCATCTGGCGCTGGATGCTGGATCCGCGGGCGGGCGTGGTGAACAAGCTTCTCGTCGGCTCGGGGGTGGCGGCCGAGCCCGTGGCCTTCCTCTCCGACGTGACGTTCGTCTGGCCGGCGCTCATCACCATCATCACCTGGAACACGCTGCCCCTGGTGACGCTCACGTTCCTCGCGAGCCTCAAGGCCATTCCCGCCGAGGTGCTCGAGGCGGCCTCGGTGGACGGCGCCACCAAGCTCCAGAGCACCTGGCACGTGGTGCTGCCCCACCTCATGCCTGCCGTGGTGGTCATGACGCTCCTGTCCACCTTCTGGACGTTCAACAACTTCGTCTACGTGTGGCTGTCGACGGGCGCGGGCCCGGGTCTCTACACGAACGTGATGGCGACCGAGGTGTACCTCAAGGCGTTCGTCGACGGGCGGATGGGCTACAGCTCCGCGATCGGAATGGTGATGGCCGCCATCATGACCGCGTTCGGGCTCCTGTATCTCCGGCTCGTGATCCGGCGAGAGCTGCGAGAGGTGTTCTGACCATGGGTGTCGAGCCGGCGCCGGCTGTCGACGTACGCCCCCTGGCCCACGCCGTGCCCCGCCGGCGGCGCGGGGTCCGGCCCGGCGAGCTCCTGGTGCTGGCCGTCGCGCTGGTCGTGGCGGTCGTCCTCATCTACCCGACGGTGTGGGTCTTCTTCGCGTCCTTCAAGACCCAGGAGACGCTCTTTTCGGGCGAGTTCGCCCACTACACGCTCCGGAACTATCGGCGTCTGTTCGCGTCGGGCTTCGGCGTCCACATCGGCAACAGCCTGGTGATCAGCGCGACGGCCGTGCTCATCTCCACGTTCGTGTCGGTCATCGCGGCCTACGTCTTCTCGCGCCGGCGGTTCCGGTGGAAGTCGGTGATCTTCGGCGGAGTGATGCTGGGCCAGACGTTCCCCTGGATCATCCTGGTCACGCCGGTGTTCATCCTCTTCGCGCGCCTCGGCCTCCTGAACACGTACGTCGGGATCATCGTCTGCTACGTGGCGGTGACCATCCCGTTCTCGGTGTACCTCCTGGTCGGCTATCTCGAATCGGTGCCGCGGAGCCTGGACGAGATGGCGATCATCGACGGCTGCCCGCCGTTCCAGGTCATCTGGCGGATCGTGTTCCCGATCATGCTGCCCGGCGTAGTGGCCACCGCGACCTACGCGTTCATCCTGTGCTGGTCGGAGTACCTGTTCGCGCTGGCCTTCCTGACGCGCACGGACATGAAGACGATGCCCCTGGCCCTCTACGCGTTCTTCGGGGAACACACCACGGAGTGGGGCCAGGTGATGGCGGCGGCCGCCCTGACCACGCTGCCGCCCCTGCTCCTGTTCCTGCCGCTCCAGACGAAGCTGAGCGCCGGGCTGGCCGCCGGCGCGGTGAAGCAGTAGTCAGGGGAGCGAGGCGGGGTCCAGCTCGACGCCGAAGCCCGGGGCGTCCGTCAGCCGGACCATCCCCCGCTCGATCCGGGGCTCGCCCCGCAGCCAGGTGACCCAGGGCCGGCCGCTCTCGGCAAGGGGCGCCGGGCTCAGCGCCGTGATCGCGTGGAGGCCCCACACCTCGGCGCCGCGATGCGGCACGACCCAGAGGCCTGCCTCGGCGCCGAGCCGGAAGACCTCCCGGAGCACCGTGAGGCCGCCGCACCACGAGGCGTCCGGCTGTAGGATCTGGTGGGCGCGGCGCGCGACGACCTCCTCGAATCCCCATCTGCTGCACTCGTGCTCGCCGCCCGCGATGGGGATGGGCGAGCGGCGGCAGAGCGTCGCGTATCCGTCCAGATCGTCCGGCGAGAGCGGCTCCTCGATCCACCCGACGTCGGAGACGACGAACGCGTCCGCCAGCCGGAGCGTGGTCTCCACGTCCCACTCGAGGAAGGCGTCCACGTAGAGGGCGACCTCGGGGCCGAGCCGCTCGCGAGCCCGGCGGACGACGTCCACGTTCCGGGCGAAGCCCGGGGAGGGCCGCGGCATGTGGAGCTTCACGTGCCGGAAGCCCCGCTCGGCCTCGTCGCGGACCTCGTGGCCGATCGAGGCGTACGCGGGGATGTCGGGATTCCGCAGTCCTCCGAGGAGTTCGTAGACGGGCATCTCGCGGACCTTGCCCGCCAGGTCCCAGAGGGCCAGGTCCACGCCCGAGAGCGCCCACACCGCGACGCCCTTCCGCCCGAACGGCAGGGTGGCCCGGTACATCGCGTGCCAGAGCCCCTCGATGTCCGACGGGTCGCGCCCGATCAGGACCTCCCGCAGGACCGTCTGGACCACGTGGACCCCCGCGGCGCCCCCGCCGCCCACGCCGAGCCCGGTGAGCCCGGCGTCCGTCTCGACCAGGACCGCGATCTGGGCCATCGCCGTCCGCCAATCGGGCGGCTCGTTGGTCCCACGCGGCATCACCGCCCGGACGTCCGCGATCTTCATCGGCCGCGCGCCTACACGTCGTCGGGCGTGAGGGCCAGCCCGAGACCGGGTCCGGGGGGCGGGCGGACGAACCCCTGCCGTGGCGCGAACGTGCCGGCCGGGACGCGGTCCCACAGCCACTGGTGGAGCATGTGGTACTCGATGGACTCGCAGTTGGCGAGGGCCGCCCCCAGGTGGAGGCTCGCCGCCATGACCACGACGCTCGACGCCGCGTGGAGCGAGCACGGGCGCCGGAACGCCCGGGCCAGGTCCGCGATCCGCCGCCCCTCGCTGATTCCGCCGCAGGCCGCGACATCGAACTGGACGAACTCCACGGCTCCGGCCGTGATCAGCTCGCGGAAGCGGTCGAGCCCGTACTCGTTCTCGTTGCCGCAGACGGGGATCGGGCTCTGGGCCTGGACGCGCGCCTGCCCGGCGACGTCGTAGGGCGAGACCGGCGCCTCGAGCCAGTAGATGTCGTAGGGCGCGAAGGCGCGGGCGAGCCTCAACGACTCGGGCACGTTGAGGTTGTAGACGGCGTCGACCATGAGCCGGACGTCGGGGCCGACCGCGTCTCGCACCGCCCTGACGCGCCGCACGTCCTCGGCCAGCGGCACGCCCCCCACCTTCATCTTGACGCCCGTGAAGCCCTGCGCCACGTAGCCGGCCATCTCGCGCGCGAGCGCGTCCTCCGTCTTGCCCTCGCCGTAGAGGCCGGCGCTCGCATAGCAGTAGACCTCGTCGGCGTGGGCACCGAGGAGGCGGTAGAGCGGCTGACCGAGGGCCTGGCCCATGAGGTCCCAGAGGGCGATGTCGATCGCCGAGAGCGCCGCCGCGACGATCCCGGTCCGCGAGGAGAGCTCGGTCGGGCGGAAGGCGCGCTGCCAGACCCGCTCCACGAAGAAGGGGTCCTCGCCGACGACGAGCGGCGCCAGGTCCTGGTCGATGGTCGCCACGAGGGCGTCCGGCGCCGCGGCGGTGTTCCAGGCTTCGCCGACGCCGACGTGGCCCGTGTCGGCCTCGACGAAGACCAGCACCATCACCTTCTCCTGCCAGCGCGTCCGCGGGTTCCACACCCGGCCGCCCATCTCGCGTCGAACGATGCGGGGGATGACCCTGGTGATCTTCATGGCGGGTAGGGTAGATCAGGGTCCCGCGCCCCGACAACCCGCTCCGCCGCGCGGGAGCCGGTCCAGGACCGGCTCCCGCAGATGGGTCGGCCGCGTCGGCGCGCGGCCCGGATTCAGGCCGGCTTGATGTTCTGGTTGACGCGGAAAAGGTTTCCCGGGTCGACCGCCTTCTTGATCGCCGCCAGTCGCGGGTAGTTGTCGCGGTAGGCGGCCTTCACATTGTCCTCGCCCTCGTCCATCATCATGTTGACGTAGCCGCCGCCCGCGGAGTGCGGGTGGAGCGCCGACCAGTAGTCGCGGGCCCACGCGATCAGCCGGGAATTGTTCGCCGGGTCGGGATCCACGCCCACGATGACCTCCGCGAAGTTGGCGTCCCGGAAGCTCCAGGCCGTGTCTCCCTTTTTCGCGCGGTGGGCCGCGCCGTCGATCGGGTAGAGGTGCATGGTGGAGTGCATCGTGGGGAGGCGCTCGGCGTGCTTCACGTGGAGGTCGATGGCCTCATCGGTGATCTCGCGGAAGAAGTCGGCCTTCCAGTACCACTGGAGACCCGGCGGGTACAGTCCGTCGAACAGGCTCTGGAGGGCCGGGAAGGGGATCGGACCCGCGAAGTCCATCGCAGGCGGCGAGAAGGCGCGGATCGGCTCGAAGACCTCGGCGGCCTTGGCCGGATCCCCCGTGTAGCACCACACGATCACGCACATCTTCTGGAGGTGGTGCTCCTTCGGGAACATCGGAGCCGGCGGCACGGTGGCGAAGCCGAACCAGCCGTTCAGGTCCTCCGGCGCCTTCAGGATGAGGTCCCGCCAGAAGCGGAGCATCTTTGTCCCCTGGCTGAGCGGCCAGAAGATCGGTCCGCCGTACACGGTGCCGACCGGATGGGCGCGGAACAGGAACGACGTGACGACGCCAAAGTTCCCGCCGCCGCCCCGGACCGCCCAGAAGAGGTCGGCGTGCTCCCGCGTACTGGCGGTGACGAGTCGGCCGTCGGCCAGGACCATGTCCACCTCGAGGAGGTTGTCGATGGTGAGGCCGTAGCGGCGCGCGAGGTAGCCGATTCCGCCGCCCAGCGTCAGACCGCCCACGCCGGTGGTGGAGATGAACCCGCTGGGCACCGCCAGCCCGAAGGGGTGAGTGGCGTGATCGACCTCGCCCCACGTGGCGCCCCCCGCCACCCGGACGGTGCGACCCGCGGGGTCGACGCGGACGCCCTTCATGGGCGCGAGATCGAGGACGAGCCCGCCGTCGCAGGTCCCGAGCCCAGGGCCGTTGTGAGCGCCGCCGCGCACCGCGAGCAAGAGCCCGTGCTCCCGGGCGAAGCCGACGCCCGCCATCACGTCCGCGGCATCGTGGCATCGCGCGATCAGCGCCGGGCGCCGGTCGATCATGCCGTTGTGGACCTTGCGGGCCGCCTCGTAGGCGAGATCGGCCGGCGTGATGAGCTCGCCGCGGAGCTTGCCCCGCAGTTCCTGGATCGCGGTCTCGTTCATCGTGCCCTCCCGGGTGTAGGATTCGCGATGGAGCGCATGGCCCAATGTCGTTGACCCCACGCTACGGGCAGGGGGCCGCTAGGTGAATGATGGGGAGTCCGCCGTTCTTAGCCGCCCGTCCGGATCGAGCGGAGCGGGCGCCGGGCGTCGCGCCGGCCGTCCGAGCGCCGGCCAGAAGGGACCCATGAGCCCTGGCGCGGACGGCACCCGCCACGTCCACGCAACACCGTGAGAGCCATGAGCCCCCCGGCCGACGGGCGTCCACCCCAGGCCGCCACAGGCCGAAGGCCGTCGGATCAGGGCCGTCCAATCGATCCGCTGTCCGACGTGCTGCGGGCGGTGCGGCTCGACGGCGCCTACTTCTACACCGTGGAGGCCAGCGAGCCCTGGGCCGTGGAAGTCGTCGCGGCCAAGGAGCTCACGCCGCGGGTCCTGCCCGGCGCGGAGCACCTGATCTCCTACCATATCCTCACCGCGGGTCGGTGCTGGGGCGGGCTGGTCGGCGAGCCGCCGGTGGCGCTCGAGCCGGGCGACGTGATCGTGTTTCCCCATGGCGACGCGCACTCCCTGTCGAGCGCGCCGAACCTTCGGATGAAGGGGGTGCCGGTCGGGGCGACGCCGACCCGGCATCCGGGGACGGTGACGCTCGGCGACGGCAGGCGGATCGCGGCCACGTTCGTCTGCGGCTTCCTCGGCTGCGATCGGCGCCCGTTTAATCCCCTCCTGTCCACGCTGCCGCACCGGCTTCACCTGCCCGGCCTCTCCAGCGGATGGCGCGAGACGTTCGCGCGGCAGGTCGTCGAGGAATCCCGCGCCCGGCGGGCGGGCGCCGACTCCGTGCTGACGCGGCTCGCCGAGCTCATGTTCGTCGAGGTGCTCCGGCGCTACATCGAGGCGATTCCGCCGGGACAGGGGGGCTGGCTCGCCGGCCTCCGCGACGACGTCGTCGGTCGCGGGCTTGGTCTCCTCCACGGGGCTCCCGCCCATCCGTGGACCCTCGACGAGCTCGCGGATGGGGTGGCTGTGTCCCGCTCCGCCTTTGCCGATCGGTTCACGGCTCTCGTCGGTCAGCCGCCGATGCACTACCTCGCCCAGTGGCGCATGCAGCTCGCCGCGGGGCGTCTGGCGACGGGCACCGCCAAGGTGGCGGCGATTGCCGAGGAGGTCGGCTACGAGTCTGAGCCCGCCTTCAGCCGGGCGTTCAAGCGCCTCATGGGCATCTCGCCCGCCGCCTGGCGGCGGGCGCGCGAGGGAGCAGGGAGACGGCTCGCGCCTGACGCCGGGTGACCGGCTCCGGTCGGACCGGGACCGGCGTCCTCTGCCTATCCGGTGGGCGGATTCGAGCTGGCGTCATGCTCCAGGAGGGAGAAGTGAGCGCACTGATGATCCTGGTTGCCGGTCCGTACCGCTCCGGCACGAACGACGATCCTGACCTCATTGCCAGGAACGTCGCGACCATGACCGAGGCTTCCCTGCGCCTCTTTCGCGCGGGCCATCTTCCCGTCATGGGTGAGTGGTACGCGCTGCCGCTCATCCAGCACGCCGGCTCCACGGCCATCGGCGATCCGGTGTTCAACGAGATCTTCCATCCCATCTCGCGCCGACTCATCGCCAAGTGCGATGGCTGCCTGCGGATCGGCGGCGCGTCGGCTGGCGCCGACGAGATGGTTGCCCTTGCCAGGCAGCACGGCAAGGCCGTGTACTACTCGCTCGAGGAAATACCGGATACCCGTGGATTCTGAGGCTCAGTCAACCGACGCGGCGCGCCTGCGGTCGTTGATCACCGGGTACGAGGCGTCCCAGGTGATCTACGTGGCGGCGCGTCTCGGCGTCGCTGACCTCCTTGGCGAGGAGCCACGGACTGCGGAGGAGCTGGCGGAAGCGCTTCACGTGGATGCGGGGGCGCTTCAGCGTGTCCTCCACGCGCTGGCGGCCCTCGGGCTCCTCGCGCACCTGGGCGAGAGTCGCTATGCCCTCACGGGATCGGGTGGCCGGCTGCGCGCCGGCGTGCCGGGCTCCCTCCGGGCCGTGGCCCTTCTCTCTGGAGAGCGCTCCTATCGTGCCTGGGGCGGACTTCTCCACAGCGTCCGGACGGGGGAGACCGCCTTCCCGCACGTGTTCGGCATGGGCACCTTCGAGTACATGGCCGCGCACCCCGAGGTCGCCGGCTTCTACAACGAGGCCATGGCGGCGGGGGCGGCCGAGCGAGCCGCCGCCGTGGTCGCCGCCTACGACTTTTCCGGCGGCGGGACCGTGGTCGACGTGGGGGGAGGACACGGCACCCTGCTCATTGCGATTCTCTCCGCCAATCCGGCAGCGCGGGGGGTCCTCTTCGAGCGTGAGTCGGCGGCCGTCGGCGCCAGAGCGCGCATCGAGGAGGCGGGGCTCGGCTCTCGCTGCGCGGTCGTGACGGGTGACTTCTTCCACTCGGTCCCCGGTGATGGGCGCGTGTACCTGCTCTCCCACATCGTCCACAACTGGGACGACCAGCGGTGCGGGACGATCCTGGCGAACTGTCGAGCTGCGATGTCGCCCCGCGCGAAGCTCCTCGTCCTCGAGCAGGTGCTGCCGGAGCGGTTCGAGCCGTCGCGTGAGGCGGTCCGGGCGTCCATGGCGGACCTCCACATGCTCGCGATCACCGGCGGACAGGAGCGGACCGCGGGGGAGTACCGGCGGCTGTTCGCCGCCGCGGGTTTCTCCCTGACCAGCGTGATCGGCACCGCGGTGGCCGAGAGCCTGGTCGAGGGCATTCCGGTCTGAGCCGCCATGGGCCGTCGGGGTTCACGCCCCTCTCCCCCGTAGACCCGAAGGGCGGTGCCGCCGCTTTACTTCGCGCGCTGGATGTTGAGCTTCTTCATCCTCGAGTAGAGGGTGCTCGCGTTGAGACCCAATCGCTCGGCGGCGTTACCCGTCCCCCGGACCCGCCACGCGCACTCTTCCAGGACACGCAGGATGTGGTCCCGCTCCACGCGCTCGAGCGTCCCGATCTCGCGTGTCTCGGCCGCCGCGTCGGGAGCACTCCCGCTCGCCTCGAATGACTCGTCCAGCAAGAGAACCGGGCCCTGGGAGATGATCAGCGCCCGCTCCAGGACATTCTTCAGCTCCCGGATGTTTCCGGGCCAGTCGTACGCGACCAGGCGATTCATGACGGCCGGGGGAACGCGCTCGATCCTCTTCCTGAGCGCGAGGCCCAGCTCTCCGAGGAAGAACCAGACGAGTAGCGGGATGTCGCCCTTCCGCTCCCGCAGCGGCGGCACCTCGATGGGGAAGACGCGAAGTCGGTAGTACAGATCCGCCCGGAAGGTGCCCTCGCGGACCGCGGCGCCGAGGTCGCGATTCGAGGCGGCGATGACGCGCACGTCCACCTTGTGCGTCACCGAGGAGCCGAGGCGCTCGAACTCGC
>DATAFX010000011.1:0-11006 GCA_036257195.1 Candidatus Methylomirabilota bacterium | reverse complement strand
CGACTATCTGGCGATCGTGACCCTCGGCTTCGGCGAGATCGTGCCCGTCGTCGCGCGCAACTGGGACGCGCTGACGAACGGCGCCCAGGGGCTCGGGGGCATCCGGACGCCGAAGCTCTTCGGATTCGACTTCGGATTCTCGCCCTACCCGTACTACTTCCTCGGGCTGGGGATGGTCGCGGCGGCGGTCTTCGTGTCGATGCGGCTCCAGGAGTCCCGGGTGGGGCGAGCCTGGATGGCGATCCGCGAAGACGAGCTCGCGGCGGGGGCGATGGGGGTCAGCCACGTCCACTACAAGCTCCTCGCCTTCGCGATGGGCGCCGCCGTGGGCGGCCTCGGCGGCGTGTTCTACGTCGCCAAGCTGACCATCGCCACGCCGGAAATGTTCCAGTTCCCCGTGTCCGTCATGATCCTCGTCATGGTCGTGCTGGGGGGCATGGGCTCGATCCGGGGTGTCGTCATCGCGGCGCTCTTCCTCGCGTTCCTCCAGTCGGTCCTCCTCCAGGAGCTGACCCTGTACGTCCACGCGCTCGGGCAGGCCCTGGGCAGCGACTTCCTCCAGAAGCTCGAGCTGATCAGAGGCCTCGAGCTCATCTTCGGGATCATCCTGGTCCTGATGATGCTGTTCCGGCGAGAGGGGCTCTGGCCGTCCCATCGCCGCGTGGCCGCGCTCACCAAGGAGCAGCAGGCGGTCGCGCCGTCCCGCGGGGCGGCGGTCGAGCTCTCCTGGGCGCCGCCGCGGACGGCCACGGTTCCGACGCGGCCGTTGCTCGAGATCGAGGGGCTCACGAAGCGGTTCGGAGGCGTGGCCGCCGCCGACAACACCACGCTTGCCGTCCAGACCGGCGAGTTGGTGAGCGTCATCGGCCCGAACGGCTCGGGGAAGACGACCCTCTTCAACCTGATCACGGGGCTCACACCGTGCGACGCCGGGATCATCCGGCTCGAGGGTCAGGAGATCAGCGGGCTGCCGTCCCACGAGATCGTCCAGCGCGGCGTGGCCCGCACGTTCCAGAACATCCGGCTCTTCAACAACCTCTCCGTGCTGGAGAACCTCCTGGTGGGCGAGCATGCCCGGCTCCAGGCGGGCGCGCTCGGGGCGATCTTCCGGCCGCCCTCGGTGCGCGCCGAGGAGCGGCGCGCTGTCGACAGCGCGCTCGAGGTGCTGGGACTCTTCGGCAACCGCTTGATCCCCCGGCTGGACCACCCCGTGTACGGCCTCTCCTACGCGAACCGGCGCCGGACGGAGATCGCGCGGGCGATCATGACGCGCCCGAAGCTGCTCCTGCTCGACGAGCCGGCCGCGGGGATGAACCCGGCCGAGACGCTCGAGCTCATGGACCTCGTGAAGGCGCTCCGGACGCTCGGCATCACCATCGTCCTGATCGAGCACAAGCTCGACGTCGTCATGGACCTGTCGGACCGGGTGTTCGTGCTCGACCACGGGGTGAAGATCGCCGAGGGCAAGCCCATCCAGGTCCGGAACGACGAGAAGGTGATCGAGGCGTACCTCGGCCGCCGGCGGCGCGTGGCGTGAGCCCGACTGGCGAGCCGCTGCTCCGCTTCACGGACGTCCACACGTACTACGGGCCGCTCCACGTCCTGAAGGGCGTGAGCTGCGAGATCCACGAGGGTGAGATCGTGTCGCTCCTCGGGGGGAATGCCTCCGGCAAGTCGACCACGATGAAGACCGTGCTCGGCCTCGTGCGGCCGACCCAGGGCACAGTGAGCTTCCGGGGCGTGGCGATCCACGAGCTCCGCACGAGCGAGATCGTCCGGCGCGGCATCGCGCCGGTGCCGGAGGCCCGCCGCGTCTTTCCGCGCATGACGGTCCTCGAGAACCTGGAGATGGGGCGCTACACGCGCCGCCGCGAGCCGGGCTGGGAGGCGGAGCTGGACCGCGTCTTCGGGCTGTTCCCGATCCTCAAGGAGCGCCGCGGCCAGCAGGCGGGGACGATGTCCGGGGGCGAGCAGCAGATGCTCGCGATCGGGCGGGCGCTCATGGCGAACCCGACGCTCCTCTGCATGGACGAGCCGTCGATGGGCCTGTCGCCGGGGTACGTCGAGCAGGTGTTCGACATCATCCGGACGATCAACCAGCAGGGGACGACGGTCTTCGTGGTCGAGCAGAACGTCAACATGGCGCTGTCCATCGCGAACCGAGGCTACGTCCTCCAGATGGGCGAGGTCGTCCTCGCCGGGACCGCCAAGGAGCTGCTCGAGAACCCGCTCATCCAGAAGGCGTATCTCGGGACGGCCTGACGGTCCGGCGGGACAGCCCGACGGCTTGTGAGAATCATCCGGCCCCTCGCCCGCCTGCTGCTCGTCGCCACCCTGCCGGGGATCCCATCGGTCGCCGCGGCGTGGCCGGCCATCCAGGACGGCGTCGGGACCGTGTCCCTCTGCGACACCCGCCCGAGCCAGCTGCCGGACGGCCGGTGGAGCTGCCGCGGCGCGGGCGGGGTCGTCTACGCGGGCGCGCTCGTGGAGGTGGTCCGGCCCGGCACCCCGCCCGGCGCGCGCCCCTGGGACGTCCCCCGCGGCGCGCCGTACCGGTACGGCCCGTACCCCTGGGGCCGGCCGCCGGGCGAGCCGACCGGCTACGACGCCCTCGATCCCTGGCTCGGCGGTCCCGGGACCTCGGAGCGCTGACCACGGCGGACCCTCGGCGCCCGCCGGACGATCCCCGGTCGCCGGCGCGCGAGCCGGGCGGCGACGACCGGGCGCGGGCGGGGCTCTGCGCGGACTGCCGGTGGGCGCGGCGCGTCCCGAGCGCGCGGGGCTCGGTCTTCTTCCTCTGCCGACGCGCCGAGACGGACCCGGCGTTCCCCCGCTACCCCCGCCTCCCCCGTCTCGCCTGCCCGGGCTACGACGGGGTCAGGCCTTGATTTCGGTCGAAAGCCCTCGACCGCGCCAGGAAATCAAAGTCAAGGCCTGACCCCGGGGAAGACCACCTTCAGGCAGTCCGCCAGCACGCCGAGGACCGTCTCCACCTCGCCCTCGTCGATGATGAGCGGGGGCTTGATCTTGATCACGTTCGGGAGCGCCGACGCGGTGGCCAGGATGACGCCGCGCGTCCACGCCTCGGAGACCACGCGCTTGGCCTCGGCCACCGCCGGCTCCCGGGTCTCCGGGTCCGTGACCAGCTCCACGGCGAGGAAGAGCCCGGGCCCCCGTATGTCGCCGATCTGCGGATACTCCGCCTGGAGGGCCTTGAGACCCCGCGTGAAAAGCGCGCCCATCCGGGCGGCGTGCTCGGGGATCCGGTCGCGCTCGAGGATCTCGATGACCTTGAGCGCGGCGGCTTGGGCAACGGGATTCGACCCGAACGTGTAGACGTCCTCGCCCGTCGGCTCGAACTGCTTCAGGCGGTCGTCGGCGACCACGGTGGCCAGGGGGAAGCCGCCCCCGATCGCCTTGGACAGCACCATGATGTCGGGCGTCACGCCGAGCCCCTCGGCGGCGAACATGCGTCCCGTCCGGCCGAAACCGGTCTGGATCTCGTCGAAGATGAGGAGGGCGCCGAACTCGTCGGCGATCCGGCGCACCTCGCGTACGAATCCGGCGGGGAAGACGATGCCGCCGCCGTTGCCCTGGACCGGCTCCATCAGGATCGCGGCGACCGGGCCGTCCACGCCGCGCTGGAGCGTGTCCCGGATCGGCGCCGCGCAGCCGGCGTCGCACTGGCCGTCCGGCCCGTGCTGGGCGCGCCGCCCGCAGCGATAGGAGTACGGGTTCGGCACCCGCACGAAATTCTGCATGAACGGCATGAACTTCACGCCGGGCCCATAACTCCCCGCGGTGCGTGTGGGACTCCACGACGCCGCCATCGTCGCGAGCGTGTTGCCGTGGTAGGCGTGGTAGAAGGTCACGAACCGGTGCGCGGCGGGCCGGTTGATCATCGCGAGCTTCATGGCTGACTCGATCCCGAGCGACCCGGTCGGGGCGTAGGTCACGATGTTCAGGCGCCCCGGGCAGAGGTCGGCGAGGCGCTTCGCAAGCTGGAGGCGCGGCAGGGTCGGGAAGCCCGCCCGGACATGGGGCAGGGTTCGCATCTGGGTCAGCGCGGCCTCCATCACCTCGGGATGGTTGTACCCGAGGGCGAGCGTCCAGGCCTGAGCCGTGCAGTCGAGGTACGACTTGCCGTCGATGTCGGTGACCCGGCAACCTTCACCGGCGACGAGGACCGGACCAAGCCACGTCGCGCCGTAGCCCACGTGGCGCTGGAGCTCGGCAATCTGCTGGGGCGTGAGCGAAGTCGGCTGCGACACGGGCAAGTCCTCCTGTGACGTGAGATGGGGGGCCCGGCTCAAACGTACTCCATCCGGCCACCGTGGACGTCGAGGACGGCGCCGTTCACGAACGCGGCGCCGTCCGAAGCGAGGAAGACCACGGCCGCGGCGATCTCCGCCGGCGTCCCGATGCGGCCGAGCGGGATCTGCTTGGCGAGGGCGTCGAGGCGCTCGCGCGGGAGCGTGCTCCCCAGCCGCTCCGTGTCGACGTAGCCCGGGGAGACGGCGTTCACCGTGACCCCGTGGGGGCCGAGCTCCCGGGCTGCGGTCCGCGTGAGCGCGATGACGCCCGCCTTCGCCGCGCCGTAGTGTCCGAGCGTCGGCCGCCCGCCGATCCGGCCGTGCACGGACGACGTGTTGACGACTCGCCCCCAGCGCTGGCGCATCATGTGCGGGGCCGCGTGCTTCAGACAGAGGAACGTTCCCGTGAGGTGCGAGTCCACCATGAGGTGCCACGTCGCCTCGTCCAGCTCGAGGAGCGGGACGTTGAGGTGGGCCCCGAGGGCGCCCGCGTTGTTGACCAGGATGTCGAGCCGCCCCAGCGCGCGGACCACCTCGTCGACGGCCTGGCGAACCTCGTCCGACCGGCGCACGTCCGCCCTGACCACCAGCGTGCGGCGCCCGGCGGCCCGGCACCGACGCGCGGTCTCCTCGGCGCCGTCGACGTCGGTGTGGGCGAGGATCGCCACGTCGGCCCCGGCCTCGGCGAGCCCGACCGCCTCCGCGCGCCCGATTCCCGCGGCTCCGCCCGTGACCAGCGCCACGCGCGGCTCGCTCCACGCTCCCGGGCGTCCGCCGCTCACGCCGCCCGGCCCGTCAGGCCGTGACGCCTGCGCGAACGGTCAGGAGGCAGTCGTCGCCGAGCGGGGCGACCGGGGTGAAGTCCCGGTGGTGCTTGTAGTCCGGGCGCGCGAAGCGCGTCTGGGCATTCGCGATCGGGTTGATGATGAGCGAGAAGATCCGGCGATCCCAGGGCGACATGTTGGGCGGCGAGCCGTGCACGAGGCAATCGCCGAAGATCAGCGCCGTCCCCGCCACCCCGGTGGCCGTCACGAGACCCCCGGCGCCCGCCAGGCGGGCCACCGTCTCGTTGTCGACGGTCCACAAGGCATAGCTCGTGGTCTCGGTGTCGAGGGTCGTGCGCACGGGACCCTCCCGGTGCGAGCCCCGGATGAAGACCAGCGGCCCGTTGTGCTCGGTGACGTCGTCGAGGAAGACGTGGAGGTTGAGGGCGAGCGGCGCGGGGACGCCGTCCTCCGCGTGGTGGGTGGCGAAGTCGTAGTGCCACTGCCAGGCCTCCCCGGAGAACGCTACCTTGGCGTTGATCTTCGCCTGCTGGATGTAGAGCCGGTCGGTCCCGAGGATCTGGCGGGCCGGCTCGACGAGCCGCGGGTGCCGGCAGAGGCGGGCGAAGACCTCGCTCCGGAGGTGGAGCCCCATCGCCGTCCGCACCTCGCCGCTCGCCTTCTCGCGGATGTTGGCCGGCGTGTCCTCCGCGAACAGGCGCGGGAGTTCGGCGCGGAGCACGTCGACCTCGGCCATCGAGAAGAGCGCCGGGAGGACCAGGAAGCCCGCCGACTCGAGGTCCGCCCCCTGAGCCGACGTGAGCCTGAGGCGCTCCGTCGATGCCATCAGTCCCATCCACCGAGGATAGTCGAAGAGCGCACCACCCGGAAGCCGTAGTCGGAGTAGCCCAGGTGAGGCGGCAGGCTCGACCGATGGGCCACCGGGCTCCACGGATCCTGGTGCCGCCACGCGCCGCCGCGCGAGACGCGCCGCGTGCCGGCCGCCGGTCCCATGGGGTTCCGGTCCGACGCCCGGGCATAGGCGTCCTCGGCGTACCAGTCTCGGCACCATTCGTGGACGACGCCCGCGAGATCGGTGAGCCCGTATCCGTTCGGGGGCCCGGCACCGACCGGGGGCGGCTTGACGAGCGCCCCGGCGACCTCGCCGAACCAGCACGCCGGCGGCTCGTCGCCCCAGGGGTAGCGGGCCCCCTCCAGGCCGCCCCGGGCGGCGCGCTCCCACTCCGCCTCGGTCGGCAGCCGGTGCAGTTCGCCGGTCTCGTGGGTGCGCCAGTCGCAGAACGCCATGGCCTCGGCCCAGCTCACGCCGACCACGGGCTGCCCGGGATCGCTGAAGCGCGGATCGGTCCAGAAGCGCGGGGGCGAGGCCTCGGTTGCCCGCAGGTACCTGCTGTACTCGGCGGTCGTGACCGGTCGGCGGGCGATGGCGAATGCGTCGACCCACACACGGCGGCGGGGGCGCGAGTCGGGCAGGCCGTCCTCCGAGCCCATCCAGAACCAGCCGGCCGGGATCTCGACGAACGGCACCGGGGATCAGCCGGGCCGGGTGCCGCGCTCGAGCTCGACCAGCCGCCCGCGCCGCGCCTGTTCCTCGGCCCAGCGCGCGGTCTCGATCCGCTCGGCGGCGGGCGTCCAGAGCCGGACCCGCCCCTCGGGGTCGGCGACGATCACCGCGTCCCCGAGCGCCTGGACCAGCGCCTCGAGATCCACGGCCCCATTGTATGGCGGATGTCCCCGGGTGGCGCCGGAGGCTCCCGCCCGGCCACGGCTCGCTCCCTGAGGGCTCTGCTACCATGAGCCCGTGACCCCCATCCTCATCGCGCTCGACGTCGGCTCGTCCTCCGCGCGGGCCCTCGCGTTCGACCCCGAGGGCCGTGGGCTCGGCCTCGAGTGCCAGCGCCCGTACGAGCCCGACACGACGGCCGACGGAGGGGTCGAGATCGACGCGGACCGGCTCGTCGGGCTGGCCGCCGAGGTGCTCGACGGTCTGGTTGCGGCGCTGGGGCCCCGCGTGGACGCCGTCCGGGCCGTCGGCACGAGCACGTTCTGGCACACGCTGCTCGGCCTGGACCAGACCGGCCGTGCCCGGACGCCCGTGTACTCGTGGGCCGACACGCGGAGCCGCGACGCGGTCGAGGCCCTGCGCGCGCGGGTCGACGAGAAGGCCTACCACGCCCGTGTCGGCTGCCGGCTCCACACCTCGTACCTGCCGGCGCGCCTCTGGTGGCTCCGCGAGCGTGACGGGGGCGCGTTCGGCGCCGTGAGCCGCTGGGTGTCGTTCGGCGAGTACCTGGGACTCCGCCTCTTCGGCGAGCTCCGCACGAGCGTGTCGATGGCGTCGGGGACCGGCCTCTTCGACCAGTGGGCGCGTCGCTGGGACCCACCGATCCTCGACGTGCTCGGCCTCGGGCCGGCGCACCTCGGACCGATCGTCGATTTGGACCAGCCGTTCCGCGGCCTCCGCTCGGAGTTCGCCGGGCGCTGGCCGGCCTTGGCCCGCGTCCCGTGGTACCCGGCGCTGGGCGATGGCGCATGCTCGAACGTGGGTGCCGGCTGCGTCACGCCCGCGCGGGCGGCGCTCATGGTCGGGACCTCGGGAGCGATGCGCGTCTGCCTCACGGCGGAGTCGGCGGTGATCCCGGAGGGGCTCTGGTGCTACCGGGTCGACGGGCGACGCCTCCTCGTCGGGGGATCGCTGGCGAACGGCGGGAGTCTCTACGCCTGGCTGACGGAGACCCTCCGCCTGCCCGCGCCCGAGGACGTGGAGCGGGAACTCTCCACGATGGAGGTCGACGCGCACGGGCTGACGGTCCTCCCGTTCCTCGCCGGGGAGCGGAGCCTCGGCTGGGCCGCGGCCGCGCGGGCCGCCGTCGTGGGCGTGACGCTCGCCACGCGACCGATGGACGTCCTGCGGGCCGGGCTCGAGACAGTGGCGTACCGGTTCGCGCTCATCCACGAGCGGCTCCGGGAGGCCTGCCCGGATCTCTGCGAGGTCGTCGCAACCGGGGGCGCGCTCCTAGCCTCCCCCGCGTGGACGCAGATCTTGGCCGACGCGCTCGGCGTGCCGCTGACCCCATCCGCGGAGACCGAGGGCTCGAGCCGCGGCGCGGCGCTGCTGGCAAGCGAAGCGCTCGGGCTGATCCCGTCCGTCGCGGCGGCGCCCGCCGGCGCGGGACCGGTCGTCCAGCCGGATCGCGCGCGGCACGCCCGCTACCGGGCCGGCCTGGCCCGGCATTGCCAGCTCTACGATCTCCTGGTCCCGCACACGACCGCCGAGAGGAGACCGGCTCCATGACGGATCGGGATCTCGACCAGCTCTGCGTCAACACGATCCGCTTCCTGGCGGCCGACGCCGTGCAGCAGGCGAAGTCCGGCCACCCGGGGCTCCCGATGGGCGCGGCCCCGATGGCCTACGTCCTCTGGACGCGCTTTCTCCGCCACCACCCGGCCGATCCGGCCTGGCCCGATCGCGACCGGTTCGTCCTGTCCGCCGGCCACGGCTCGATGCTCCTCTACGCGCTCCTCCACCTCACGGGCTACGACCTCTCGCTCGACGAGATCAAGCACTTCCGGCAATGGCGCTCGAGGACGCCGGGACATCCGGAGTTCGGGCTCACCCCGGGGGTCGAGGCGACGACGGGCCCCCTCGGCCAGGGCTTCGCGAACGCCGTCGGCATGGCCATCGCCGAGCGTCACCAGGCCGCCCGGTTCAACCGGCCGGGCCATACGGTCGTCGACCACCACACTTACGTGATTTGCTCGGACGGTGACCTCATGGAGGGTGTGGTCGCGGAGGCGTCGTCCTTGGCGGGCCACCTCGGGCTCGGCAAGCTGATCGTCCTCTACGACGACAACCAGGTGTCGCTCGCGGGCAAGGCGGCCCTCTCGTTCTCGGAGGACGTGGCCCGGCGGTACGAAGGGCTCGAGTGGCACACACAGACCGTGCCCGACGGGAACGATCTCGACGCGATCGGCAAGGCGATCACGGGCGCGCAGGCCGAGACGGCGCGTCCGTCGCTGATCGGGGTGCGGACCGTGATCGGCTTCGGGGCGCCGAAGAAGGCCGGCACTCACGAGGCTCACGGCGAGCCCCTGGGGGATGCGGAGCTCCGGGGGGCGAAACAGGCCCTCGGCTGGCCGGTCGAGCCGCCGTTCCTTCTGCCGGAGCCGGCGCTCCGCCACTTCCGCGAGAGCCTGGCCCGCGGGGCGCGGGCCGAGGCCGACTGGCGCGCCCGGCTCGACGCCTGGCGCCACGCCTTCCCGGAGCTCGGGCCCCAGTGGGACGCCGGCCAGGCGCGCGCGCTCACGCCGGGGTGGGACCAGGACCTGCCGCGGTTCCCGATCGAGACGCCGGTGGCCACCCGCGACGCGAGCGGCGCGGTGCTGGCGGCCGTCTCGCCCCGTCTGCCGCATCTCATCGGGGGCGACGCCGACCTGGCCCCGTCGACCAAGACGCTCGTCAAGACCGCGGGATCGTTCCTCCGGGAAACCCCCGCGGGGCGACATCTCCACTTCGGGGTGCGCGAGCACGCGATGGGGTCGATCGCCAACGGCGTCGCCTATCACGGCGGCCTCATCGTCTTTTGCGGCACCTTCTTCGTCTTCTCCGACTACATGCGCCCGGCCGTGCGGCTGGCCGCGCTCTCGGAGCTGCCCGTCATCTACGTCTGGACCCACGACTCGATCGGGGTTGGGGAGGACGGGCCGACGCACCAGCCCGTCGAGCATCTGGCGGCGCTCCGCGCGATGCCGAATTTGGTCGTCATCCGGCCCGCGGATGCTGCCGAGACCGTCGTGGCGTGGCAGGTCGCGCTCGCCCGCCGACACGGTCCGACCGCGCTCGTCCTCACGCGCCAGAAGGTGCCCGTCCTCGACCGCGCGGTCTACGCGCCGGCCGAGGGCCTCCGGCGCGGCGCCTACGCGCTGAGGGATGCTCCGGGCGGCGCTCCTGACCTGGTCCTGATCGCCACCGGCTCGGAGGTCCAGCTCGTCGTGGCCGCGCAGGCCGCCCTCCAGAAGGACGGCATTCGGGCGCGGGTGGTTAGCATGCCCTCGTGGGAGCTCTTCTCCGCCGAGCCGCCGGACTACCGCGAGGCGGTCCTGCCGCGATCCGTGCTTCGGCGCCTCGCGGTGGAGGCGGGCGCGACCTTCGGATGGGAGCGCTGGGTCGGGGACCAGGGCGCCGTCCTGGGGATCGACCGCTTCGGCGCGTCCGCGCCGGGGGAGACCGTCCTCAGCGAGCTCGGGTTCACCGCGGAGCAGGTGGTGACGCGCGCTCGGGCGCTGCTCGACCACTGACGCGGCCCGGGCCGCGATGGCCCGACGGGGGTCAGCGCGGAGTGCCGCGCTCCCCGCTGACGCGCCGGAGCACCGCGGTGCGCGCGATGTCGGCGGAGCTCTCGGGGACGACCTGAAACCCGAGCCGCGTCCAGGTCTCGGGAGGCGAGCCTCGCCGCTCGCCCGTGCGGCGCTCGTGGCCGACCGGCCGCCGCCCGTTCCGCCGCCGCTCGGTCCGGCGGCGGTCCCACATCACCGCGAGCCCGGGACCGGCGGCCCCGCCCTCGACGGCGTGGTAGAGCTCGCCCCGCCCCCGCTGGACGACGACCAGCGCGGCGGCAGGCTCGGCGGCGCCGGCGGTGCTCGACGCGTCGGTCGCCGGTGACGGCCGAGAGGCGAGCCGGCGCTGCACCTCGCGGACGTAGCCCACCCGGAGGATCGTCGCGGCCTCCTCCAGCGCCCGGGCGATCTGGCGCATCCCGTCCTGCGCGTCGGTGACGAGTCCCCGGAGCATTCCCGCCTCGTGATCGAGCGCGATCAGCCGGCGATGAAGGGTCTGGATCTCGCGCCGGAGGACGATGGCCAGCCCCACCGCGCCGGCGCAGGCCAGGAGACCGAGCGCAACTGCGAT
>DATAFX010000005.1:0-5068 GCA_036257195.1 Candidatus Methylomirabilota bacterium | reverse complement strand
GACTGCTTGGTGATCTGCGCCCGCCGCGCGAGCTCGCTGACCTGCGTGCCCCCGTCGTCGAGGAACCCGAAGACGTCGCCGTGGGGCGCGCGGATCTCGGGATGCCCCCGCTCGGCGATGCGGCGGTGCAGCTCCTCCGAGCCGATCCGGAACGGCTCGCGGAGCAGGAGGCCGAGGTTCTGAGGTCGGCTTGACATTGGACAGGGGTCCTGTCTAGCGTGCGGCGAAGGACGACAGGATACCTGTCGGAATCGGACCGGGAAAGGAGCACCTCATGGCCTACCTGACGATCGCCCGCATGCACGGCGATCCCGACCTCCTCCTCGATGCCTACCGGCGCGCGGCCGACGTCATGGACGGGGTCGGGCTCGACCACGGGCTGATCCTTCACGCCGGCGCCGCGACCGGGGACGGGCTGCTGGTCGTGAACCTCTGGCCCTCGCGGGAGTGCTCGGAGGCGGCTGCGGACGACCCCCGCCGGCTGGCCCTCCTCGCCCGAGCCCCGGTCGCTCCGGAGCGGATCCGACGTGTGCACCACGAGGTCGAGCGCTACGTGATCGCCCCCTAACGCGGCCGGGCGCTTGTCCGGACCGCCGTACCCCTACGGCGACGTCGAGGATGTCCACCGCTGTGCGGTGCTTTCGGGAGGTGCGCGCCCAGTACGACCAACGAGGACATCGAGCGCGCCGACGCGCACCTGCACGAGCCGGCGCCGCCATTTGACAAGCGGCCCCGAGCCGTTGCGTCATTGTGACCTGGCCGGCCGACCGGAGGTCGCGGGTGAACATCGCCGTCTTCCTCGATGGCACGTGGAACGAGCCCCACACGAACACCAACGTTATCCAGCTGTCGGAGCGGACCCAGCCCGCGGACTCGGGCGGGACGCGGCAGGTGGTCGTCTACCGGGCGGGCGTGGGGTCCAAGCGCGGCGAGCGCCTGCGGGGCGGCCTGTTCGGCTACGGGTTGAACGAGCAGATCGAGGAGGCCTACGCCGCCATCGCGGCCGCCTACACCGCTCCGGGGGACCGGCTCTATCTCATCGGGTACAGCCGCGGGGCCTTCAGCGCCCGGAGCCTCGCCGGCATGATCGCGCGCTGCGGCATCATCCGGGACGAGCACCTGCCGGTCGAGCGGGTCTTCAAGCGCTACCGCCGCGGGAAGGCGTCCCCCGGCCTCAACGAGATGCAGCGGGGTGAGTCGGCGCCGCAGGACGAGGAGGACCGACTCGTGCTCGAGCGCTCGACGCTCGCCCGCATCCGCTTCATCGGCGTCTTCGACACCGTCGGCTCGCTCGGCATCCCGGGGGGGCTGTTCCGGCCCCTCGTGCGGCGCCGCTACGAGTTCCACGACACGAAGCTGAGCGGGCTCGTCGACCACGCCCGGCACGCCGTGGCCATCGACGAGCAGCGCCCCCACTTCGAGGCGACGCTCTGGGACGGCGTGCCGAAGCCGATCCCCGGACACACGACGACGGTGGTGCAGCGCTGGTTCGCCGGCAGCCACGGCAACGTCGGCGGCGGTGGGACGAACCTGCCCGAGACGGACAACCCGCTCTCGACCATCGCGCGCGAGTGGCTGTGCGACGAGGCTCGCGAGGCGGGGCTCGAGATCGTCCCCGACCCCTACCCCGGCCAGGCCTGGCGAGGGCCGCTCAACGACAGCTACGCGGCCTTCGGCAAGGGCCTCTTCTACAAGGTGGTGCGCTGGCGGAAGCGCCTCTACCGGACGATCGACACGACGGTCAACGGTCAGGAGCTCGCGCCCGCGGCGGCCAGGCGTTACCGAGAGCTCCCCGACTACCGCCCCCGGATGAACCCCGGCTTCGACGACGCCCTCGCCCGCGCGCCGATCTCCAGCGACTCGGCAGTGGACCCCTGACCGCGAGCTGAACGAAAACCGCGCGCCTCGATCTGGTGCGCTTCCACGGGCAGGTCCCCGTTCGCCCCCAGGACTGTCTGGGTTGCACGAGTAGTTCAGCGTGACGGTTCGAGGTAGGGCTGCTCGGAAAGTCCGACCTCCCGCTGCCCTCAGGGGCGGCGCTCTTCCGCGGTGCGAGCCTTCAGGTCGTCGAGTGACTCGCGGATGCCGTCGATGTGAACCCTCGTGGGCGATCTCCAACCCTCCGCGGAGTGGTGATCCACCTCGCGGACAAGCAGACAACGCAGGTGTCGCGGCGACCAGCGGGGCGCGGCCGCGCACCCTCAGCCGGGCAGGTCCGCGGGCCGTTTCCGGGCGAACTTGCCCTCGAGCATCCCGGTCGCCTGGCCCACCTCGATCAGATAGCCATCGGGGTCGCGCATGTAGCAGCGCACCTCCGCCACACGGTCGATCGGCTCGGTCACGAACTCGGCCCCCTTGGCCTTCCAGTCGCGGTAGCAGGCCTGGATATCGGCAACCCTCAGGTTGAGGAAGCTGGAGACCTCGTTCGAGGGCTCGTAGGGGACGACCGAGATGTCCGGCTTGTCCGGGGTTGGTCCGCCGCCCGGGTTCATGATGATCCAGCTGTTGGCGAGCTTGACGATGCAGGGATTCTCCTCGAGCACCACCTGGCCGCCGAGCACGTCCGAATAGAACGCCCTCGAGCGGGCGACGCTTCGCACGATCAGGAAGTGGGTCACCAGGATGCCCTCGGCGGGCACCGGCCAGTTCTCGGTATCGATCCTGGGCTGTTGGCCAGTCACGGTGGCTCCTCGGCCGGGGTGGCGCGGGATGCCGCCACTCTGTCAGCCGAGGGGGAGGGATTTGAACCCTCGTCGGACGGAACCGCCCGAACGGTTTTCGAGACAGCGCCACGGCGAGGCTGGGCCGCCGGCCACGATCGCCGCGGACCCCGCGTGACGCCCTCGACGTTCCGGCGGTCTCCCCGGATCGGGCCAGGGGTCGATCCAGTCGACGGCGTCGTGGACGAGGCTGTCCCCCGTCGCTCCTCCAGGTGATCTTCTTCAGCCTCGCGTTCACCCGGGACCAGGAGCAGATCCGGTCCTCGGTGCCCTCGATCTCCACGCACCACGCCAGGCTCTCGTCGCGCCCGCCGGACCCTGATGGAGGGAGAAGGCGCCGGCGCCGGTGTCGGCTTCCGCCCACGGCTCCTTCGGAACCGGCGTGCTGAAGTCCGGCGGGTCCGGGATCAGTGGGGCGGGGCCGGTGACACCGGCCCCGCCTCGTGCCGGTCGGCGCCTCGCCTTGCGGCTCGGCGACTGGCTTTGCCCGGCGATGAGGCACCGACCTTGCGGCCGTTGTCCCGACACCGGTTTGCCGATGAGGGGTCGAAGCCCCTCGGTCGGCGACGCCAGGATCCTCCTCGTTCAGACCGGCTGAGGAGGATCCCCCCGAGCCTCTCGGACCGCTCCCGCGCAGTCAATGAGCGCGGCGTCGCAACCTTCGCTGAGAGCAGCTTTCACCCGTGAACGGAGCCGCCCGAGGCGTGCACGCTCACCGTCGGGTGACAACGGAGGGGGGGGATTTGAGCCCCGTCGGACCGAATGGCCCGAAACGGTTTTCGAGACAGCGCCAGAAGAGATCCAGAAGGCTCATGACGAGAGGAATGCGGGTCGCACGGGTCCGTGTGCGACACACGCTGGGCGAACGTCCCCGGGCGACGCGCGGGTGAGGATCGCGCCCGCCCCTGCGCCGCCGCCGTGGCCGTCACTGCGCGGGCCCCCGCCGGCCACGATCGTCGCGGACCCCCGCGCACCCCCGAGACTCGCCACCGAATAGGGGTTTCTGCCGACGCTCGACCGGTGCGAGCCGGGGATGCTCGGCGGGCGGATCGGATCCGCTCTCTGCGACTCCCAGGCGACAGGAGGTGGTCGAGATGCTCGTGCAGATCGTTCGTTACAGGTCCCGCCTCACCGACGAGGACGTTCTGGCGACGGTGGAATCCAGGGCCCCGGAGTACTTGGCGGTCCCGGGGCTCTTGCAGAAGTACTACCTGCGGTTTCCCGAGACCGGCGAGCACGGAGGCGTCTATCTCTGGGCCTCGACGGAGTCCTTCCAGGGGTTCCGCGAGTCGGAGCTCGCGCGCACCATCCCGAACGCGTACCGGGTCGAGGGGCCGCCGCAGGTCGAGCTCGCCGACGTCTCCAAGGTGCTGTACCCGAGGTGCGCGACGCAACGACAGGAGCAGCCATGACCGCCGTTTCGACTCCACGCGCCCGTCTGATTCGCCGGCGCGGCCGTTTCGGAGCCATCGTCGTCGCCGGCATGCTTCTCTCGGCTGGCGTCCTCGCCGGTTGCGGAGACTCCTCGGATC
Source organism: Candidatus Methylomirabilota bacterium (assembly GCA_036257195.1). GTDB lineage: Bacteria > Methylomirabilota > Methylomirabilia > Rokubacteriales > DASRDR01 > DASRDR01. The sequence continues at coordinate 816 of DATAFX010000005.1, read as the reverse complement.
CCAGCGCGGCCGATAGGGTCACGTCGCTTGCAACCGAGGTTGAGGCCGGCTCGGCCCTCCCTGCCGCGCGCACCTACGCGAACCCGGACGTCAACCGTGAGCGCGCCTGGGAGAAGGCGCGAGTCCACCCGAACGATCCATAGCCGCCTTCGGACGGGCGGGGCGACCGGCCGCGCGTGGGTGGACGTCAGCGCAAGCAATCGTCGAGCGGACATTTGGAGCCGCGCCGAAGCCAGCAATCGGGAGCCGGCTATTTCGCCACGGCTCGCGGCCGCGGCGCCGGCGCCGTGCGTCGTGGGCCGGGTGACCGATGCGGTCAGTACCCAACCCCGATCGCCTGTCTGAGCGTCGCCGGATCGTCCAGCGCAGCGAGCATGGCATGGGCCACATCGGCGCGGGAGATCGAGTAGGCGCGCGGCACATTGCCGCCGACCACGGTCCGGTACTCGCCGGTCAGCGGCTTGTTCACGAGCCTTGGCGGCCGCACGATGGTCCACTCCGTGGCGCTGCGCCGGATCTCGTCCTCCATCTCGGCCAGATCCACGTAGACGTCCCGCGCAAAGGCACTGATAAACGGCAGCAAGATCCGGCGGTTGACGAAGCTCTCCCCCTCCGGCACCGGGCCAACCGGCACCGCGCTCACCGCCACGAAGCGCCGTACGCCGCTCGCCTCCATCGCGCGCAGAATTCCGCCCGTGGTGCTCGAGGCGACCGGGCCGTCCTTGCGACCGCGCGGGCCGACTCCCGAGATCGCGGCGTCGCTGGACTCCAGCGCAGAGCGCAGCACCTCGGGGTCGGTCAGGCCCGGCACCGTCG
>DATAFX010000129.1:0-17803 GCA_036257195.1 Candidatus Methylomirabilota bacterium | reverse complement strand
GCCGGCGGCGTGTTCGGCCTCGCGGACGAAAGCGTCCAGATCGAGCCGCATGGCCCGGTTCCGGCTCCGCAGATCGCCCAGCGAGCCGGTCAGTGCCCCGCCGCCCGGGCCGGGACCCGCGAGGCTCGACGCGTGGGCCGGAAGCACGACGACCGCATCGGCCAGCGGCCGGAGCCGTTCGTGGAGGGTCCGGTGGAGGTCCCGCGCCCAGAGGGCCGCCTGGCCTCCCAGGTCGGGCCGTCCCACGTCGTCGACGAAGAGCGTGTCACCGGTCAGGAGGAACGCATCGGCGACGAGCAGCGACGTGCTGCCGGGCGTGTGCCCAGGAGTGGCCAGGGGGACGATCGGCAGGACGTCGAGTCGACCGATCCGGACCGGCCGGTCGTCCACGAGCCCTTCCACCGGGACCGTCGCGCCTTCGAAATCACGCGGACTGGCGTGGTAGCCGACGCCGCCGACCCGCGCGAGAGCGGGCCCGCCGGAGACGTGATCGGCGTGGAGGTGCGTGTCGATGACACCGCGGAGGCGGAGCCCCTCCTGCTCGAGGAGCAAGCGATAGAAGTCCACCCCCCGGTGCGGGTCCACGACAATGGCGTCCTCCCCCCGCGCCACCGCGTACGAGAGACACCCCCGCCCGAAGCGGAGTACCTGCCACACGCGGACCGGCCCGCTCGCCGTCACGGGGCGCGCCGTGGTGCCGAGCCCCCACGCGACCATCCCCCCGGCGAGGTTGGCGGCGGGCAGCCCGCGGCCCCGGAGGATCTCGGCCACATACGCGGACGACCCGCCCTCGGCGCAGACGACGACCAGCTCTCCCGGGCCTCCGCCGATCCAGTCGGTCACCTTCCGGACCGATGCCTCCTCTCGCTCGACGAACTCGAAGTAGGGCACGTTAAGGACGTCGACCGGGCGAGGTCCCTCCACCCGCCACCGGGCGAACTCCTCGGCGTTGCGGACGTCGAGGACCCGGGGCGGCGCGTCCCCGGTTAGGCGCCGGTAGAGGTCCGGGGCCGCGAGATCGGTCACGACGCGCTCCGCCTGGCGGCTCAGATCCATCCGCCGGCGAACGGGATGACCTGGCCGCAGAAGAAGTCCGACTCGTCGCACGCGAGGAAGACACACAGCTTCGCGGACTCCTCGGACCGGGCGAGACGCCCGGCCGGAACGTTCCGGACGACCCGGGCGAGCTTCTCGGGGTGCCCGGTGACGTCGGGGCCGAAGTAGGTGGGGTTCTCGACGAAGTTCTGGGCGATCGCGTTAACCTGGATGTTGTGGCGCGCCACCTCGCGGCCGACGGCCCGCGTGAGGCCGTTCGCACCCGACCGGGCCGCGGAGTACGCGGTGTAGTTCGGCAGGCCCGGAATCGCCACCGCCGAGGTGAGATTGACCACCTTGCCGTGGCCCTGGCGCTTCATCACGCGGATCGCTGCGCGGAGACAGAAGAACGGCTCGTCGTAGAGGTGGGCCGTCATCGACCGCCACGTCTCGTCGGAGACCTCGTCGACCGGACCCCCGACCGGTGGGTGGCTCGAGTTGTTGACCAGGACGTCGAGTCGCCCGTGCCGGTCCGCGACTGCGCGCACCACCCGGTTGGCATCGCCGGAGACCGTGAGGTCGCCCGTCACCACGGTCGCCTCGCGACCGTAGGCGCGCGCCAGTTCGAGCGCCGTCTGAGCGCGGGCTTCGGTCCGCTCGTGGAGGGCCAGGATTGCCCCTTCCTTCGCGAACTCCTCGGCGCAGGCCGGGCCCATGTACTGGCCGACGTTGGTGATAAGGACGACTTTCCCGGTGAGCCGCATACTGCCTCCGTATCGTACCGGAAGACGCGGGCTCCGTCAGTGGACCCGCACGCCGTCCTTGAAGACGGCGGCGACCCGGGTGAGGTGGGCGACGTCCGCCAGCGGATCGGCGTCGAGCACGAGGAGATCGGCGGCCTTGCCCGCTTCCACCGTTCCCACGTCGGCGTCCAGGCCGAGGAGGCGCGCGGCGTTCCGGGTCACGACCTGCAGGGACTGCATCGGCGAGAGCCCGGCCTGCCGGGCGAGGTGGACGTTGTACTCCAGGTGGCCGAACTCGGTGTCGAACGGGCCGGCGTCGCTCCCGAACGCCATGCGATCCGCGAGTCCCATGTCTCGGAGCGCCCCGATCAACGGGAGGAAGTGGTCGAAGTACCGCTCCAGGCTGGCGAGCTGCGCCTGCTCGCTCGCGGTCAGTCCCGTGTCCGCCGCCTTCCGCCGGAGCAGGAGCACGGTGTCCCACCCGCTGGACTGGGGATTCAGGTCGAGGAATGCAGGGGACGCGGCCAGCTTCTCCGCCACCCGCCGGTCGAGCCGGGGAAGGCCGGTCGGGGCGCCCGCCCCGCCCATGTCCATGACCTCACCGGGGGCGAGGAACTCCACGTGCGCGATCGCGTCGATCCCGGCGAGGACGCAGTTCTCGATGGACTGGGTCGAGCGCGCGTGGGCGACCGTGCGGCGCTCCAGCGCGTGCGCGCTGTCGACGGCCATTCTGAGCTCGTCGACCGTGTAGGAGGCGAGGTAGGGAATTCCGCCTCGCGTCCCGCCGCCCGACGCGACAACCTTGATGACGTCGGCCCCCTCGGCGACCAGGATCCGCACCTCGCGACGGATCTCGTCGAGGGTGTCCGCGACGCTCCCGCACCAGTGGAGGTGGCCGCGGCTGTGGGTGATGGCGCGCCCCGCCAGCTGGAGCCGCGGTCCGACGGCGTAGCCTCGACGGATCGCCTCGCGGACCCAGAACATGGTCCGGCCTCGCGCCGCGCAGTCGCGGACCGTCGTCACGCCCGACCGGAGGTGGATCGCGAGCTGGCGCATCGCGGTCAGCGTGAGGAGCTCGTCGGGGTCGGCGAGGCTCGCCTCGAGGTCGCGGCGGTCCGAGGGCAGGGTGGGATGGGCGTGGACGTCGACCAGTCCCGGCATGAGGACCTGCCGCCGGAAGTCGAGCACGGGGACGTCCGGAGCGCCGAAGGCGCCCGCCGGCCCGACGGCGGCGATGCGCCCCGCCTCGACGCGGACGATCACGTCGGCCGCCGGCGCGCCCCCACGGCCGTCGATCAAGAGGCCGACGGCGAGCGCGAACGGCAAGCCCGCGTGCACGGCCGGGCGAGGTGCAGTCACCCCCCGATTATAGGACCCCGCGCGGGGCGTTGCCGGGGCAGCAGCCGGGGGCGGGCGCGCTAGCGCACCGACTCGAAGAGACGGCGGAAGAACGAGCGGACGGCGGCGGCCGGCCCGTGGTCGGCGCAGGCGTCGCGCGGCTCGGTCGACGCGAGGAACGCCTCCCGGATGACCACCGGGCACCAGGTGGTGGCGAGCTTGCCGTTGCCGGCGTCGACGTCCCTGAGCGTGATCGAGGGCGGAGGCTCGACGGGGGCGGCCGGCACGACCGCCAGCGCGGTGCGCATGAAGTCGGCCCAGATCGGGAGCGCGGCCTGTGCGCCCGAGAGGCGGAGCACATCCCGCTGGTCGTATCCGACCCACACGAGGGCGACGAGCCGCGGCGTGTAGCCGACGAACCACGTGTCGCGGCCTTCGTTCGTCGTCCCCGTCTTTGCCGCGACCGGTCCGTCCACACCCAGGGCTCGCGCCGAGGCGCCGGTGCCGCGGTCGATGACGCCCTTCAGCAGGTGAGTCACGAGGAAGGCCTCGTCCGGCCTGATCCCCGGGCTCCGATCGGCGCGCGGCTCGCTGACTCCGCCCTCCCGGTCCACCACCGCGCGAACCCCCGTGGGCCGCACCCGGTCCCCGCTGCGCGCGAGAGTGGCGTACGCCGACGCCAGCTCGATCGGTGTCACCTCGAAGCTGCCCAGGACGAGAGCGGGGACGGGCTCCATTGGGCTCGTGAACCCCGCGTCGCGCGCCGCGCGGACGACGGCGTCGTAGCCGACCGTCTCGGACATCCAGACTGTCGCCGCGTTCAGCGACTGCTCGAGCGCCCGGCGCACCGTGACCATCCCCTCGTACCGGTTCTCGTAGTTGCGCGGCGTCCACGCGGTGCGGCCGGTGCCGACGGTGAGCGGCCGGTCCTCGAGGATGGACGCCGGGGTGAAGTTGGGCGGCTCCCCCCGGGGCCCGTGGCCGAGGGCAGCCAGGTAGACGAACGGCTTGAAGGCGGAGCCGGGCTGGCGCCGCGCCTGCGTGACACGATTGAACTGGCTCTGCCCGTAGTCACGCCCCCCGACCATCGCCCGGATCTCGCCGGTCTGGGCGTCGAGCGCCACGATCGCACCCTGGAGGCGGGCTCCGGGATCGTTCCGGCGGAGCGCGCGGTACTGGCCCTCCAGGCGGTCGAGGCCCCGCACGAGCGCCGCCTCGGCCGCGCGCTGGAGGACGGGGCTGAGCGTCGTGTAGATCCTGAGGCCGGCCGTCGACGCCTCGTCGGCCGGCTGGAGTTGCTCCACCTGGGCGCGCACCCAGTCGGCGAAGTACGGCCCCAGCGCGTTGATCGCGGTCCCCCGCTGGACGACCAGGCGCTCCTGGGTCGCCTGGGCGAGCCGCTTGTCGTCGAGCATGCGCAGGTCGCGCATCCGACGGAGGACGACGTTACGGCGCTCCCGGGCGCGGTCCGGATGCTGGAGGGGCGAGTAGGTGTTGGGCGCCCGGATGATCCCGGCGAGCGTGGCCGCCTCGCCGAGCGAGAGTCGCTCGACGTCCTTGGCGAAGAAGCTGCGCGCGGCCGCCCCGACGCCGTAGATGGCGAAGCCGCCGTGCTGGCCGAGGTAGATGCCGTTCAGGTAGGCCGAGAGGATCTCGTCCTTCGAGTAGCGCCGCTCGATGGCGAGGGCGAGCGCCGCTTCGCGCGCCTTCCGTCCCCAGGTACGCTTGGGCGTCAGCACGAGGTTCTTGACGAGCTGCTGGCTGAGCGTGCTGCCACCCTGCGCCAGCTGCCCGCGACGGAGGTTCACCCAGACCGCGCGCCCTACGGCCCGGAGGTCGACGCCGGGATGCTCGAAGAAGCGGTGGTCCTCGGCGGCCAGGACGGCCTGGACGAGGTGCTTCGGCACGGCCGCGAGCGCCACCGGGTGCCGGAGCTGGTTCGCCGCGCCGCCGAGGCCGGTGAGCGTCTCGGGCTCGAGCTCGAGCTGCTCCAGCGGCTCGCCGGCGACCGTGACCAGCTGCCGGATCCAGCCGCCGTCGACCAGGAGCCGGACGGGCAGGGCCGGCCGCGACGCCCCGGGATCGTCGCGTGACCGGAGATGGACCTCCCAGAGGCTCGCCTGGCGGCGGAACTGACCCGGCGCCGCCGGAGACGACTGGGTCTCCCGGTAGCCCAGGCGCCGGAGCGCGCCAGGGAGGTCCGCTGCCTCGATCGAGACGCCGGGGGTCAGCACCTGGCCCGCCGCGTAGATGAGGGCCGCGTCCTCCAGCCTCGAGAGGTCGACGGCGGCCGCGGTCCGCCACGTCCAGACGCCGAACGCGACCGGCGGACCCAGGACGGCGACGAGACCCAGCGCCACCAGGAGCCGGCGCCGCCGCCGGGCGGCACGGGCGAGGGCGGTCAGGCGCTCTGTGAGACGCAAAAGCAGGGGTTCCGGCGACACGGCGGTGGGGTCTCCGAGCAACCGGCGTGCCGCGTCTTCGGGTGGGCGGCTCGCCGCGCGGTCGCCGGGTGTGTCGGATTTGGCCAGGGTGTCGGTCGCTCGCGCCCCGTTGCGCCGGCCGGGCGGCGTGTAGCCCTTACCGTGTCGAGCTTACGCGTGCTAGCCGCCTCGGTACGTGATGCGGTACACGGCGCCCAGGCCGTCGTCCGACAGGAAGAGCGCGCCGTCGGGCGCGACGGCGAGGTCAACCGGCCGGCCCCAGTGACGGCCCCCGACGAGCCAGCCAGTCGCGAAGTCCTCCGCGACCGGCTCCGGCCGGCCGAGCCGCACCCGGATGACCTTGTATCCGACGGGCGTCGAGCGGTTCCACGAACCGTGAAGGGCGACCAGGAGATCGCCGCGGTACTCGGACGGGAACTGCGATCCCGTGTAGAAGGCGAGGCCGAGCGGGGCGGTGTGCGCCTGGTAGAGGAGATTGGGCCGGAGCGCAGCCTTGCAGCGGTCGCCACCGCCCAGATCGGGGTCCGGGGCCAAGCCCGCGGCCGTCCAGTGACAGTAGGGCCAGCCGTAGAAGCCACCCTCCTCGACCCGCGTGATGTACTCGCCGGGGCTGTCGTCCCCGAGCCAGTCCCGGCCGTTGACGGTGGCCCAGAGCTCTGAAGTGCCCGGGCGAAAGGCCATCCCCACCGCGTTGCGGAGTCCGGTGGCGAACGGCGCGCCGCGGCCGCCGTCGGCATCGTAGCGGTGAATCGCCGCGCGCCGGCGGTCCCGCTCCTCGCAGCTGTTGCAGGAAGAGCCCACCGCCACGTAGAGGCGGCGATCGGGCCCGATCGTGATGGTCCGGGTCCAGTGGCTGCCGCGGACTGGGAGGTTTGGCACGACGACCGTCGGTGACCCCCGGACGCGACGCGTCCCCGGGTCGTAGTCGAAGCGCACGACCCGTCCTGTCTCCGCGACGTAGAGCTGGCCGTCGAGGAAGGTGAGACCGTGCGGGAGCTCCAGGCCCTCGACGACCGGCACGACACCGTCCGCCCGGCCGTCCCGGTTGTCGTCGGGCAGCGCGATCACGCGGCCCGCGCGAGGGACAGACACGAGGAGCGTGCCGCGGGGGTCCAGCGCCAGGAAGCGGGGGTAGCCGAGGTCGCCGGCGTAGAGATCGATTGCGAACCCGGTGGGGAGCCGGATCGTCGAGAGGTCGGCGGACGGCGCGGGCTGTGGCAGGACGGCCACGCATCCGGCAAGCGCCAGCGCTGCCCCGCCCACCCGCCGGGCGCGACTAAGCCAGCCCCCGGGCAGAATCTGCGGCAGGTCCGCGACGCCGAGGTCGATCACAGGTTGCTCCTTCGAGACCCTACCAGAAGGTCGCTCCCGCCGCCACTTTGGCCGGCCTGGCCGGACCCGTTCGGCGCTCCTGCTACAATGCCGGCCGATGATGACGGCGCCCCCCGATCCCATCGCGATGATCGTCGACGACCGGGCCCGGGCGCGGGCGGCCGGCGACGCACTCGCGGACCTGTGCGTGCTCGCGACCGCCCAGGACGGCGGGCTGCCCGGCGTACGCCCGATCGTCCTCCGCGATGTCGGGCCTCAGGGGATCGGTCTCCTGATCAGCCGCACGAGCCCGAAGTGGGAGCCGCTCTCGGCGGGCCGCTCCGAGCTGCTGCTCCTGTGGCTGACGATTCGCCGCCAGTATCGCGTGCGGGGCCGGATCGAGCCCATGCCCGAGACCCTCGTGGAGACATACTGGAGGCAGAAGGTCCACGAGTCGCGCCTGCTCGACGTCTACTACGCGACCTACGGGGCCCAGTCGACCGGTGTCCCCTCGCGCGAGCGGTTCCTCGAAGGCATCGAGACCCTGCGGCGCCGGTACCCTACGTCCGAGGAGGTCCCCCGGCCGGAGCTCCTGCGGGGCGTGTACGTCGTTCCCGATCGGATCGAAGCGTGGCGAGGCTCTCCGGATCGCCTCCATGACCGCCGCCGCTTCGCCCGGGAGGGTGCCGGCTGGCGCGAGGAGACCCTCGTCCCGTAGCCGCCAGACCTGGGCGGGTGGAGTGGGCTCCGGTGCTATACTGAGCGCCGGTTTCGAGGGGGTTGCCGATCGCCGAGGAGCGGATACCTGCCATGACCCGGTCTCTCTTGTCTCTCCTGCTCGCGGTCGCAGTATGGCCGGCCACCGTCCGTGCGGACGAGCTCTACGTCACCAACACCCACTCCGGCACGGTGTCCGTCATCGACACCGCGCGGGACGAGGTGGTTGCCACGGTCGCCCTGGGCGGAGGAGTGCCCAACCGGATCGTGCTCAGTCCCGACGGCACCCAGGCATGGGCCATTCACGACAAGAGCCGCGTCATCAGCATTGTTGACGTCGCCGCGCGCAAGGTGCTCCGCAAGGTGAAGATCGGCGAGTGGCCGTACAACCTCACCTTCACGCCCGATGGCCGGTACTGCTGGGTGCTCGACTGGGGCGACGTGTCGAAGCTCCTCATCTGGGACGTCCAGCGCGGGGCGCTCGACGGGGAGATCGAGGTGAGCACCTGGCCGGCCCACGGGATCTTCTCCCGGGACGGAAAGCTCTTCTGGGTCACGAGCGAGACGGCCGGGAACGTGACGGTCGTGGACGTCCCCCAGCGCAAGATCCTCGAGGTCGTGCCCTCGAGCGGCGACGCGATGGGGCTGGCGCTCGCCGTCGACGGCCACTTCGTCTTTGCCGCCAACGGGGAGGACCGCACCGTCTCGAAGATCGACACGCGGACGCACCGAATCGTGGCGACCGGTAAGGTCAAGGGCGTCAACCACGACGCCGTGCTCACCCCCGACGGACGCTTCCTGTATGTCACGCTGCGCAAGGCGAACCGAATCGCGGTGCTCCGCACCGAGGACCTCGAGGTCGTCACCGAGATCCCGCAGCCCGGGTATCCCGACCTCGTCGTGATGGCGAACGACGGGTCCAAGGCGTACGTCTCGAACCGGCACGCGAACCTCGTCACGGTCATCGGGCTCGCGGACCACCGGGAGATCAAGCGGATCCCTGTCGGCAAGGGTCCCCACGGGATGGCCCTCTCGCCGGCCGTCCGCCCCTAGCCTCGCTCGACGCGGCGCTCCGCGCCGCGTCGACCTCCGGACCGGTAGCTTCTTCCACGCCTGTAGTTCTTGCACGCGCATTCCTGCGGCAAGGACCGCGACTCGCGTGCAGGAGAGCGTCCGAAAGTCCTCCGGGCGCCGTCATCTTGTCCGAGAATCCTTCGGTGGCGTCACTCTGTCGCGAGATGTGATAACCGGCCGCGCAGAGAGCGGAGTTACTCCCCGCTACTCGCACCATGGCACTGTCGTTGCTCTCACATGTTCGGCCTCGAGCGGTTTCTGGCGGTCGACCCGGGACGCATGAGGCGAGTTCCTGTCGCTTGAGGAGGCTGTCGCATGAAGACCCGCTGGATTCCCGTGATGTTGATCGTTGCCCTCGTTGGCTGGGTCGGAGCGGTATCGGCCCAGACCACGGCGCCTGCCCCGGCCGCCACGCCTCCGGCTGCAGCGCCGGAGAAGATGGTGGAGGGCAAGGTGAAGGCTGTCGACCAGGCCAAGAAGCAGATCACCCTGGAAGACGGAACGATGCTTACCATCCCCGCCACGGTTCAGGTTGAGTGGGCGCAGATCAAGCCCGGCTCGACCGTGACGGCCTCGTACGTCGAGGCCGGCCAGCAGAAGACCGTGCGGAAGTTCGAGGTCAAGTCCTAGGCCACAAGTTCGCGCTCCCCGGGCGCGCGCAGCGCGCCCGGGGAGCGCCGACGGCGTGCGGACAGCGGGTGCCCACGTGCGCGGGTTCCCGTGGAGGTTTTCGGTCATGCATCGATCACTTGGATCTGTGATCGCTCTTGCCCCCCTGACACTGGTGGGAGCTGCGTCGCTTCCGGAGGCTTTTGCCCAGGGACTGCCCACTCCGGGTCCCGGAGGGCCCCCGTTTCCCTCGTCCGGCGACGGGAGCATGGTGGTCCCCGCGATCCTTCTGGGCGTGGCGCTCCTCGGAGCCCTAGTCTTGGCCGTGGCGATCGTGGACCTTCGCCGGAAGCGCCGGGCGCAGGCCATCGCGATCGAAGGGCAGATCGCCGACGCCCTCATGCGGGAACCGAGCCTGGCGAGGACCATGGTCACCGCGGTGGTGCACGTGCCGCTCGCGGGCCGGGCCGGGCCGACGGCGGAGGTCCGCGGCGAGGTCGAGTATCCCGAGCTTCGCGAGGCGGCGGTCCGGGTCGTTCGCCAGGAGCTGCTACGACATCATCCCGAAGCGCGAGTCGAGGACCGGATCTTCGTCGCCCCCCCGGTGCCGGCGGGCCGGCACTGACGGCGTCCGCCTAACCAGAGTCCTCGGCGTCTCTTAGGAGCTGGCGGGCGATGATGAGCCGCTGGATCTCGGAGGTGCCCTCGTAGATTCGGGGGGCTCGGACCTCGCGGTAGAGGCGTTCGACCGGGGATCCGCGGATCACGCCCTCGCCCCCGTGGATCTGGACGGCGTGGTCGACGACCCGGTGCGCCACCTCGGTGGCGAACAGCTTCGCCATCGCCGATTCGAGGGTGACGCGCGCCTGGCCTCTGTCCCGGAGCCGCGCCGCCGAGTAGACGAGCAGCCGCGCGGCCCGAAGCTCCGTCGCCATGTCGGCCAGCTTGCCCTGGATGGCCTGGAACTGGGCGATCACCTGGCCGAACTGGGTCCGGCGCCGGGCGTGCGCCAAGGCGAGGTCCAGGGCGGCCTGGCCCAGGCCCACGGCCTGTGCGCCGACGGACGCCCGGAAGACGTCGAGGGTCCCCATCGCGATGCGCCAGCCATCGCCCACCGCGCCGAGCCGGTGGTCGGGGGGGACGCGGCACCCATCGAAGGAGAGCTCGCCGATCACGTGCGGGGCGAGAGTGTGCATCGGCGTCCCGGTTAGCCCGGGGGTGTCCCGCGGGACGACGAAGGCCGAGAGACTCTTCGAGCCGGGCTCCGGACCCGTGCGGGCGAAGACGACGTACAGGCCGGCGGTCGGCGCGTTCGAGATGAAGCGCTTGCTTCCCGTAAGCACCCAGTGGTCGCCCAGGAGCTCTGCCCGCGTGCCAAGGGCGGCGGCGTCCGATCCCGCTTCCCGCTCGGTCAGCGCGAATGCCGGGACCGTCTCGCCTCGCGCCAGCGGCGGCAGCCAGCGACGCTTCTGGGCCTCCGTGCCGGCCACGAGGATGGGATAGCTTCCCAGCCCCTGGATCGCGAATAACTCCTCGGCCGGCGGGCACGTCCGGGCGAGCTCCTCGCGGATGAGGCAGAGCGTCACCGACCGGAACGGGCCTTCGAGGCTTCCCCCGTAAGCGCTGGGCACGAGTCGCGGGAACAGCCCCTCCTCGGCGAGGGCCCGCGCGAGATCCCAGTTGAGCTCGTCTCGCTCGCCCCACGTCTCGGCGAGCGGCCGGAAGACCTCGGTCCCGGCCCGCGCCACGGCCGTCCGGAGCTCCTGCTCCTCCGGTGATAGGTCGAGGCCGCCGTCGCGGAACGTCAGGGACCGCTCCGCGCCGGGGCGGCGAGGGCTCGCCCGTCCAGGCCGACGTACGTCTGGAACGCCAAGCGGCCACCCTCGACCCGGAAGAGGGCGAGCGGCCGCGCGACCGTGCCGTCGTCGCGGACCACCAGGTCGCCCGCATAGAGGGAAGGGAAGCGGCGCCCGGGGGCGAGCACGTCCCGGAGCTGGGATCCGCCCAGGCCGCGTCCTTCCCGGAGTGAGCGGCGGGCGGCGTCGGCGAGGAGCGTCGCTGCCTCGTAGGCGCTCGCCGCGAAGCGGGACGGAGGCTGTCCGTAGCTGGCCTCGTAGGCGCGGGCGAAGCGCGCGCCCCGCGAGTCCGGAAGGGGGACGAAGGCATCGGCGAGGATCAAGGCGCCATCGAGCGCGCCAGCGCTCGCCAGGAGCGCCGTCCGGTCGTCGTCCGCGGCCAGCAGGAGCCCGGAATACCCGGCGTCGCGGAGGGCGCGCGCGGCCTCGGCGAGGGCCACTCCCTGAAAGCCCAGCACGATGGCCTCGGGCGCCCCCCTGGCGACGACCCGCAGGCGCGCGCGCAGATCGGAGGCGTCGAGCGACACGCTCTCGTCGTGGACAAGGTGACCGCCCTGGCGACGCCAGCGCGCGCCGAGCGCCGCGCGGATCGCGCGGCCGAAATCGTCGCCGCCGGCCACGAGGCTCAGGCGGCGGATGCCGCGCTCCCAGGCGTGCGCTCCGAGGACGTCGGCGCGGTCCGCGGCGGAGGGCCGGAGCCGGAGCAGCGTCCGGCTCGTGGCGGGAAAGCGCTCGCTGGCGAGGCCCGCGTGGAGGACGAGGACGTCGCGCGCCGCGGCGAGCGGGTAGACGGTGAGCGTGGGCGTCGGCGAGGCCGTCACGACGGCGGCGACCCCCGCGCTCAGGAGCTTGCTCATCTCGGCCCCGGCATCTCTCACGTCGAGGGGCTGGACGTCCAGTGCTTGGACGACGAGCGCGGGGGTCCGCGGCAGGTCCGGCGGCTCGATGGGCTCGGGCGGCGGGCGTGGACTCCGGTCCGCCGCCGACGCGGAGGAGGACGGCTCGCCGGCGGGCTCGACGGGACGGCTGGCCGGCGGGGCAGGCGGATCGCCCTTCGGCTCGGCCGACCCCGCGGGTGTGCTTCCCGATCGCGGCGGGCTTTCGGCGGCCGGGGGGACGCGCCGTCGTCCCGCCGGATCCAGCTCCGCCATCGCAAGCTCGAGCCCCTGCTTGATCTCGGCGCCGAACCAGGCGCCGGGTCCGGTGAGCGGCAAGAGCGCCCCCAGGCGGAGGGTAGGCCCGGTCGGGACGGTGGGGCCGGGCGCGATCTGGCTCGGCGCTAGGCCCGGGGAAGCGAGGAGAGCTACGGCGGCGACGACAGCGAGACCGGAGCTGCGCATGCAGCGGAATCTTACCGTAGCCGGAGAATGGCCGGAAGCGCGTGACGCGATCGCGCCCCCCGGGGTGTGGTATAAGGTCCGGGAAGGCATGCCCCCGTCCGCAAGCGGGGATGCACGGATCCAGGACCGAGAGGAGCGGCGGACCATGGCGACGCACGACCTCCGCGCGAAGGCGCTGATCCTTCACCCCGACGACGACGTCGTGATCGCCAAGGCGCCGATTCCGACGGGGACGGTGCTGGAGCACGGCGCGGAGCGCATCGAGGTCCTGTGCGACATCCGGCCCGGCCACAAGATCGCGCGGCGTGCCCGCGCGAAGGGCGAGACGGTCCGCCGCTACGGCCAGGTCATCGGCTTCGCCACGCAGCCGATCGAGCGGGGCGAGCACGTCCACACGCACAACCTGGCGGTCGGCGACTACCAGCGGGAGTACGAGGTCGGGGTCGACGTCCGGCCGGTCGACTACTATCCGGCCGCCGAGATGCGGTACTTCGACGGGTTCAAGCGGGCCGACGGGCGGGTGGGGACGCGGAACTACGTGGCGGTCGTCTCGACCGTCAACTGCTCGGCCAGCGTGTGCCAGTTCGTCCGCGAGCGCTTCCGGGACGTCCAGCGCGACTTCCCGAACGTCGACGGGGTCATCGCGATCACACACAAGTCGGGATGCGGGACGAAGCTCTTCGGGGAGGACCACGAGGCGCTCATGCGGGTCCTGGGCGGCTACGCTCGGCATCCGAACGTGGGCGCCTACCTCCTGATCGGGCTCGGGTGCGAGGTGAACCAGACGGTTCCCTTCATCGAGCGCCAGCGGCTCGGGCGGCCCCGCATGCTCTCGATCCAGGAAGCCGGCGGGGTGCGCAAGACCGTCGAGGCTGGGATCAAGGCGGTGCAGGACCTCCTGCCCGTCGCCAACGAGGCGCGCCGGACGCCGCAGCCCGTGTCGGAGCTCGTCCTGGCGACGAACTGCGGCGGCTCGGACGGCAACTCCGGGATCACCGCGAACCCGGCGCTCGGGTGGGCGGTCGACGAGCTCGTCCGCTACGGCGGCACCGGCGTGCTCGCGGAGACCTCGGAGATCTACGGCGCGGAGCACCTCCTCATCCGGCGGGCGGTCAACGAAGGGGTGGCCAAGAAGCTGCTCGACCGCTTCAAGTGGTGGGAGTACTACTGCCGCGTCCTCGGGGCCGAGATGGACAACAACCCCGCGCCCGGCAACAAGGCGGGGGGGCTCACGACCGTGTTCGAGAAGTCGCTCGGCGGTGTGACCAAGGGCGGCACGACCCCGCTGACGGACGTCTTCCTGTACGGGGAGCCGATCAGCACGCGCGGGTTCGTCTTCATGGACACGCCCGGCCACGACCCCGTATCGGTCACGGGTCTCGTCGCGGGCGGCGCCAACATCGTCGTGTTCACGACCGGTCGCGGCTCCGTCTTCGGGTGCCGGCCCGTGCCCTCCATCAAGCTGGCGACGAACTCGCTCGTCTACCGGCAGATGGAGGAGGACATGGACATCAACTGCGGGGTGATCCTCGAAGGCACGCCGCTCGAGACGGTGGGGCGGCAGGTCTTCGAGGAGGTGGTGGCGGTCGCGTCCGGGAAGAAGACGAAGAGCGAGGCTCAGGGGATCGGGGAGGAGGAGTTCGCGCCCTGGATCATCGGTCCCGTACTCTGAGCTTCCGCCAGAGGAGCGCCAGTAGACCAGCCCTTCTGGGTCACCGGGAGGGCCTGGGGATTTCCACACGCCGGCGCGGAGGGGGGCATGGGGCGACGGTCCTATAGCGGCGAGAAATGGCGGAGAGAGCAGGCCCGTAAGGCCAAGCGCGACGCGAAGGCCGAGCGGAAGAAGGAAGGCGCGAAGGAGGGAGAGGCCGGGGGCGGCCCGCCGATCGACTGGGACGCCATGGTCGGCGGCCCGGACACGCCCCCCCCGCCGCCGCCTGAGGACGAGCGGCCCGCGTAGCGGGCGATCTATAGTCCGAAGACGCGTTCCACGGCCGGGATCGCTCGCGGCAGGGCGAGCAGGACCACGTGGTCGCCCACCGCCAGGACGCGGTCGCCGTCCGCCGCGAGCACCTGATCCCCGCGGACCACGGCGCCGACCAGGGCCTCGTCCGGCAAGCCCAGGGCCTCGATCGAGCGGCCCAACGCCGGCGTGTCCTGCTGGACGACCACCTCCAGGGTTTCGGCCTCGCTCTCCGGCAGCTCGAACACCGAGACGACCCGGCCCCCGCGCACGTACTTGAGGATCACGCTGGCCGTGAGCAGGCGCGGGCTGATCGCCGCGTCGATCCCCAGTGATCCCACCAGCGGGATGAGATCCTGACGCTTGAACAGGGCGACGGATTTCTTCGCGCCGTGGCGCTTTCCGAGGAGCCCGGCCAGTAGGTTGGTGGGATCGTCGTCGGTGAGCGTGGCGATGGCGTCCGCCGTGCCGATGCCCTCGTCCACGAGAAGCTTGATGTCCGTGCCGTCGCCGTGGACCACCCGCGCCCGCGCCAGCTCCCGCGCGAGCTCGTCGTAGCGGCCGCGATTCCGCTCCAGGACCGTCACCGCGATCTCGTCGTTCTCGAGCGCGCGCGCCACCTCGAGCCCGATGCGCCCGCCTCCGATGACGAAGACCTGCCGGGTGGCGGCGGCCGTGCGGCCCATGAGGACCAGGATGTCCGGGATCACGTCTCGGCGGCTCACCACGTACACGTGGTCCTCGGCGGCCAGGGTGGTGTCGGCCGTCGGCACGATGAGACGCTCGCCGCGGGCGATGCCGACGACCTGGAAGGGCGCCGACGCCTGGACCGAGCGGAGGTCGCGGAGGCGCCGGTTCACGAGCGGCGCCCGGGCGTCCACCTTGACCCCCAGGAGCTGGACGCGGCCGCCGGCGAAGTCCGCGACCTCGGCGGCCCCGGTCGTCTTGATGACGCGCAGGATCTCGTCGGCGACGACCTGCGTCGGATTGATCAGGAGGTCGATGCCGAGCACCTTTCCGCCGGCCAGGATCGGGTGCTCGCCGAGCTCGATGTCGCGGACGCGGGCGATCTTCGTGGCCACTCCGTACTGGTGCGCGATGGCGCAGGCCACGATGTTGACCTCGTCCACGTCGGCCACCGCGATCACCATCGCCGCGTCCCGGACGCCCGCCGCTTCCAGGGCTCGAGGGGACGATCCGTCCGCCTCGATGACGCGGACCCGCAAGGTCTCCTCCACCCGCCGCACGACCTCGGGGTGGCGCTCGATGACCACGATCTCGTGCGCCTCGTGGGTCAGCCGCGCCGCGATGTGGTACCCGACTTCACCGGCGCCGATGACGATGATGCGCATGTCTTCGACTCAGCGGTCTCCGGAGGGCTCCTGGTAGTCGGGGCAGTGGGCCGCGTAGGTCGGGACGACGCGACGCCGAATGTGCGGGCAGAGGAAGTCGGCGGTGAGGCTCCGTCCGGCCGCCCGGTCGGGCGCCGACTCCTCGAGGTCTGCGGGGGCCTCGGGGAACCAGACGCAGTCGAAGCAGAACGGTCCCGCGGGCTCTCGCTCTGCCATGATTGGAGACGGTAGCAGACGCGCTCTCCGCTGTGCAAGGCGCTCGTTGCCCGAAGGGTGCCCCGACCGTAGGATCTGGCCGATGGCCAGCCCCACCCGCCGCTGGTCCGCCGCGGGCCGCGTCGCCTCGGGTCTTCTCGACGCGCTGACCCGTTGGGCCCGGATGCCCCCAGCCCCCAATGCCCCGACCCGCCGGTTCGTCGTGGTCCAGATCTGCGGATGCTCCCACGCGGTGCTCCGAGAGGCCGTCGAGCGGGGCCGCATGCCCGCCCTAACGCGGCTGCTCCGCGGCGGCGCGCTCCGTCTCCACTCCGTTCCGTCCGGCCTGCCGACCTCCACG
Source organism: Candidatus Methylomirabilota bacterium (assembly GCA_036257195.1). Taxonomy (GTDB): domain Bacteria; phylum Methylomirabilota; class Methylomirabilia; order Rokubacteriales; family DASRDR01; genus DASRDR01. The sequence goes on along the minus strand of DATAFX010000129.1, from coordinate 1,465 downwards.
CCGGCGTTTCAGGCGGGCCTGATGTACGGGGGTCCGGTCGACGTGCCGGCGTTCGAGTTCCTCGACAAGCGGACGGGAACCTACCGGTGGTTCCCGCGCCCGTGGGACGCGGCGGCGGTCGAGGCCGTCCACGCCGGGTCGGGGCAGGGCATCGTCCGCGGGGGGCGCACGTACGGCTGCGTGTTCGGGGGAGGGGCTGACGACACCGTCCTCACTTTCGCCCATCTCCTCCGGCCCCACGCGTTCTGGGGCCGGGTAGGATTCCGAGCCGTGGTGATGCCGTGCCTGGTACTGGGCTGGCTGGTCGCGAAGATGTCGGTCCTCACGGTGTGGGAGCTCGCCGGCTGGCTCGGGGCGGCCCTCCGGGACTTCAGCCTCGGCCGGCGCGTGGCGTCGCTCCGCGAGATGGTCTCGCGGCTCCTGGTCGGCGGGTGGCTTCGCGAGCTCCTGACGCTCGGGGTAACAGTCGACCTCTACGCGGGCGTCCCGGCCCTCTACGTGAACTTCGTGGACTACGACGTGGCGGCTCACGAGCTCGGCCCCCATCACCGGACGGCCTTCCGGGCTCTCCGGGGGATCGACGGAAGCATCGGGCGCCTAGCGCGGGTCCTCCGCCGGGTTCCAGAGCACGGATACGATCTCTTCGTCCTCTCCGACCACGGCCAGATCCGCTCGGTACCGTTCCGCGCCGTGGCAAACGGCGCGTCCCTGGCCGAGGTGATCCTGAACTGCTTCCAGCCTGCCGGGAGCGAGGCGGAAGGAGGCCGCTCGCCAGCGGCGCCCGCCGTTTCGCGACCGTCCACGCCGCCTGCCCCCGATCCTCCGATGCCGTTCTGGCCGTTCACGAGCAGATGGCAGCGGAACCTCGCCGTCGTGGAGCGCCCGGTGCGCGAGCGAAACGCCGTCTGGATCGGCGGCCTCTGCATCGTCCCGGCCGGTCCAAACGTGAACGTGTACCTCCTGCACACGCCGGCACACGTGCAGGCCGAGGAGATCGAGGCTCGCTACCCCGGCGGGCTCGCCCGCCTCTCGCGGCACCCCGCGATCGGCTTCGCCCTCGCCCGGGATGGCCGGGGACCCGTGTGCTACTATCGAGGCGACGTGCTCCGCATCCCCCCACCACCCGGCAACACGGGCTGCCCGCTGTTCGACCGATCCGACCGCGAAACCGTCGTGCGGGGGCTGCAGGACCTGCTTCGCATGCCGTCCAGCGGCGACATCATCCTATACGGACACTACACGGACGCGGGCTGCGTGAACTTCCTCGACGAGCGCGGGAGCCACGCCGGTCCGACGGAAGCCGAGCTCTACGCGTTCGTGGCGGCGCCGCCGCACGTCGCCTTCGACTTTCGCGCGGTGACGAGGGCCCGGGACCTCCACCCTCTCTTCACCCGCTATCATGCGACGGTTCCGGAATCGGAAGCCGGTGGTGGCTGAGCCGCCGCGCGAGCTCCGGCCCGACACC
>DATAFX010000118.1:0-10556 GCA_036257195.1 Candidatus Methylomirabilota bacterium | reverse complement strand
CATCCGCGACCAGTCGCGGTACATCTATGCCGCGCTCCACGAGATCAACCTTCACCTCGTGCTGGGGAGCATCCTGGCCTCGCTCGTGGTGTTCGCGTTCATGCGAAGCTGGCGCTCGACGGTCATCGCCGCCGTCGCCATCCCCGCGTCGGTCATCTCGGCGTTCGGCATGATGTGGGCGCTCGGTTTCACCCTGAACAGCGTCACCATGCTGGCCCTGGTGCTGATGGTCGGCATCGTCATCGACGACGCCATTGTCGTGCTGGAGAACATCTTCCGTTTCGTCGAGGAGAAGCGGATGGGACCGTTCGAGGCCGCGCGCGCGGCCACCGCGGACATCGGGCTCGCCGTCATGGCCACGACCTTCTCTTTGGTGGTCATTTTCGTCCCGGTGTCGTTCATGTCGTCGGTGTCCGGCCGGTTCCTCTACCAGTTCGGCCTGACCGCGGCGGTCTCCGTGCTGGTGAGCCTCCTGGTGTCGTTCACCCTGACGCCCATGATGAGCGCCCGGATGCTCCGCGCGGAGGATGGTGCGACCGGTCACGACGCGGCTCGCTCGCGGCGCGGCTTCTACCGCTGGATCGACGGCTTTTACGGGTGGCTGCTTCGCCTCGCCATTCATCCGGTCGGGCGGGTGGTAGTCATCGTCCTGGCGCTCGGCGTCGTCGCCTCGGCCATCCCACTCCACGGGCTGGTCAAGCGCGAGTACGTCCCGAGCGACGTCGACGAGGCTGAGTTCGAGCTGTTCTACGACGGTCCCGAGGGGTTGAGCCTGGCGGCCATGGACGAGGCCGTGCAGGCGATCGACCAGGAGATCCGGGCTGTGCGTGGCGTGCGGCTGGTGCTCTTGACCGCCGGCGGCAGCTTCCTCGGCCGGGTCAACCAGGGCAATGGGTACGTGCGGATCGCGCCGCACGACGAGCGAACCGTGACGCCGGCGCGTCTCTGGGACGGGCTCCGCCGAGGCGATCCGCTCGCGGTCTTCCGGGGCAACTACACGCAGCGGGAGGTGATGCAGGAGGTTCGGCAGCGCCTGCGGAGGTTCCGCGACATGCGCATCACCGTGCGGAACGTCCCCGGGTTCAATATCGGCGGCGGTAACTTCGACATCGACTACGTCCTCCGCGGGCCCGACCTCCCCACGCTCGCGCGATACGGCGAGCAGCTACGCGTGCGGGCGCTGCAGCTCGGCGGCATGATCGACCTCAGTACCACGCTGCGTCTGGATCGGCCGGAGCTGCGCGTCCAGGTCGACCGGGACCGGGCGGCCGACCTCAGGGTAGACGTCGAGCAGATCGCCACGGCGATACGGCTCATGGTGGGCGGGGACCAGGAAGTTTCCCGGTTCCACGATCCCTTCCTCGATCAGGACTACGACGTTCAGCTCCGTTTGAGCGAGCCCGATCGCCGCGACCCCCGGACCATCGAGCGCCTCTACGTGGCACGGGCGTCGTCGGCGGCGTCCACGTCTTTGGGCGCCGCCCCTCAGATCGGGCTCGCGCCCGGCGGCGGGCTCGTCCGCTTGGACAACGTCGTCAAGATCGCGCCGGCCGAGACGGCGTCCCGGATCGACCGCTCGGAGCGCCAGCGGGAGAACCGACTTCGCGGAGTCGTCGCCCCGGGCTACGGTCAGGCGGATCGGATCGATGCACTCCGGCTGGCCACGGCGGAGCTCAACCTTCCGGCCGGCTACACCACGGTCGTCTCGGGGCGGGCCCGCGAGTTCGAGCGGACATTCACCGAGTTCCTCTGGGTGTTCCTGCTCGCCGTGATCTTCATGTACATGATCCTGGCGTCTCAGTTCGAGAGCCTCGTACACCCCTTGACCATCCTGCTCTCGCTTCCGCTCGCGATACCCTTCGCGTTGTTCTCGCTCTGGTACACGGGGAACACCATCAACCTCTACTCGGCCCTGGGCATCCTCGTGCTGTTCGGCGTGGTCAAAAAGAACGCGATCCTCCAGATCGACCACATGAACGCTCTCCGCCGCGAGGGCTACGATCGCCGCACGGCCATCCTGCAGGGCAACCGGAACCGGCTGCGCCCGATCCTGATGACGACGCTGGCGCTGACCGGGGGCATGCTGCCGCTCTGGATCGGGACCGGACCCGGCTCCGAGGAGCGTCGCGCCATCGCGGTCGTCGTCATCGGCGGGCAGACCCTCTCGCTCCTGCTGACGCTCCTGGTCACGCCGGTCGCCTACCTCCTGCTCGACGATCTCACGCGCCTGCTCGGCTGGCGGCCTCGCGTCCGCGTCGACCAGCCGGCGGCGGCGATTCACGGCGCCGCGAACGATGCCGCTCCGGTCTCGGCCGTCGGCGGCCAGGGGACGATCGCGCGGAACGCCCCCGCGCGGTCCAGCGAGCTGGCTCCGTCCGGCGGGAACGGCGACGGCGCGCCGTCCGCCCCGCGTGAGCTCGAGGCCCGGCCGCCCTAGCCGGACCCGGCGGTCAGCCCCGCGAGGCTCGGATGCACTGCGGGCACGTACCCCGCGGCGATCGTCGCCGCGGTGGAGCGGGGGGTCAGGACCGTCGCCCATTCCCCGTGGGGTGACCGGAGGGCTCCGTATCCGGCCGGCGACCACGGGGCGAGCCTGCCGCGCCACACGAGCAACGCCTCGGCCGGATCGGGCCCGACGACGAACACCCCGTCGGGGAGCGAGCCGAGCCGGGCCCGATACGTGCCCGCCTGGCCGTCCGGCCCCACTCGGTCCCGGTGGAGCTCCCGGTCGATCGCGTCGATGAGCGCAGCAGACCCGAGCCCGCGATCAGGGTTCGCGATCAGCCAGGCCGCCTTGAAGCGCCGGTAGTCGTCTCGGCGGCATTCGCCGCAGGGGCGGTGGCCGGCCGCCAGCGCCGTCGCCTCGTCAAGGAAGAAGAGCTCCGTGTAGCGGTTCGGGGCCATCACCGGGCGCCGTCGCCCGCGAAACGCGAGCCGGCAGGTCACCCACGCGCGGTAGCCCGTGGCCACCCGGCGCACGATCCGGCGGTCGGCGTCGTGGAGCCGCCCCCGGTTGCCCATCAGGGTGCCGCGCGCCGTCGTGGCGATCAGCTCGCCGAACGGAGTCACCCGGTTCTGGAGCGGTGGCCTCGCCTCACCCGCTTCGGAGGCGATCCCGCGGGTCGGGACTCTGAGGGCGGCCATCGCGCGATGACTCTCTTTCCGGGTCAGAGCAGGCTGGCGACGGTGGCGCTCAGCAACGAGAGCTCGTGCGGCTCCGACAGTCGATGCTCGCCGTCCTTCACCAGCGTCAGCGTGGCGTCGCGGCCCCGGATCGCCTGGACGAGCCGCAGCGAGGTCTCCCATGGGACGTCGGCGTCCCGGGTGCCGTGGAGGAGGCGGACGGGGCCCGGCAGATCGAGCGGGGCGCGGAGGACGAGGTGGCGGCGCCCATCCTCGACCAGGTGCCAGGTGAAGGGAAGAGGCTCGCCGTAGCTCGAGGGGAGATGGAGGACGCCGTCCCGGCGCAGGGCCGCGCGCTGCTCCTCGCCCAGGTGGGCCCAGAGGAGGTCCTCGGTGAAGTCGGGCGCCGCGGCGATGCCGACGAGCGCGTCCACCCGCTCGGGGATCGCGCGGGCGGCGAGGAGCATGATCCAGGCGCCCATGCTGGACCCGACCAGCACCATTTTCCCCGCCACGCACTCCGCCACCACCCGGAGCGCGTCGTCCCGCCAGCCGCCGATCGTGCCGTCGACGAGCCGCCCGGACGAAAGCCCGTGACCCTGGTAGTCGAACCGGAGAAAGGCCTGGCCGCGCTGGCGGCACCAGTCCTCGAGGTGGAGCGCCTTGGTGCCCGTCATGTCCGACGCGTAGCCGCCCAGGAACACGACAGTCGGGGCATCCCCCGGCAGACTCACGTAGGCGAGACGAGCGCCGCCGCCTCTGTCGACGAAGCGGAGGTCAGGTGGTGGAGTCTTCGGGGGCGCCCCGGAGCTCATGCGAGGCTCTCGACCCTTACCCGGCCGGCCGGGCTCCCGAGCGTCACGCCGGCGGCGGGCCGAACACGACGACGCGGAGCCGCGTCGGGGTGTAGGCGTTGCAAGGGTTCCGCTCCTGCGGGCAGTTCGAGATCGCCACGAGGAGATCCGTCTCCGCGCGCAGGTCCACGAAGTCCCCGGCTTTGGAGAGGGGCTCCTCAATCCCGATCTTGCCGTCGCCAATCGGCACGTTCATGAAGCGAGGTGTCCGGCGCTCAGAGTAGCCGGGCGCGCCCGGGTCGGCAACGCTACGGCGCGGCAGGCGAGAGCCAACCGATCCACCGCCCAGCCGGGCTGCTTCCACGCGGCCATCACCGGAGGTCGTACGGGGGCCTGGCGGGCTGTCGGTGGTGGCGTGGTCACGCTCTCGGCGATACTCTGGGGCCATCGCAGTGAGCGGCGGTTGTCCCGTTTCGGCTACTTGACCCGAAAATCGGGCGAGGGAGTGCCTTCCCTCCTTGTTACAGGAGAGCATGATGCACGGGCTGACCTCGGCGATGTGCTGGTTGATCCTCGGGACCTGGCTCGTTCCCGCCTTCGCGCAGCCGGCCGAGGAAGCCCAGAAGAAGCTGCAAGGGACCTGGACGGCAACGAAGGCGGAACGCGACGGCGAAGCCGCCGATGACGTGGTCGGACATCGGCTTTCCTTTGCCGGCAACCGTTTCACGATCCGATCCAAGGAAGGCAAGCTCCTCTACGCGGGAACGGTCCGAGTGGACCAGAGCGCGAAGCCAGCGGCCATGGACTTCGAGCATGCGGAAGGGGCCCTAAAGGGGAAGGCGTGGAAGGGAATCTATGCCCTGGACGGCGACACGCTGAGAGTGTGCGACAACGCGCCGAACCTGGACAAGGGCCGGCCCGCCGCGTTCGAGGCAAAGAGTGGGTCCGGGCATGTCCTCGTAACATTCAGGCGCGCGAAGCCCTGAATGGCACATGACCGCATTGGCGCGCCTCCAGAGGCCCTGAAGGGGCGTGCCCGGCGAAGGCGTAGACTAGAAGCATGCGCGAGCCCGGGGCTGTCCTCCTCGTGTCGTGCTACGAGCTGGGTCACCAGCCTCTGGCCGTGGCGTGGGCGGCGTCGTTCCTCGAGGCCCGCGGCTACGCTCCGGCGGTCATGGACGTGTCCGTCGAGCCCTTCGACCCTGCGAAGGTGGCGCGCGCCCGGGTCGTTGCCGTCTCCGTGCCGATGCACACCGCGCTCCGGGTCGGGGTCGCGCTCGTCGAGCGCGTGCGCGCCGCGAACCCCGCGTGCCACGTCGTGGCCTACGGGCTCTATGCGCACCTGAACGCCGGTTACCTGCTCGCGCACGGCGTCGATTCGGTGATCGGCGGCGAGAGCGAAGCGCCGCTGGTGACGCTCGTCGAGATGCTCGAGTTGGGAGTCGACCAGCCGGCCGTGGGGGTGTGGACGGCCGCCCGTCCAGCGGCGCCGCACCTGGCGCGCCTCGCCTTCCCGGTCCCGAGCCGCGCCGGGCTCCCGTCCCTCAAGGAGTACGCGCGACTCGAGCGCGACGGGCGTCACGAGCTCGTCGGGTACGTGGAGGCGAGCCGGGGCTGCAAGCACCTCTGTCGCCACTGCCCGATCCCGCCCGTGTACGGCGGTCGCTTCTTCGTGGTGCCCCCCGATGTGGTGCTGGCCGATGTTCGCCAGTGCGTCGAGGCGGGGGCGACCCACGTCACCTTCGGCGATCCCGACTTCCTCAACGGACCGCGACACGCGCTCGCGGTGACGCGCGCGCTCCACGCGGCCTTCCCGCACGTGAGCTTCGACGTCACGACGAAGGTCGAGCACCTCCTCCGGCACCGAGCGATGCTGCCGGAGCTTCGCGAGCTCGGCTGCGCCTTCGTCGTCTCGGCGGTGGAGTCGCTCAGCGACGCGGTGCTCGTCCACCTCGACAAGGGACACTCGCGTGCCGACGTCGTCGCGCTGGTCCGGCTCATGCGCGAGTCGGGGATCCCGCTTCGACCGACGTGGGTGGCATTCACTCCCTGGACGACCCTCGACGACTACCGGGACATGCTCGACTTCGTTGACCGCGAAGACCTCGTGGACTCGGTGGATCCGGTGCAGTACTCGCTCAGGCTCCTCGTTCCGCCGGGCTCGCTCCTGGCGAGCTATCCCCCGCTGGGCCCCCACCTCGGGCCTCTGGTTGAGGAGGCGTTCTCCCACGCCTGGGTCCATCCGGACCCGCGGATGGACGGGCTTCAGGCGAAGGTAACCCGGGTCGTCGAAGCGGCGGCGGAGGCGCACGCGGACGAGGCCGCCACGTTCGACCAGGTTCGGGCCCTCGCCGATGCCACGGCCGGAGCCCCGGCACGGCGGCTGGCCGTCCCGCGCGCGCGTCCCGACCGTGCGCGTCCGCCGCGCCTCACCGAGCCCTGGTTCTGCTGAGCGGAGCCCACTCAGGGCCAGTTGGCCCTCCGCGGACGGCCGGTGGGGAGCGCCATCTGACCGGCGAGACGGGTCCCCGCCTGGGGTAGAATGGGTACGAGGCGACCCGCTCGCACCAAGGGGCCGTGCTCGCGAGGGAGGAGAGCGATGCCGGAAGAGACCACGCTCAAGGACAAGGTGCAGGAGCTCCTCGAGACCGCCATCAACCCGGCGGTCGCGGGCCACGGGGGCTACATCGAGCTGATCGACGTCAAGGACACGACGGCCTACATCCGGATGTCGGGCGGCTGCCAGGGATGCGGGGCGGCGGACGTGACGCTCAAGGCCGGCATCGAGCGGATGATCTTCGAGGAGATCCCGGAGATCACGGAGGTCCTCGACACGACGGACCACGCCTCGGGCTCGAACCCCTACTACGCCCCGTCCAAGGCCTGACCGGCTTCCTGGTCTGAGCGTCGGGCCCGCGCGCCCCCACCCCGGTCACGGGGCTCGGCCGGGCGCCCCCTGCCCGGCCGGTTCCCCATGCTGCGCCTCCTCCTCCTGATCCCAACGACGACGTACCGCACGGAGGACTTCGTGGCGGCGGCGGCGAAGCTCGATGTCGAGCTCGTGATCGCGTCGGAGCGCCCGAACGTCCTCGAGGCCGCGCGGCCGGACAACCTGCTCACGCTCGACTTCGGGGATCCGGGGAAGGCCGCGCGAAGGGTCGCCGAGTTCGCCCGCCGACACCCGGTCGACGCCGTGGTCCCCGTCGACGACCGCACGACGGTCGTCGGGGCCGCCATCGCGGAGCGGCTCGGGCTCCGGTCGAGCCCGCTCGAGGCCGTCTCCACGACGCGGAACAAGCACCGGATGCGCGACGCGTTCGCCCGCGCCGGCGTCCGGTCGCCGGGCTTCACCCTCCTGGGCGTCTCCGACGACGCCGAGGCAGCGGCCGCGCGTGTCACCTACCCCTGCGTCCTCAAGCCCACGATCCTGGCCGGCAGCCGCGGCGTGATCCGGGCGGATGACCCGCCCTCGTTCGTCGCCGCGTTTGGCCGGATCGCGAAGATCCTCGAGGCGCCGGACGTGGCGGAGCTTGGGGAGGGGCGCGAGGAGATCCTGGTGGAGGACTTCATCCCCGGGCGCGAAGTGGCGCTCGAGGGGCTCCTGGTCGGGGAGGAGCTCCACGTCCTGGCTCTCTTCGACAAGCCCGATCCGCTCGACGGGCCGTACTTCGAGGAGACGATCTACGTCACGCCGTCCCGCCTTCCGCCCGAGACCCAGCTCGCGATCGCCGCCGAGACGCGGTGGGCGGCCCGCGCCCTCGGCCTCACGGAGGGGCCGGTCCACGCGGAGCTCCGCGTGAACGACCAGGGGCCCTGGATGGTGGAGATCGCCGCCCGCACGATCGGCGGCCTCTGCTCGCGCACCCTTCGCTTCGGGGCCGGCGTCTCCCTGGAGGAGCTAGTCATCCGCCACGCGCTCGGGATCGAGCAGGACTCGCTCGAGCGGGAGCGGCGGGCGGCCGGCGTCATGATGGTGCCCATCCCGGGGGGCGGCGTGCTCCGGGCGGTGCGCGGCCGCGAGGCGGCCCTCGCCGTCCCCGGGATCGAGGACGTGACCATCAGCGCCCACGTCGGCCAGGAGCTGGTGCCGCTGCCGGAGGGGTCGCGCTACGTGGGCTTCATCCTCGCGCGGGCGGAGTCCCCCGCGGCGGTGGAGGAGTCCCTGCGGGAAGCCCACCGCCGGCTCGCGTTCGACGTCGACCCGCCCGGCTCGGTCGCGCCGACCGGCCCCGTCCCGTCCACGGACCCCAGGGAGGATCCCTACACGTGAAGCTCGTCATCCATCCCGCCGTCGAGCCGGAGCGCCTCGCGAAGATCGTCGCGGCCGCCCACCCCATGACCGTCGTCAACGCCGGGAGCGAGGCGGAGGCGCGGGCGGCGATCGCCGACGCCGACGCCTTCTTCGGCAAGCTCACGCCCGGGCTCCTTGCGGCCGCGCGGGGCCTCCGGTGGGTGCAAACGCCGACGGCGAGCCTCGAGCACTACATGTTCCCGGAGCTCGCGACGCATCCCTGCGTGCTCACGAACATGCGCGGGCTCTTCTCGGACGTGATCGCCGATCACGTGTTCGGCTATGTCCTCTGCTTCGCGCGGAACTTCCACCACTACATCCGGAGCCAGCTCGAGGCGCGCTGGGCGCCCGTCGGGGGCCGGGAGCAGTCGGGCTTCGCCACGGGCCCCGCCCAGGTCAGCGCCGTCGACCGCGCCCACCGGCACCTCGCCGACGCCACGCTCGGCGTGGTCGGCCTCGGTCAGATCGGCTCCGAGGTCGCGCGCCGCGGGCTCGCGTTCGGGATGCGGGTCGTCGCGGTGGACCCGGTCCAGACGGCGGCGCCGCCGGGGGTGGCGGCCCTCTGGCGGCTCGACCGGCTGCCCGATCTCCTCGGGGAGAGCGACTTCGTGGTGATCGCCGCGCCCCACACGCCCGAGACGGTCAAGCTCTTTCGCCGCGCCCAGTTCCGGCAGATGAAGTCGGCCGCCTACCTGATCAACATCGGACGGGGCGCGGTCGTTGACCTCGGGGACCTGGTGGCGGCTCTCCGGGCCGGGGAGATCGGCGGCGCCGGCCTCGACGTGTTCGAGACGGAGCCCCTGCCGCCGGACCACCCGCTGTGGGCGCTGCCGAACGTGATCCTGACGCCCCACGTCGCCGGGAACTCGCCGCGGATCGCCGAGCGGCACCTCGCCGTCCTCCTCGGGAACGTCGGCCGCTTCGCGCGCGGCGAGCCGCTCACGAACGTCGTCGACAAGCCCCGCTGGTTCTGACGGGGTCAGGCCTTGACTTTGACTTCCAAGGAGCGCAGTGCGAGCGGCTCCTCGCCGGCGAATCGCCTCGAAGTCAAAGTCAAGGCCTGACCCCGACCTCCAGCGCGGCACGGAGGCCGGACTCGATGGCGCCCTGGATCCAGGCGTGGGCGAGCGAAGCGTGCTCCCCCGCGAAGTGGATCCGCCCCTCGGGCGCGACGATCGCGTCGTGGAGGAGCGTCTGCTGGCCCGGATCGAAGAGCGCGAACGCGCCCCCGGCAAACTCGTCGTGGTGCCACATGTAGGAGGTGCCCGCCTCGAACTCCTGCGTCACCTGCGGGTGAATCAGAGCGACGTTCTCGAGCGCCTGGGCGATCCGGTCGCCCGGCGCGAGCGAGCCCCAGCGCTGGGCGTCCTCGGACCAGGTGTAGCTCGCCAGGAGCACCCCGCGGCCGGTCTCGCGGCCGTGGTCCGGGTAGTAGAGGGCGCGGATCGGGAGGTCGGTCGCGGTGCCCCCGCCATGGATACCGTCGTCCTCCTCCCAGAAGCGCCGGCGGCACTGGAGGAGGATCTTCGCCGAGGCGTCGTAGTGGAGCTGTCGGATGGCCCGCTGCTTGGCCGGTGAGAACGGCTTCAGCGCCTCCACGTGCCGCAGAACGGCGAACGGCACCGTGACGATGACGTGGTCGCCGGTCTCCCGGAACCGGCCGGCCGCCGTCTGGTAGTGCACCGTGGCGGACTGCTCGTCCTGGTCGAGGGCGATCATCTTCGCGCCGAACCGGATGCGCGCCCGGAGCGTGGGCACGAACGCGCCGGGCAGCCGGTCCATCCCCCCCTCGATCTCGACCAGGTCGACGTAGCAGCGGGTGACCTCCTCTCGGAGGAGCTCCAGGAAGGAGGAGTTCATCAGGGCCTCCTGGAACTGGAGCAGGCCGAAGGCCTCGATCGCCCCCTCGGACCACCGGCAATGCTCGAGGTACTCACGGGTGGAGCAGTGGTCCCACTCACGGACGATCTCGGCCCAGGCCGCGTCTCCCTCGCGCGCGACCCGGTCCGTGAACCCGGCGATCGCCTGGGCCCAGAGCGCGTCCACGGTGTGCCTGCACTCGCCGTCGGCCATCGCGAACGGGAGGCAGGCGGGGGTCGACTGCACCTCTCCGACCCGCCATCTCCGGCCGCCGAGGAAGACGTACGCCTGCGGGTTGCTCATGGTGAAGGGCGTGAGCCGGAGCCCGAACCGCTCGCAATACCCGACGGTGAGGTCGTGGGTGCGCGGGATCCGCATCGCCCCCGCCTCGGCGTAGAGCCCGTCGGTGAACGGCTCGCGCAGCGTGTGGACCCGGCCGCCCACGCGCGCCCGCGCCTCGAGCACCAGCGGCTCGTGCCCGGCGCGCA
>DATAFX010000101.1:0-30408 GCA_036257195.1 Candidatus Methylomirabilota bacterium | reverse complement strand
TTCGGCATGACCGTCGGCATACGACGTCCGTCTCCACGCGCTCGAGAGAGATGATGAGCGAACGGCCACTCCGGGGCGGACCGCTCGGGCACGAATCGCAAGCAGTAACCTTATCGGAGCGCCCCTGGAGTGTCAACCCCTGAGACACCCCGCGCCCCGGATCGGTGGCCTCGACGGCCCCCCGGGGCGGCCCGACTACGAGCGCCGCCGAACGATCCGCGCCGGCAGGGCGGCGCGCGGAGCACCCGGGCCGCCGATCTTCCCCGGCCACGGGCAGAGCGCCCGCACGGGGCACGTCGGGCACGCCGGTGTCCGGGCATGGCAGACACGGCGTCCATGGGCCTGGATGAGGTGGCAGAACCGGGTCCACCGCGGGCGCGGCACGACCTCGGCGAGCTGAGCCTCCACGTCATCCGGATCGTCGGCCTTGGCCAGACCGAGTCGCTGAGTCACCCGGAACACGTGCGTGTCGACGGCGATGCCCGGAATGCCGAAGGCGTTGCCCAGCACCACGTTGGCTGTCTTGCGCCCGACGCCGGGGAGCGCGGTGAGGGCCTCGAGGGTGCGCGGCACTTCCCCGCCGTGCCGCTCGACCAGGGCTCGCGCCATACCCAGGACCGACCGTGTCTTGGCGCGGAAGAAGCCGGTGGACCGGATCTCCCCCTCGAACGTGGCCGGGTCGGCGAGGGCGTAGTCCCGCGCCGCGCGGTACTTCTGGAACAAGGACGCGGTCACCTGGTTCACCCGCTCGTCCGTGCACTGGGCCGCCAGGATGGTGGCGACGAGGAGCTCGAGCGGCGTCGTGAAGCGGAGCGCGATGGTCGCGTCCGGGTAGGCGCCCTCGAGGTGCCGGATCAGCGAGCGCGCCCGGGCACGGCGGGATTCGGCCGACTCCCTCACGGCGCGATCAGTCCATCGGTGGTCCGGAGCACCTGGTAGAGGTGGACACCGACCACGGTGAGGTAGCTCACCAGGGCGCCGTGGAGCACGAACGCGGCCAGTCCCCCGAGGAACGGCACAAGCGACAGGATCCACGACGCGATGCCGACGCCGACGAGGAAGAGCAGCGCTCCCACCACCAGGCCGACGACGGGCCCGACGTGCCCGCGGACGATGGCGACGCTCCGCCGCATCGCGTCGAGGGCACTCAGCCCGTCGAGGAGCAGGGCCGGCAGCGTGAACATGAGGAGCACCGCCGCCACCAATCCAGGAATCAGGAAGAAGAGAAACCCCACGAACGTGATCGCCGTCACGAGGCCGGACGCCACCACCACCGCCCCGAGCCGCCCCGTGACGGTATTCAGGGCGTCACCCAAGACCGGCTCACGGCCGCCGAGTGCGTCGCGCGCCATGACCACCACCATGCCCGAGCTGAGCAGCCACAGGCCCCCCATGACCAGCCCGAACACCAGCACGCCGAGACCCAGTCCCGCCAACCCCCCGACGGTCGCCGCTCCGTAGCCTCCCGCCACGCCGCCAAGCAGGGCGCCGATCGCGGCAATCCCGCCAGCGATGAAGACGACGAGCAAGAACGCGAGGACGCCGACGAGCAGCGGCGGAACGATGAGTACCGGGAACCGGACCACCGTGGCGTACGCCAGGCGGAACTGCCCGACTACGTCGCCGTCCGTCATGCTCGCTATGGTCCCTCCAGAGGAGGCTCGCCGCCAGGCGCCTTGCGCTCGACGGCTCGACCAAGCCTAGGGCGGCGGCCCCGCGAGCGTCAACGTGAACCCTTGACCACTTGCTCCCGCGTTCCGGCGTCGGAGGCCGTGGCCGAGCGCCGAGCGAGCGCGCACCACACGACCCAGAGGAGGAAGAGCGGCGTCCCGAGGGCCGCCGCGAGTAGCAGGGGCGTCCGGAACCCCAGCCACACGGCAGGGCCGACGAGATACAGGGCGTCCTCCGGCTCGAATCCGCACCAGTTCCCCTGCGAGACCATTGCTCGACCGGCCGTCTCCTCCAGGTAGACCCGGATCAGGAAGATGACGGCGATCGATCCCGCTGCGATGCCGCCGGCGACCGACGCCCATTCACCCAGGGACCCTGAGCGGAGGCCGAGCCCGAGACCCAGGAACAAGCTCACGTAACCGAGGCCCGCGGCGACGTGGTCGTAGTAGTGGCCGAAGCGGCTCGTCAGGCCGGTCAGGCGAGCGAACTCCCCGTCCATGTGGTCGACGAGCACGGCCAGCATGAAGAGGCCGCCCCCGATGGCGGCCTGACGCGGCTCCCCCGAGGCCATCAGCCAGGCGGCTCCCAGCGAGGCCGCGAGCCCCAGCGTGGTGAGCGCGTTCGGTGTGAGGGGCGTGTGCCGGAGGGGCCGGACCAGGAGCCGCGCGAGACGGACATCCCAGGGGCTCCGGGCTATCCTTGGACGGCCTTCGACCTGTGGGGCTCCGCGGGAGCTGATCGGACTGCCTTCGACCGGGGGGGAGCTCACGGGCCGCGCCGCTCCCGGACCTCCGGGCGGGCACCGCGCTCGCGCAGGAAGTCACCCAGGCGCCCGAGCGCCTCACGGATGCGCGGAATGCTGTTGGCGTACGAGAAGCGCAGGTACCCCTCGCCCCCAGCCCCGAAGTCGATGCCCGGAGTCACCGCCACGCGGGCGGAGGCCAGGATCTCGAAGGCGAAGTCGTACGATCGCTCGCAGAAGCGGCGGGCGTCGGCAAAGACGTAGAAGGCACCCGTGGGCTCGACGCCCACCCCGAGCCCGATCGCTCGCAGGCCCTCGACCATGACGCGGCGACGCTCGTCGAAGAGGGCGCGGAACCGACGCACGTCCTCCCCGGCCTCGCGAAGCGCCGCCACACCGGCCCACTGGACGAACTCGTTCGACGAGATGAAAAAGTTCTGGTGGAGCCGCTGGAGGGTGCGGACGTGCGACTTTGGCGCGATGAGGTAGCCTAGGCGCCAGCCCGTCATCGCGTAGGCCTTCGAGAAGCCGTTGAACACGAACGCGCGGTCGGTGTACTCGAGAACCGTGTGGTCGGGCCCTTCGTAGCTGAGACCGTGGTAAATCTCGTCCGAGACGAGCCAGCAGCCCTGCCGCTCGGCCAGGTCGGCCAGCGCCGCCAGCCGGTCGGCGGAAGTCACCACTCCGGTCGGATTCGCCGGCGAGTTGACCATCATCGCCCGGGTGCGCCGAGAGAGTCGCGCGCGCGCTGCCTCGGCCCGGAGACTCCAGCCGTCGATCTCGGGCGTCGGAACGTACACGGGCACGGCGTCGGCGTAGCGGACGAAGTTCGGATAGCAGGCGTAATGGGGGTCTGAGAGGACGACCTCGTC
Organism: Candidatus Methylomirabilota bacterium; assembly: GCA_036257195.1. GTDB lineage: Bacteria > Methylomirabilota > Methylomirabilia > Rokubacteriales > DASRDR01 > DASRDR01. The sequence goes on along the minus strand of DATAFX010000101.1, from coordinate 27,123 downwards.
CCCGACGGACAGGAGCCCCGTGAACAGGAGAAGCATCGCCGGGGACGTGCCCGCCGTGACCAGCACCTGGTCCGGTGACACGGCGACCCGGTAGGTCTCCTGGTAGTGCTCGGCGATTGCCTCTCGGAGCGGCAGGATGCCCAGGCTGTGGGCGTACTTCGTCCGGCCGTCGCGAAGGGCCCGCACCGCGGCCTCCCGGACGACCTCCGGCGTCTCGAAGTCGGGCTCCCCGAACTCGAGGTGCACGACCTGGTGCCCCTGGCGCTCGAGTTCCTGCGCGCGCTCGAAGACCTCCACCGCGAGAAACGGGGTGATCTCCTCGGTCCGCTTGGCGAGCTCCGCGAACGCCTGGGACATCGGCTCTCAGTGCACCAGCCGGCGGTGGCGGCGCCCGACACCCCAGCGCTGGGCGGCTCGCACGACCTCCCGGGCCACCGCGGGGGCGACCTTCCTGTCGAACCCACTCGGGAGGACGTGCTCCTCGTGGAGCTCCTTCTGGCTCACCACGGAGGCGTTCGCCTGGGCGGCGGCCACCTTCATCTCATCGCTGACCCTCGCGGCCCGGCAGTCGAGCAGCCCTCGCAAAGCAGAGCACGTTGTTGATCTGGTGCCGGGCCGGTTCTCGATCGCCGCCCGGATGGTGAGACTGTACGAGGCGCTCGGTGTCAGGGCCACGGAGACCTCAGGACGTCCGCATGAGGGCCCGCACGACCACCGGCGGCAGCTCGGGATACCGCCCGCGCATCTCGGAGACGGTGCGCTCGTAGTCGTCCCGGACCTCGACGCGCACCTCGCTCCCGAAGCGGGCGCGCTCGATCTCCAGCGTGCCGACGTACGCCGCCGTCCTCCCCACCTCGAACACGACTCCGACCGGGAACGAGGTCTCCATAGGAAAGGTTCGCCCGATGTCGTTGATGCGAAGACGCACGACCTGGTACCGGCCCGGTGGGAGCGTGATCACGAGCGGGCTGCGGCCGGCGCCGACCGACACGTCCAGTCGGAAGGTTCCGTCGTCCCGCGCGAAGTCGAGCCGCAGGCTCTGCTCGCTGAAGCCCCAGAGGAGGATCTCGCCCAGGACGATCTGGTGCCCCGGCGGCACGTCGAGCGGCTCCCTCCGAAACGCGGCGCAGCCGGCGACGAGGACCGCGCCGAGAGCCAGGACGCCGAGCCACCGCGGCCACTGTGGGCCACCCGACCCGGCCCCCCGCGTCCCGACCTGCTTCACGCGCTGGGCTTCTTCCATACCCCTCGATCCTGGAGGAGGCGGATCTGGCGCCGGATGACCTTCCGCCGGTACTCCGCGTGCTTCATGGGGGCGCGGTTCAGGTAGAGGTTCTTCGGGTAGATGGGCCGCTCGTACAGGAGACCGTACAGCTCGGCGCGGACGTCCTTGAGCCAATTGTCCCACTGGGCGGACGCCCGGTGGTGACGGAGCGCCTCGATGTCGACCGGCCCCGCCACGTACGTCGAGCCCGCCCCGTAGTCCTGGCGGCCGACGATGCGTCCCTTGTAGTCGATGATGAAGGACCGGCCGCCGAAGGTGTCGATGGGCGTGGTCTCCTCGGGAAACAGATAGTAGGTCCCCATGTTCGGCGCCACGACGTACATGTTATTGTCGAGCGCGCGCGCCCGGCTCTGGATCTCAAAGTACTCGTTGCCGGTGGCCGGGTGGGGGTAGGACGCACGGTACACGACCTCCGCGCCGTTCAGCGCGAGCGCGCGGGCGTTCTCCGGGTACGAGCCCTCGTTGGCCATCATGATGCCGAGCCGGCCGATCTCCGTGTCGACCACCGGCCAGAAGGCCTGAAGGTTCCGCCCGTACTTCTCCACCCACCAGTCGTAAACGTCGTGGGGGCAGACCGAATGCTCGACCGGAAAGAGGGGGGACACCTTGTAGTGCCGGAGGATGACCCGGCCGCGAGGATTCAGGATGAAGCCGACATTGAAGAACCGGTCCTTCCAATCGGGGTGGCGGGCCTTGGCCTGGGCCATGACGAAGACGTTGTACTCCCGCGCGATCTTCCCGAGCTCCTCCGTCTCTTCCCCCGGGATATCGATCGCGCACTCCCGGGCGAAGGTCGCGTGGTCGAGGTCCAGCACCTCGTCGTTGAATGCCTGGAGCGCCCCCTCGGGGAACGCGATCAGCCGGACGGGGATCGAGAGGCTCGACAGCCATGCGGCAGCCTTCACCAGATGGTGGAGGTGCTCTAGGTTGATCTTGATGTCCCGCCGTTTCCGGATGCCTCGTACCGTGGGGATGAGGCCGACCGCCATGTACGGCTTGATCATCCGTCCTCCCTCCCGCGCAGGAGCTATGGTTGACAGCCGGACACCCCGGCGGCGCCCCTCGGGAGCCGAGCGCTCACGGACCTTCCCTCGGGACCCCCGTCAGCCGTGCGCCCGACGTGATGCGAGTCGCCGCGCCAGCATTCTGCCACCAACGTGCCATCGGCCTGGAAGGCGTAGGCCGCCCGCGACGAGACGCGCCTGAGATCCAGCCGCAGCACGCCGTCCTCGATCGGCCGCGGACTCGCATCCACCCGGGCGTGCCCACTCCGAGCTTCCGGCGCCACTCCCCACGCAGACACGGCAGTGACCTCGGTGTTCGCGTTCTGCGCCAGGAGCTCGATGACCAGGACGTGCTCGAGCTGACCCTTCCACTTGCCGGTCCACCGCCCGGAGAACCGGGCTTTTCCGCGGCACGCCGGCGAGCCGCGGCACGTCACGGAGATCGGCCGGCACGAGAGCTGCCGGCAGCGGCTCGGCGGCGCACCCGCCATCGCGAGCGCCAGCCTGAGCCCGACGAAGGCTCCCCACGGTCCGCCCCGTACCCCCTCTCATGAAGCGGGGACTCCACCGCCCTGCTGCCGCGAGACTTCCTCCATGATCACCTGGTTCAGGTGGTCGACGAGCGCGTGCCGGTCGCGTCCGCCGTCGTTCCGGATCAGCTCGCGAACGCGTGCCGGACGGGCCGACATCATGACAAGCGTGGTGCCGATGGCGACCGCCTCTTCGATCGCGTGGGTGACGAATACGATGGTCTTTCCCGTCTCCGCCCAGATCCGCTTGACCTCCGCCTGCATGATGCGGCGGTTCTGGGCATCCAGCGAGCCGAACGGCTCGTCCATGAGCAAGAGAGCCGGCTCGATCGCGAGCGCCCGGGCGATGGCCGCGCGCTGCCGCATGCCGCCGGAGACCCGGTTCGGATAGAAGCCCTCGAAGCCAGTGAGGCCGACGAAGCGGAGATACCGGTGGGCGATCTCCCGGCGCGCGGCGCGGTTGAGCCCCTGCGGCTTGAGCACGAGCGAGACGTTCTCGGCCAGCGTCATCCAGGGGAGCAGCCGGTCCTCCTGGAATACCACGCCCACGTGCAGTGCCTTGGTGCCATCGTACGCGACCGGGCGCCCGTCGAAGCGCACCTCACCCGCTGTCGGGGGCTCGAGGCCACCGAGGATCCGGAGGAGCGTCGTCTTGCCGCAACCGTTCGGACCCAGGAGGCAGACGAACTCGCCGGTCTCCGCCTGCAGCGAGACGGCGTCCAGGACGGGAATGCCATACCGTTTCGAGACCTCGCGAACCTCGAGCCTCATGGACGCCTCATCGTACCGTACCGGTCCACCCGGGGAGTGCTTTCGGGGCGTCGACGCGTCAGCGCCAGCGCTCCAGCCGGCGCGTCAGCGAATCGAACAGGAGCTTGTCCGTCACGAGCATGATCGCGATCATGACCAGCGCCCACACGAAGACCATCTGGGTCGCCAGGATCTCCCGGCTGTAGTTCATGATGTACCCGACCCCGCTCGTTACCCCGAATATCTCGGCGACGACCGAGACCTTGAGCGCGAGCCCGAAGCCGACCTTCATGCCCGCCACGAGGTGGGGAGTCGTCGACGGAACCACGATCGACCGGAACTTCTCCCACCCCGACAGCCGGTACACCTGGCCCATCTCGAGCAGGCGGCGGTCGACGCTGGCGACGCCCTCCACGACGTTGGCGGCCACTACCGGCAGGGTGATCATGAAGGTCGTGAAGATCGGCGCCATGTTGGTCAGCCCGAACCAGATGAGGGACACGACGATCCAGACGAACACGGACGTCGAGTTGAGGACGGTCACGACGTCGGCCACCGCGACCCGCGCCGGCCGCCACAGGAACGACGCCAGCCCCATCAGCACCGCGACGGCGAGCGCGCTCCCGAACCCGATCGCGATGCGGTAGAGCGACGCCCCCGCGTGCGTCCACACCTCGCCGGTGACGACGACCGTCAGCAGGCCCTGGAGCACCGAGCGCGGGGACGGCATCACGTACGCGCCGTAGCGGCGCGCGACCGCCTCCCACACGACGAGAACGATCGCGAGGACGACGAGCGAGGGCAGTCGGAGCCGCTCGCTCCAGCGCACGAGCCCTCCGCGAGCGCTCAGCCCTGCCAGAAAAGCCCCTTGGTGACGCACTGCGAATCCCACGCACGCCGGGGGGACGAGGGGCTGCAGACCACGGCGAATCGTGGCACGACACGCAACCTATCCGCAACCAGCGCCCGGTGCCGCCCACGCCGCGCTCTCTCCGCTCAGGGCGCGACCCCGGCCGGGCACTTGCGCCAGGCAGGGCCCCATCCCGCGTCGTGAGCGCGAAACTGGCAGTCGGACCGATGCCGCCTATCAGCTCGACCTGGGACCCGGCTCGGTTTCTCTCCTCGCCGCGCCACTCACCGGAGAGGCGCAGCCGGACGGCAAGGTTCGTGGACCTGCCGGTGCCGAGGTGAGATCTCCCTTCACCGACTGAGCATCACCACGGATGCCAGAGCGGCGCGGTTCACGAGAATACGTGCGTTGTTGCTGTCGGCATCCGCTGGCAGCACGAAGAAAAATGGTCGCGTTGCATCATAGGTGGGTGCCAACGCGAGCAAGCGTTCCCCGTCGCGGAAGGTGATCTGGAGCCGCTTCGCTCCGGTCGCGCGGCCATCGCCGGGGGCAATCACCTGCTGGTCGACCCGAGAAGAATTTCCCACTAGATCCTTCACGATGAAGAGGGCCTTCAGGTCGGACAGGCGGACGGGCAGCATTCCCCGGTCGCGGGTCATGATGTGACAGATGTCTCGATCCGGCAGGAGACTCACGGTCGAGCCTTTGATGAGTCGACCATTCTGCAAGTGCGCCACGACCTGGTGGGCCATCCCGAGCACTCAGCGTGGGCGCCAGCTGAAGTGTTGGCCCCCCGAACGGCTCGTCCAGTCGTTGGCGACCGTTTCGATGTCCCGGTCGGAACCAGTTGCCGGGGTGGGCGCACTCGCCTGAAGCGCGTTGGCCACAGCGGCCCGGAGCGCCTCCGCGCGAAAAGGTTTGGAGACGACCGGCAGACCCCTCTCGCCGGCGTGGCGTAGGACCTCGGGGCTCGTCATCCCCGTGAGAAGCACGATCGGCATGGTTGGCGAGCGTCGCCGGATGGCGTCCGCCACAGCCCACCCATTCATCCCCGGCATCGAGAGATCTGTGAGGACGAGGTTCCAGCCTCCGTCATCGAAGCGAGCCAGTCCCGTCACACCGTCGGCCGCGGTCTGACAGTGGTACCCAAAAGAGACGAGGAGGCAGCTCACGATCTCCCGCATGCTGGAGTCGTCGTCAATCAACAGGACTCGGAGTCGACGGTCTTCGTCCATGGCGATCGAAGGTCTTGCAAGCCGTGCCAGCCCGCGAGGCGTCGTGTCAATCACTCGAATGGCCTCATGTTGAGCCCGTCGAGCCATGCGGAGACGTCCCTGAGGTGACGAAAATTGTCACCCAGGGGACCGGCCTGGGTAATGGCGGCACCGGTCGGAGATATGGGACGGCAAACACATCATGATCTGTTAACCGTGCGGGCCGGATCCTGACTACCGGCGGGACGTGGACTTGTTCCGAACCGCTGGTTACCTTGAAGGGCGTGTCGCACCCCGTCGCCTTGCGGACTCCCAGGATCCCGGGTGGCAGCGCGCCCTAGTCGCCGAGTACCCGCCAAGCAACGGGCCGGAGGAACCGCGGTTCCGCGTCGGGCGACCCGCGGCGTTCTCCTGCTCGCGATCCTGCTCCCAGTTGCCCTGCTAATGCTCATCCGACTGACGGGCAGCACGCCGGGCACCGAGATCGAGGTCGACGCCTTCTACCATGTCCGGATGGCGGATCTGTGTCCCGAGTTGTGCCTGGCCCGCCGATTCCCGGCCATGACGATGTCGGTCTGGCAGGAGCGCTTCTATGACAAGGAGCTGCTCTTCCACGTCGCGTTAGGAGTGCTCCGTCGAGGAATGGCGGCCGCAGGCCTCGACGGAGGGCCACCGTTCCACGGGCTGGCGCTCGTGATCGGAACAGCCGTGATCGCGACGGTGGCGGGGGTGCTCGTGGCGTGCCGGGCACCCTACCCGATCTTCTTCACGCTACTGCTGGTCGTCATTTCGCCATTCTTCACCTATCGGGTCCTCATGGTGCGGCCCCACAACGTCGGATTGATCTTCATCATCGTCTACATGTGGCAGATCGCCAGGCTCGGGCCGGCAAGCACCCCCTGGCAACCGTTCGTCCTCGGCTGGCTGGCGGCGTACGCCTACTCAACGCCGCACTTCCTCCTGCTTCCGGCCGCAGCTCACGCGTTCCTCCGCTGGCGCACCGACCGGAGCCGTGCGCTCGTGGTGCCGATCGCGACGGCCGCCGGCATCGTGGCCGGGTTCACGCTCCATCCCCAGGTGCCCAACACCTTCCTCCTGTGGAAGATCCAGTCGATCGACGTGGTCCGGCAGGCGCTCAGCGGACAGGCCGTGGTGTACGTGGGCTGGGAGCTCACCGCCCCCGAGCCAGGGTGGATCGCGCAGAACAGCGGGGTCTTTGTCCTGGGGGCGGTCGGTGTGGCGACGTGGCTCTGGCTGGCTCGCCGGCAACCCGAGGCGACCGGAGCCGACACGCGCCTGTTCCTCGTCGTCGGTCTCGCGTTCCTGGTCGGCGTGTTCGCGGTGCGTCGGAACTTGGAGTACGCATGCGTCGCACTGGTCATCGGGGTCGCGCTGTTGGCGCGCGACATGAAGGTGGCGGGCGTTCTCGCGGGACCAAGTGTCCGGCGCCTCGGTCCCCTGCTTCCCCTGGCGGCAGTACTGGGTCTCGGGGGGGCGGTCGCCTCGGTGACGGCCAACATCACGCGGCTCAAGGCCGATCCCTATCCCACCTACGACAGGTTCGCCCGGTGGGCCGGCCACTCCCTGCCGGCAGGGACCCGGGTGGCCAACGTGTTCTGGTCAGACTTCCCGGCGCTCTTCTACAGCGCCCCCCAGTATCGCTACCTAATGGGGTTAGATCCGATGTTCGGGTACGTCGCGATGCCCGAGCAGGTGGAAGCCTTGGAGCGCTTCACCAGCGGAGAACGCCTATTGTGGCCGGCGGACCTGCGGCGGGTGACGGGGGCACGCATCGCCTTCGTATCCGTGAAGGGAGGGTGGCTCGCGCGAAGCATGGAGCAGCATGGCTACACCGTCGTGTATCGGGGCGAGGACGGAGTAGCATTCGATCTCGGCCCAGGTGGCTGAGCGGGCCCGGCCGCGGCCGTCGCGGGCCTGCCGGACTTGTGCCCGCGAGGTTGCGCCAATGCGGTTCGGGCCAACCGACGACGTCCGCCGATGTGCCCTGCGGCATGCGATGCAACCCCGATGCAACCGACTTCGGGAATCCGCGATTCGGAGGCCTTCCTAGGCCGATCGCCAGAAGAATTCCTTCCTGACACGGTCGGGATTGTCCCAGATGTCCGATTTGAGGAACCCCGACTCCTTGATGAGGCGGAGCTGGACGAGGAGGGTGTCGACTTGCTCGTCCGAGAGCCCGTGCAGCATCTGAACCGTCTGACCGTGTGCGTATTCGACGACGGGCGTCGGCAGCTTCGTGATCTCGGCGGCGATCTCCACCGCCTTCGCCTTGTTCCCGTTCCAGAGCTCCACGGCCTCGCGCTGCGCGTCGTTCAGGTCCTTGGGGAAGGTCGGGTGCTTCTCGATGAAGCTTGGGTTCACGACGTAGCACACGTGGACGGGAAACCCCGTCGGCCGCCCGGTGGCCTTCCGCCAGAGGTCGATCTGCTTCACGAGGTACACCCCGTCTCCGCGGTGTACGATGAGGTCGGACACGGGCTGCCAGGCGATCACGGCGTCGACGTCCTTCTTCGCCAGCATGGTGGCCATGTCCGGCGGCGCCTGGGCGGTGATCAGCTGGGTGTCCTTCTGGATGTCGAAGCCGTAGCCCTTGAGGGTCAGGGTGCGGATGTCGAGGAAGGTAGTCGTCCCGACGACGGCGGCGATCTTGCGCCCCTTGAGGTCTTCCACCTTGCCGATGCCCGCGTCCTTCCGGGCGACGATGGCCCCCAGCACGGCCGTAGCCACGCCCGTGACCTTCATGGGAACCCCGTCCTCGAATATCTTCGCCGCGAGCGCGAACGACATGTCGATCGCGTCGACGTTGCCGGCGGCGAACGTGTTGACGAGACCGGCCGGGGAGCCCGGTACGACGCTGTACTCCGCCTGCCAGCCGCGCTTGCCGAGGAGATCCTCCTTGTGGATGATCTCGCACGCCGCCCAACCGAGCTGGAGGTACGCGAAGCGTACCTTGCCCTTTCCCTGGGCCGCCGTCCGGCGCGGGAGAACGCCCGCCATCGCGGCACCCGCGGCGACTCCCGCTCGAAGGACGTCCCGCCGTCTCACGTGTCCGTCGTCAAGTCGCATCGCATGCCCTCCCTGCTTCGGTGCTCCCGGAGTCCACCAGGACGAGCGCGTCCACGGCCACGATCCGGCCGCCCGACGCGATCAGTGGGTTGAGGTCGAGCTCCACGATCGCCGCGTGGTCGGCGAGGAGGCTGCCGACCCCGACGAGGACATCGGTCAGCGCACCCTCGTCGACGGCGGCGGCCCCACGAAATCCACGGAGGAGCGTCCCCCGCCGCCCCTCGGCGAGCAGGGCGCGCGCCGTCTCTGGACCGAGCGGCGCGAGCGCAACCGACACGTCGCGCAGGAGCTCGGCAAGGACGCCACCGAGCCCAACCAGGACCGTCGGCCCGAAGCTCGGGTCGCGCCGACCGCCCACCAGGAGCTCGATCCCGCGGGGCACCTCTTCCTGGACCAGCAACGGCCCCGGGCCGAGCCGCGCCTCGAGGGCGCGCACTGCCCGCTCGAGCGCCTCCCCATCCACGACCCCCAGGACGACGCCTCCCACCTCCGTCCGGTGGAGCACGTCCGGTCGCGCCGTCTTGACCACCAGAGGGTAGCCGATCTCCCGGGCCGCCGACAGAGCCTCTCCGGCCGTGGCCACGACCCGCTCGTGCGGAGAGGGCACGCCGTACGCTTCGAGAAGCGCGCGGGCATCGCCCGGGCCGAGCGGGCCGCGGGCGGTGACGAGCCGGCCGAGGAGGCCCTCGGGCAACGCGGGCGCCGGCCGCCGCGCGGGGGCGGTCTCGGTCCGCCGCCGGAGCTCCCCGTAGCGGACCAGGGCCCGGTACGCGCGCACCGCGCGCTCTGGGCCCGGCACGAGGGGGATGCCGGCGGCCCGGAGACGTCGGTCCATGTCCGGCGTGTCGACGGTGCACGCGACGATGGGCTTGCCGGTGGCGGCCTGCGCACCGGCGAGCGCCTCCGCGTACTCGGGACGGTCGAGGCCGATGTCGATCGCAACCGCGCCCGAGACCTCCCGCGCCTCCAGCACCAGGCGCACGCTCGGTTCGAATCCCGCCGGCTCCATCTGGGGCGTCATGTCGACGGGGTTCCCGTCGGCACCGAACTCAGGGAGATGAGCCCGCAACGCCAGCCGGCGCTCTGCCGGCAGCGGCGGGACTCGGAGCCCGCCGGCCTCCGCGGCGTCGGCCGCCACGACCGACGGGCCACCCGAGATCGTGAGGATGGCCACCGCCGGGTCCCGGGGCGGTCGCGCCCCGTGAGCCTCGAGCGTCGCGATCGCATCGAACAGTTCCTCGGTCTCCTCCACCGCCACGACGCCGGCCGCGTCGAACGCGGCCCGGTACGTCTCCCAGGCGCCGGCCACCGAGCCGGTGTGAGACCCCGCGGCGCGACGGCCGGCCTCGGCCCGGCCGCCCTTCAGGGCGACGACCGGCTTCGCGCGCGCGAGCCGCCGGGCGGCCGCCACGAACGCCCGGCCGTCTCGGATCCCCTCCACGAAGAGACCCACCACGCGCGTCTGGGGGTCGTCGGCGAGCCAGCCGAGGCACTCCGTGAACCCGAGGTCGGCCTGGTTCCCGATTGACAGGAACTTGGCGACCCCGAGCGAGCGCTCGCGCACCTCGCGGAAGAAAAGTCCGCCGTAGGCGCCGCTCTGGGACACGAACGTGATGCCCCCGGGCTGCCGAGGCACCTCCCAGAAGTAGGAGGCGTTGAGCCGCCCGGGCACGTTGACGACACCCATGCAGTTGGGGCCAACGATCCGCATTCCGGTCGCCCGGGCGATCGCCCGGAGCTCCTCCTGGACCGCCCGCCCCGTCTCCCCCGTCTCGCCGAACCCGGAAGCGAGGACTACGCAGACGCGGCACCCCCGCGCGCCCAGCGCGCGGACAGCGGGCAGTACCGACCTGGCGGGAAGGCTCACGAGAGCGAGGTCCAGGTCGCGCGGCAGATCCTCCACCCGGGTCATCGAGTTGCGGCCGAGGATCGCCTCGCCGCTCGGGTTGACGGGGTAGACGTCGCCGGGGAAGCCCGTGGCGATGAGATTCTGGACGAGTCGGTGGCCGAGCTTCGCAGGGCTCCGGGACGCGCCCAGGACAGCCACCCCGCGAGGCGCGAACAGCGGCGCGAGATCGACGGTCACCGCAGGCACCGACGCCGAACCGTCTGGGGCGACCACCGCGCGTGAGCCCATAGACCGCAACAGGCAGAAGGCCGTCGGATCAAGGCCGTCCGATCAACTCCCGCGGAGCCCGGGTAGCCTGGTGAGCTCGGTGAGGTCCTCGATCTCGTCGACGCGGCCGAGCGCGTCCCGAAGCCGCGCGGACTCGGTCGCTCCGAGCCACGGCTCGGTGAGGGCCTGGAACTTCACGCCGAGCTCCCGACGGAGCCGCTCCGGATCCCGGCCGATCCGGAGGTCCCCGACGCTCTCGTGCACCGAACCGTCCCGGAGCCGCACCACGGCTCGCGCCCGCGTCTCGTCGAGCTCCGTCTGCGGGAAGAGGTGCACGCGTCTCGCCAGCGCCCGCACCGAAAGGTCCCGGACCGCCTCGGCGCTGAAGTGCTCTTCGCGCACCTGGCGGTGGAGGAGCGCGCTTGCGGCGCAATAGGTGATGCTGAACTTCCCGCCGAGCCCGGTGTCGGGTTCGCGCTGGTCGGCCACCAGCAAGGTCGTCCGGCACACGTCGAGGTCCACCGCCTCGATCGTCTCCGGGTCGAGCCGTGGTGCCAGGTCGAGCAGGGCCGACAGGGCAGCGTGGGTCGCGAAGCAGCACGGGAAGCGCTTGAAAAAGATTTCGTTCACGGCCCAGTCGCGACCGAGCCCGTCGCTGAGACGGCCGGGCGTCCAGTCCGGCGAGAGCCGTCGCGCCCACGCCGGGCGGTCGAGGACGCCCGCCGCCCCCGTCACGCCGCGCGCGGCCAGGAGTGCCGCCAGGAGCCCGTCGGCCGCCGCGCGACCGACCTGGAACGGCTTTGCCATCGATCCGAACGACTCCTGAATCCCCGCGACCTGGGCCGCCGCCAACCCGATCGCGCGGTCGACCCCCGGGGCGTCGAGACCGAGGAGGCGCGCGCACGCGGCCGCGCCCCCGAGCCGGCCGAGGGTCGCCGTCGCGTGCCAGCCGGCCCGGTAGTGCCCGGGCGCCAGCGCCTGCGAGACCCGGCACATGACCTCGACGCCAAGGACGAACGCCGTGAGGACCTCGCGGCCGCTCGCGTCCCGCATTTCCGCGAGCGCGAGCAGCCCCGGCAGGAGCGGCGCCGTGACGTGGCCCGGGAGTGCGAGCACGGTGTCGTCGTAGTCGAGGGCATGCGACGCGGTGCCGTTCCAGAGGGCAGCGGTGACCGGTGAGGCCGTGCGGTCCGTCCCAAGGATCGAGGCCGGGCCCTCGGGCTCGGGCACGGCCTCTCGAAGGAGACGGGCCACCGGCTCGCCGGCCCCGCCGACCGTGACGCCCCACCAGTCGAGCACGGCGAGCCGACCCATCTCGATGGCCGGCTTCGGCAGCGCCTCGAAGCGCGTCTCGGCCACCAGGTCCAGCAGCGCCGCGCCGGGCGTCGGCCCGCCGCTCACGACCCACCTCCTATCCGCGCGAAGAACGCCTCGGCGCGACGGCCGATCTCGCGCGCCGAGAGGTCCTCCTTGTGGGTAGCGAGCCCCCACTCGTGGCCGAACGGGTCGGCGACCTTCGCGTAGCGGTCTCCCCAGAACATGTCGGTCACCGGCATCCGGACCTCGGCGCCGGCGGCCACGGCCTGCTGGAAGGCGCGGTCGACGTCCCTGACATAGAGGTGAAGGGTGCCCGTCGCGCCACCGAGCGTCTGCGGAGCGCGGCAACCCATGTCCGGGAACTCGTCGGCCAGGAACACGATGGAGTTCCCGATCTGGAGCTCGGCGTGCATGATCGCCTTGCCGTTCGGCCCCGGCATGCGTCCGCGCTCCAGCGCGCCGAAGGCGCGGGTGTAGAAATCGATCGCCTCGGCCGCGCCGCGCACCGTGAGGTGGGGCGTCACGGTGTGGTAGCCCCTGGGGATCGACGCCACCCTGGCGCCCTTCCGCTTCGTCTCACGACGCCCGGGCGCGCTCCGCTTGACGTGTCCCGCCCGCCTGGCTTTGGCCACCTTCCTCATGGCGCTCCTGTCCTTTCTCGCCGATCCACGACGCGGACGGCCTTGCCGGCCGAGCGCGGTATCTCTCCGGGGGCCATCGGCCTGATCTCCGGCGTGAGATTGAGCCGATCGCCCAGCTCGCGCAAGAGCCCGGCCTCCGCAGCCCGGTCGAACCCCGGTCCGGTCTCGACGCAGAGGATCAGATGGTCACCGCGCCCGGCGTCCCTCTCCAGCACGATCTGGTACTCGTGCTCGAGCCCGGGGTGGCGGAGAAGGATCTGCTCGACCTGGCTCGGATAGAAGTTCACGCCCTTGAAGATGACCATGTCGTCCGTGCGGCCCTGGAATCGGTGGAGCCGGAGGCCGGTCCGCCCGCACGCGCACCGCTCGCGTGACCGGACGCGCGTCAGGTCCCGCGTCCGGTAGCGGACCAGGGGCAGGCCCCGGCGGGTGAGCGTGGTCACGACGAGCTCGCCCTGCTCGCCGTCCGGGAGGACGCGGCCGGTCGCGGGGTCGACGATCTCCGGCAGGTAGTGGTCCTCCCACACGTGGATCCCGTCCCGGGCCCTGCACTCCACACCCATCCCCGGTCCGCCCGTCTCGGTCATTCCGATGAGGTCGTACGTCCGGATGCCCATCTCGGCCTCGATCCGGGCCCGCAGCTCGTCCGACCACGGCTCGGAGCCGAGCACGGCGACGCGCAGCTTCGTCGTGCTGAAGTCGAACCCCTCCTGCCGTGCGACCTCGATCATGCGCAAGGGGTAGGTCGCGATCCCCGCGAGCACCGTCGCCCCCAGGTCCCGCAGGAGCTGGAGCTGGAGGAGCGTCCGGCCCGCGCCGACGGGGATCACCCTCGCCCCGAGCGCCTCGGCCCCGTAGTGGAAGCCGAAGCCGCCCGTGAACAGCCCGAACGACGCGGTGACCAGGATGACGTCCGCCGCGGTCACGCCCGCGGCGGCGAGCGAGCGCGCCATGACCTCCCGCCACTGCCCCACGTCCGCTGCCGTGTACGGGTTGACGATGGGCGTTCCCGTCGTGCCGGAGGACATGTGGACCCGGAGGACCGGCTCGCGCCCGTGGCAGGCCATGTCGTACGGGTAAGCGTCGCGGAGCCGCTCCTTCGTCAAGAACGGCAGCCGCCGGAGGTCGTCCAGCGAGGCGACGTCGCGGGCAGCGACCCCGCCAAGATGACGGTGATACGCCGGGTTGTTCGCCGCGATGTGGGCGAGCGTCTCCCTGAGTCGCTCGAGCTGGAGCGCCACGAGCGCGGCCCGGTCGCGCGTCTCCTCGACGGGCTGGAACACGCGTGGCCCTCGTCGGTCAGCCGGACGCGTTGGTGTTCTGGATCGCTGGGACCGGGTCGGCGGAGCGATCAGTCGACTGGCGGTGGGGCGGGCTTCCTCTGGAGGAGAGCCGCGTCACCGGCTCGACGGTCTGCCGAGGTTCGTCCATCGGCTGCTTCCTCCATCCGGGGCATCTGCTGGCATACGGCGGGACCTCGTGACACCTGGCGACACTCGACCGCACCGGCTGGTGCGCTGCCCTCCGGACTGCCGGAGCCACGAGCGACCCCTATTGTATGCCAGGAGCCCGGTCCCGGGCCCTGGCGCTCGAACGCCGTGACCTGGCCGGCGCCGGAATCCCGGCGGCGGCGGGCCGCGTCCAATAGGCGGCGTCACGGACCGGGAGGACCAATCGTCCGGTCGGGCGCCGGGAGGATCAGATGACCGACACCGCTTCCGGCTCCGCCACGCTCCCCCTGACGGAGCGGAACTTCTCGGAGATCGTCGCCGCGACGCCGCTGCTCCTGGTGGACTTCTGGGCTCCGTGGTGCGGCCCGTGCCGCGCGGTGGCGCCCGTGCTCGAGGACCTCGCGCGCGCCGAAGCCGGCCGCGTGGTCGTCGCCAAGGTCAACGTGGACGAGGAGCCCACGCTGGCGCAGCGGTACGGCGTCCAGGCGATCCCGACGCTCCTCTTCTTCAAGGACGGCCGGGTCGTCGACACCGTCGTGGGCGCGCACCCGAAGGCCGAGCTCGTCCGCCGCCTCGCCGCTCTCGCCTGACCCTCGCCGCCGGCGTCGGTTCCTCCTGGGCGGCGCGCTGGCGGCCAACTCGGCCATCCGCGCGCTGCCAGCTGACGCGCGAGAAGCGGTCCCAGGTCACGCGCGCGGCAGGCCGGCTTGTTCCAGGCTCCGCTCGAGCCGTATCCTCGGTTCCGGCAGCGGGAGCCCGCGAGCTCCGAGCCGATCATCGATCCACGGGGAGCACGAATGAGAGTCCTCGTCCTAGGGGGTGGTATCGCCGGCGTAACGGCCGCGTATTTCCTGGCCAAGGACGGGCACGAGGTCACGCTCGTCGAGGAGCAGGACGGTGTTGGGCGCGACGCCAGCGCCGCCAACGCCGGGATCATCGCGCCCGGGCATTCCTTCGCGTGGGCCTCCCCCAAGGCTCCGGGAATGCTCCTCCGCTCGCTCCTGGGGCACGAGACCGCGATCCGGGTGCGCCCGCGATTCGATCCGGCGCTCGTGGCCTGGGGCCTCCGGTTCCTCCGCGAGTGCACGGCGACGCGGGCGCGGCAGAACACGATCGTCAAGCTCCGCCTCTGCCAGTACAGCCAGGCGGTGATGACCGACCTGGTTCGCGCCGAAGGGATCGAGTACGAGGCCGTGAATCGCGGCGCCCTCTATCTGTTCCGCGATCCGCGCGAGCTGGAGGCGGGGGTCCGGAAGATGGCGCTCCTCGCCGAGCACGGGCAGCGCCAGGAGGTCCTGGACCCCGGTCAGGTCGCGCGGCTCGATCCCGCCTTCGGCCCTGTGCAGCAGAAGATCGCTGGCGCCGTGCGCGACGTCGGTGACTCGAGCGGGAACTCACAGCTGTTCACCGAGAGCCTGGCGCGGATCTGCCGCGACAAGCTCGGCGTGACCATGCGCCTCGGGGCGCGCGTCACTGCGTTGCGCGCCGATGGGGACCGCGTGATCGGCGCCGCGACCACCGCCGGCGTGTTCACGGCCGACGCCTACGTGCTCGCGCTCGGCGTAGGTGCGCCGCTCGTCGCGCGCACGATCGGCGTCCGGCTCGGTGTCTACCCCGCCAAGGGCTACTCGTCCACGTTCCCGATCCGACCGGACGGTCTCGCCCCGAGCGTCCCGGGCGTCGACGAGCAGTGGCTGGTCGGTTGGTCCCGCCAGGGAGACCGCCTCCGGCTCACCTCCACCGCCGAGTTCGCAGGTTACGACCGCGGTTGGACCCCCCGCGACTTCAACAACATCCTCCGGCTTGCGCGGGACCTCTTCCCGGCGGCGGCCGACTGGGAGCAGGGGCAGTTCCGCGCCTGCCTCCGTCCGATGACCCCGGACGGGCCCCCGATCCTGGGCAGAGGACGCTATCGCAATCTCCATTTCAACGCCGGCCACGGGCACATGGGCTGGACGATGGCCTTCGGTACGGCGCGCATCGTTGCCGACCTAGTCGCCGGGCGCATACCCGATCACGACCCAACCGGCCTCGGGCCCCGGACGGTCGCCGGGGGACTCTGAGCCCGTATCGGCGAGGCCCGTCACGGGCGAATGGCTCGGGACGTCTCATGACCCCGGCGACTCGGCTCCGTCTCGCCGGCGGCCTGGCGATCGCCGGCGTGATCGCTCTCGCCCTTCGCCTCTTCTTCGTCGTCACGCCTCACGGCATCCTCGATGCCGACGAGGCGGTCGTCGGACTCATGGCGCGACACGTGCTCCAGGGCGAGTTTCCCGTCTTCTTCTACGGCCAGCGGTACATGGGGGGGCTCGAGCCTCACCTGGCCGCACTGGGCTTCGCGCTCGGGGGCGCAACGCCCCTGGCCTTGAAGCTTGTCTGTCTCGCGGAGGCGCTCGTCCTCGTGGCGCTCACGGCTGAGCTGGGACGGCGACTCCTCGGACCTGGAACCGCCGTGGTCGCCGGCCTGTTGGCGCTCCCGCCCGTCTTCCTCACCGTCTGGACTCTGAAGGCTCGAGGCGGGTTCATCGAAACCCTGGTCCTCGGCTGTCTCGCGCTCCTCTTGGCGCACCAGACGGTCGAGACGACCGGAGGGCGCCGCCGGCGCGCCGCCCTCGTTCTCGGGCTAGTCGGAGGCCTCGCCTGGTGGACTTGCCAGCTCGTAGTGTCCTACCTCGTCGTCGCGGGTCTCATCGTCGTCCGCGGGGCCGGATGGAGGGCCGGACTCCGGGTCCTTCCCCTGATCACCGGCGCGTTCGTGCTCGGCAGTCTCCCAATGTGGCTCCAGGAGTGGCTGGGGCAGCCCGGGGCGGAGTCCATCGGCGGCCCGGTCGGCCCTGAGACAGCCGCGCGCCAGCTGCACGACGCGGTCACGATCGGGCTCCCGGCCCTTCTTGGGCCGGCGGGACGGTGGCCGGCGTCCCCCGCCATCGAGGCCCTCACTCCGCCGCTGTTCGCAATCTACGGCCTCGCCTGGCTCGCGCTCCTCCGGGCGCGCCTTCGCGCCTGGCGCGGAGACCAGGATGCATCTTCCGCGACGGGCGCCACGCTGGACGCGATCCTCGCGCTTCCCGTGGTGGCGGTCCTCGTCTGCGCGCTGAGCCCCGTCGGCTGGTTCGTCTCCGAGCCTCGCTATCTCCTCCCGGTGGCGGCCGTCATACCGCTCCTGATGGCCGCGCTGTTCGTGACGCTCTGGCGCGCCCGCCTGAGCTGGCTGGCGATCACCCTCGCGGTGGCGGTCTCGGCCGTCAACCTGGCGGGGCATGTCCTGGCTCCCTGGATCGCGCCGCGCGAGGCGCCCTCCTCCCTCCAGGCTGCGATCGCGTTTTTCAAGGTTCGGCGAATCCCGGTCGTGGTCACCTCCTACTGGATCGGCCCGCGCATGGCGTTCGAGAGTGCCGAGCGGGTGGTCGCCGTGTCGCTCCCGGGGCGTCCCGTACGCTATCCACCCTATGTCGCGCTGGCGCGTCGGAGCGATCGATTCGCCTCCGCCATCCGATGTCGGAGCCGTCGAACATCGACTCGATGCTCTCCAAGTCGCCCGCGACCGGACCTCGGTGGATGGACTCCTGGTTCTCCACGACCTCCGGCTCCCCGATCTCGATCCGGCCGGGGCTCCTGTTCGAGGCGCTCGAGCGCCTCCCCCTTCCTCAGGCGCGGGCCCGGATCGCTGCCGCCTACGACGCCGCCGGCCGGGCCGAGCGCGCGAGGCGACGCTCGAATCCGGCATGCCATCCAGTACGTCGGGGGTCGACCACCTGGTGGCGCTCTACCACGCCGCCGGGCAGCCGGCGAAGGCGAGCGCATTGGCCGTGCAGCGCGCCTCGGCTTTCACTCCCGCCGAGCCCCCGGGGGTGGATTTCGGCGACTCGATCAGGCTCCTCGGCTACACCCTGGCCCGCCCGGCCGCGCGCGCGGGCGAGCGCCTCGAGCTCGCGTCCTTCTGGTCCGCTCGTCGGGCGCTCGGCGTCGATGACCTGTATCTCGGAATCGAGCTGATCGATGAGGCCCGCCGCCACATGGGAAGCTTCGGACCCGTCACGACGGACTACAAGCCGCCTTTCTGGGCGTCTGACGAGGTGGTACGCGCTACCCACGAGATCGCGATCCCCCGGGACCTTCCGCCAGGTCGATACGCGCTCCGGGTCCGGCTCTGGAATCCTCCCGGGACCGAGCCGGACCCATGGCCCCGAGTCGAGGGCGGCCCAACAGGCAGCCGCTGGCTTGGGTTGGCCGAACTCGAGGTCCTCCCGGCGACGTGACGCGGGGCGGGGTCGGATCTTGACACCCAACACGTGATGAGTATCATTGCTTTCGTGCCAGCTGTCCTTCAGCAGGCGAGCCTTTTCGGATCCGGGGAACCCCGCCTGGATTCGCACCTCTCGGGACTACGCCGTCTGCCCATCGGCGAGGGTGCCTGGATCGATCACCGGCCCGGCTGGCTCGAGGGACACGAAGCGGTGTTCGAGGCGCTCCGGCAAACGACCCGGTGGCGCCACCAGCGGCGACGGATGTACGAGCGGGTGGTCGACGTCCCCCGGTTGGTCGCGGAGCTGCCGGACGACGGCCCCGGGCATCCGGTGCTCCTGGAGGCCGGCGCGGCGCTGTCCCGGCACTACGGACTCGACCTCGCCCGCGTCTCCCTCGCGTACTACCGGGACGGCCACGACAGCGTCGCCTGGCACGGCGACCGACTGGGCCGTCTCGTCGACGACACCGTTGTCGCCATCCTGTCGGTCGGCGCGCCTCGGCGCTTCCTGCTCCGCCCCGCCGCGGGCGGCGCCTCGCGCGCCTTCGACCTGGGGTGGGGCGATCTCCTCGTGATGGGCGGGAGCTGCCAGCGAACGTGGCAGCATGCCGTGCCGAAGGCGGCGGTCGCGGGACCGCGGATCAGCGTCCAGTTCCGCCCGGAGGTCATCGACACGGACTCGTAGGAGCGTGTCGGCGCGCTCCCCGGTTCCCGGTTGAGGAGGCACCGAGAGTCTTCGGTTGCCCTACGTCTTCACGTTGAAGAAGAGCTCACGCGACGAGCGTCGGCGCTGGTCGATGCTCGCGCGCCCGGTGGCGACCAGGACGTAGAGCATGTTGAGCGCGGTCAGGGGCGACGGCACCAGGCGCCGATTCCTCGACCGCACGAAGACGCGCTTGGCGGTCAATCCCGGTCGACCGCGAAGACGGCGATACAGCCGGTCCAGTGCAGACTTGCTCACCAGATTGAAGTTGCCCGCGTCCCGCTTCCGAGTGGAGAGGGACATGACGAAGTACTGCCGGGCGCTCGACAGGACGTAGTAGTGCTGCCGCTTGCCTTCCACTTCTCCGTGAAACTGCAACCCCTTGGTCAGGCTGTCTACACTCAGCTTCATGACCCCTCCTCTGCGCGACCGTTCATTCGAGGTCGGCCACCATTCGCGACAGTTCTCGGGAAGGATCGCTCAGGACCATTCACCTGACACCCTTCGCACGAAGAAGCACGTCGCCAATCGACCGAGCCCCCGGCGCGTACAGCGCCATGAGCCACCCTGCCAGCGTGACAACGGTCGAGACGACGAGGAATGGCAGGAACGTTCGGCCTACCGCGGTCCTCAGCCAGAGTCCCGGGCTCCGCGGCCGAAGCGCGCGGTACAGCGTCGCCGCGAACACACTATCGACCAGAAGCTCCGCCAAGAACCACGGCGCCGAATAGATGATCCAGAAGGTCGACAGCAGTGACGCTAGGAGGGCGAGAATGAGGACGACGACCGCCGGAAACATGAGGTCGTCCGTCTCCGAGGCCGTCTCGGCCGCGGCGCTCGCCGCACCGCCGAACGAGTCACCGCTCTCGGCGTGAGGCGCCGCCGGCACCCCCGGCTCGTCGTATGAACTGGTGGCGCCGCCCCCTCCGGATTCGCCACCCTGGCCGCTGTAGCCGTGGCCGGGGCGAGCATCCCCGCCTGGACCGTCCCAAGGAAGAAGGTCTGGGGTTTCGGTGTAGTCCCGGGCGCGTGCCCGCATCCACAGCCACAGCAGGCCGAGAAAAGCCAGATACGCCGTCGCGACCGCCACCAGGTAACGAAGCCACATCGCGGTCATTCCGGCCTGCAGCAAGCAGTACGACACTAGGAAGCCGCTCGCAGCCGTGATGGCCAGGATCAGCGCCATGACGAGTCGCGGATATCCTTCTCGATCGAGCCTGGCTCGTAGCCGATAGAGCTCTCGGAATCGAACGACGTCGTGCACGCGTTTGCCGTGTCTGAAGGCGAGTCAAGTCCCGCTGAAGCGGGGCGGGCGCTTCTCGAGGAAGGCGGTCATCCCTTCGCGCGCGTCGGCCGTCCGGATGAGCTCCGCCACCGCTTCCGCCTCGATCGCGAGGCCCTCGGTGAGCGGCCGGCCGTGGCCCTGGTAGACGCACCGCTTGAGGAGCCCCATGGCGCGGGTGGGACCCGCCGCCAGGCGCTCGGCGACGTCCCGCGCGGTCTGCTGAAGGAGGTCGGCCGGCACGACCTCGTCCACGATCCCCAGGGCGCGCGCCTCGTCCGCCGTGAGCCGCCGCCCCTCCATCATGAGCCGGAGCGCCCGCGTCGGTCCCACCACGCGGGTCAGGCGCTGCGTGCCGCCGGCGCCCGGGAAGAACCCGAGGCGGATCTCGGGAAACCCGATCTCCCCGCCGCGGGCCATGAGCCGCACGTCGCAGGCCAGGGCGAGCTCCGCGCCGCCGCCGAGCGCGTAGCCGTTGATCGCCGCGACGACCGGCTTCTCCATCGCCTCGAGACCGGCCTGCACGTCCACCCACCGGCGCGCCCGGCGCTGATTCTCCACGGAGAGGTCCCGCAGCATCGCGATGTCGGCGCCGGCGCAGAAACGCCGCTCGCGGCCGGTGATGATCACGGCCCGCACGGCACGGTCCGCCGCCAGCTCGGGAACGACCCGGAGGAACTCGTCGATGACCTCGAGGTCGACCGCGTTGACGGGCGGCCGGTCGAGCAGGACGGTGGCGACCCCTTCGGCCTGCGCGATGGTGAGGTGGCGAAGCGCCTCGATCATCGTGATTCCTCCTCGGACGAAGTTCGGCCCGCGGAGCCCCGCGGGTCAGACGCCCCAGCCTCCGCTCACGTGGATGTTCGTTCCGGTCACGTATCCGGCGTCCTCCGACAGGAGGAAGCGCGCCGCGGCGACTACGTCGTCGACCTGACCCAGGTGTCCCGCGGGGATGCGGTCGAGCAACGCGGGGAGGTCCGGCCGCGCGTATCCGGGCGTCTCGAGGATGCCCGGCGAGACCGCGTTCACGGTGATCCCGTCGGGGGCAAGGACCTTGGCGAGCGACCGCACCAGGACGAGGAGGCCGGCCTTGGCGATGTAGTAGGCGGTGACGTTGGGCTGGGCCGCGAGGCGATCGGCGGTCGCGAGGCCGAGCCCGAGGATCCGACCCCAGCGCCGGGCCCGCATCCCGGGCGCCGCAGCCTGCGCCAGGAACAGGAGCGGGTCCAGGTTCTGGCGGAACGCCTCCCGCCAGCGCTCCGGGGTCTCCTCGAGGAGCGGGCCGTCGTGGTAGGGCCCCGCCCCGTGGACGAGGGCGTCGAGGTGGCCCCAGGTCTCCTCCACCCGAGAGACGAGCGCCTTCGCCGCGGCCGAGTCGCCGAGGTCCGCGCGAAGCGCGAGCGCCGGCGCACCCACCGCCGCGATGTCGGCGCGAGTCGCCTCCGCGGCGCGCGCGTCCGACCGGTAGGAGACGGCGACGGCCCAGCCCTGCCGTGCGAGGTCCAGCGCGATGCCACGCGCGATGCCGCGCGTCGCGCCGGTGACGAGGGCCACCCGCCCCGCCATCAGTTCAGCCGCCCTCTGAGCGTGTGGAGCGCCTTCCGCGCCTCGACGTCGGTGGGGGCTGCGCGCACCGCGCCCTCGAACTCGTGGAGCGCTTCCCACCAGCGGCCCTGCCGGAGATGGATCCGCCCGAGGTTCATGTACGGGAACTGCCGCGGCTCGTACCGCCTGGCGAGCTTGGCCTTCTGAAGCCACGGGATCGCGTCGTCCAGCCGGTCTCGCTGCATCAGGTAGACGCCGATGTCGTTGTAGGGGTTGCCGAACTCCGGGTCGATCTGGATCGCCCGCATGCACTCCGCCGTGGCCTCGTCGAGCTTCCCCTGGAAGCTGTACGTCCAGCCGAGGTAGGTGTGCGCCTCGGCCGTCGGATGGACCTCGATCGAACGCCGGTACGCCGCGATGGCGCGGTCGAGCTCGCCGGCCATCTGGAGGCGGCAGCCCTCCTGCCAGAGCTCGGTCGCCTCGTGGACCGCGTCCTCGTCGCTCACCGGGGCTACGCTGGTCCTGGGCTCACGACGCCAGGTGGCAGGCGACACGGTGGCCGGGTCCGAGCGCCCGCAGCGCGGGGACTTCCGCCCGGCAGCGCGCCTCGGCGATGGGACAGCGCGGGTGGAACCGGCACCCCGGCGGGATGGATAGGGGGCTGGGCGGGTCGCCGGAGAGCACGGGCGGCCGCCAGCTTGCCGTCGGGTCCGGCGGCGGCACCGACGCCTGCAGCACCCGCGTGTACGGATGCAGGGGTCGCTCGAAGAGCGTGTCCGTCGGCGCCTCCTCGACGATCTGGCCCAGGTACATGACCGCCACCCGGTCCGCCACCTGCCGCACCACCGCGAGGTCGTGTGAGATGAAGAGGTACGCGACGCGGAACTCCGCTTGGAGCTCCCGGAGGAGCGCCAGCACGCGCAGCTTCACCGTCACGTCCAGGCCCGAGGTGATCTCGTCGGCGACGACCAGATCCGGGCGGAGCGCGAGGGCCCGCGCGATCGCGATGCGCTGGCGCTGCCCGCCGGAGAACTCGTGGGGGTAGCGGCGCGCCGCGTCCGGCGGCAGCCCCACCCGCTCCAGGAGGTCTCCGACCATGCGGGCATGATCTCCCGGAACCCGGTGCACGACGAGTGGCTGCCCGACGATCGCGCCGACGCGCCGCCGCGGATTGAGCGAGGAGTAGGGGTTCTGGAAGACGATCTGCATCCGGCGCCGGAGCGGGCGCAGGGCCGCCTGCGAGAGATCGGTGATCTCCTGCCCGCCCAGGTGGATCTGGCCCCCCGTCGGATCGACGAGGCGCAGGATGGTCCGGCCGAGCGTCGTCTTCCCGGAGCCCGACTCCCCGACCAGGCCGAGGGTCTCCTGGCGTCCGAGCGAAAGGCTCACGCCGTCGACGGCGCGCAGCCACCGGGTCGGCCGGAGCCAACCGCCCCGGCGAAAATACGTTCGGAGGTCCCGGGTCTCGAGGAGCGGCGCGGCTGGCGTCCTGCCCATCACGTCCCCTGGTGGAGGTGGCAGGCGACCGCGTGGCCGGGAGCGACCTCGCGGAGCGCGGGCATCGTCTCGTCGCAGATCGCCATGCGCCTCGAGCACCCCCCGCGGAACGGGCACGCGGTGGGCGCCGCCGCCAGCTGGGGCATCACACCCTCGATGCCGGCACTCGCCGCCGCGCGGACGTCAGCCCGGAGGACCTGGGCCAGGAGTCCCTGCGTGTAGGGGTGCGCGGCCGCCCGGAAGAGCTCCCCGGTGGGCGCCGACTCCACGAGGCAGCCGGCGTACATCACGGCGACCCGGTGGGCCAGGTGCGCGACGACGCCCAGGTCGTGCGTCACGAAGAGCGTCGCGACGCGGCGCTCGGCCTGGAGCTCCTCGAGGAGCCGCAGGATCTGGGCCTGGGTCGTGACGTCGAGGGCGGTCGTCGGCTCGTCGGCGATGACGAGCGTCGGGTCGCAGGAGAACGCCATCGCGATCAGCACGCGCTGCCGCATCCCCCCCGATAGCTCGTGTGGGTAACGCTGGAGCACGTCGGCCGCCTCCGGGACGCCGAGGTCGCCGAGGAGCCGGACCATCTCGGCCACCGCCGCGTCGCGCGTGAGACCGCGGTGGATCCGGAGCGCGTCCGTCGCCTGGAAGCCGATCCGGAACGCGGGGTTGAGCGCGGAGAGCGGGTCCTGGGGGATCAGCGCGAGGTCGGCGCCGCGGAGTCGCCGCATCTCGGTCTCGGACAGCCCGAGGAGATCACGACCGTGAAGGCGGATCGCGCCCGCCTCAATTCGCCCCGGCTCGGGCAGGAGCCGGACGACGGCGCGTCCCACCGTCGACTTCCCGGCCCCCGACTCCCCCACGAGCCCGAGGACCTCGCCCGGATCGAGCGCGAGGTCGACCTCCCAAGTGGCCAGCCGTGCGCCGTAGCGAACGGTCAGCGTCCGGAGCTCGAGCGCCGGTGCGGTCGTCACCGGCGAACTCACGCGGCCATCCGCAGCCGAGGGTCGAATCGTTCGCGGAGCCCCTCGCCGAGGAGGTTGAACCCCACGACCGCCACGATCAGGGCCAGCATCGGGACGCCCATCCCCCACCAGCTCACCATGAGGTAGCCGCGCCCCTCGGCGATCATGGCGCCCCAGGACGGCGTGGCGGCCTGGACCCCGAGCCCCACGAACGAGAGCAGCGCCTCCACGCCCACGGCGATGGCCATCTCGAGGGACACGAGGACGATGATCAGCGGGACGAGGTTCGGCAGGAGCTCCTCCACCATCACGCGGAGCGGGTGGAGCCCGATGGCGCGCGCCGCCTCGACGAACTCCTTCTCGCGGAGCGCCAGCACCTCGCCGCGGATCACGCGCGCGAAGCGCGTCCAGTCGACGATCACGATGGCCAGGACCACCTTCCAGAGCCCGAGGCCGAGCACGGCCATGAGGACGATCGCCAAGAGGACGGCCGGGATCGACATCCAGACGTCCACCACGCGCATCAGGACGGTGTCGACTCGCCCGCGGGCGTACCCGGCGACGAGGGCCACCGGGACCCCGACCAGCGCCGAGATGGCGGCGCTGGCCACCGCGACGACGACGGCCACCCGGGCGCCCCACAGGAGACGCGAGAGGATGTCACGCCCGAGACTGTCGGTCCCCAGGGGGTGCCGCCAGGCGCCCCCGGCCCAGACGGGCGGCTGGCGCACCGAGGCCAGATCCTGCCGGTTCGGGTCATGAGGCGCGAGCCGAGGGCCCGCCAGGGCGACGAGGAGCAGGAGGAGCGCGATCGCGCTGCCTGCCCAGAGCTTTCCATTCACGCCCGGCTCCTCACGACACGAGGCGGACGCGCGGGTTCAGGAACGAGTACGCCACGTCGACCGCCAGGTTGGAGAGGATGACCGTGACCGCGTAGACGAGGACGATCCCCTGGATCAGCGGGAAGTCCCGGTACTGAAACGCCTGGAGCGTGAGCTGCCCGATGCCGGGCCAGGCGAAGATCGTCTCGATCAGCACCGTCCCGCCGATCAGGAACCCGAACTGGACGCCGATCAGCGTCGCGGTGGGGATGAGCGCGTTCCGGAGCACCCGCCAGAAGAGGATCCGCGCCTCGCCGAGCCCCTTCATCCGCTCGGTGACGACGTACTCCTCGCCGAGCGCGCCGAGGAGATCCGAGCGGATGGTCCGGAACACGGCGGCGAGGAGCGGCAGCGCCAGCGCGCTGGCCGGGAGGATCAGGTGGGCGAGGACCGAGCCGAGCGCGGCGGGGTCGCGCCGGAGGAGCACGTCGACCACGGCGGAGCCCGTCACCTCCGCCGCCTCGTACTCGGGGGCGATGCGGCCCGATATGGGCAGGAGCTGGAGGATGGCGCCGAACAGGACGATGAGGAGGAGGCCCCACACGAAGTTCGGGACCGCGATCCCCAGGGTGCCGAGCGTGACCGCTCCCGACTCGAGCCAGCTCCGCCGCCGCCACACGGAGCAGGCGCCGAGGAGGACACCGCCTCCGGTGGCGAGGACGAGGGCCGTCACCGCGAGCTCGAGGGTCGCCGGCAGCCGCTCCAGGATCACGCGAAGCGCGTCTTGCTGGAGCCAGAGCGAGCGGCCGAAGTTCCCCCGGCAGAGGCTCAGGAAGAAGGCGCCGTACTGCGCCCACCAGGAGCCCGACAGGCCGAACTCCCGCCGAACGCGCTCGATGTCCTGCACCGTCGAGCCCACCGGCGCCATGAGCACGGCGGGATCGCCCGGCAGGATCCGGAGGATGGCGAACACGAGCACGCTCACGCCCCAGAGCGAGAGCACCGCCAGGAGAAGACGGCTCAGCAGGAACCGGACGGACATGACGAGAGCTCGGGTCCCGGGCGCGACGCGGGCATGTCGACGACTGGCCGGACTCTAGCGCAGGTCCCCCGGGGCCGCAAGGTGGGTTGCCAACGCCGCGCGGGCCGGCATACCGTGGGCCGGTGCTCACCGGCCCCGTGCCCGTCTACGCGGTCGCTCCGTTCGCGGCGATGCTTCTCGCGATCGCCGTGTGTCCGCTCTGGGTCCCGCACTGGTGGGACGCGAACCGGAACAAGCTTGTCGTCGCGTGCGCGCTCGGCCTTCCCGTCGTGGGGGCCTACGCCCTGCGTCACCCGCACGCGCTCCTCGAGACGGCCGAGGAGTACGTGGCGTTCATGCTGCTGCTGACGGCGCTCTACGTGATCGCCGGAGGGATCCGGCTGAGCGGCGACCTGGAAGCGACGCCCCTGGTCAACACGACGTTCCTGGCCATCGGCAGCGTCCTCGCCTCGTTCCTCGGCACTACGGGCGCGTCGATGCTCCTGATCCGCCCGGTCCTCCAGACCAACCGGCAGCGGACGCGCATCACCCACACCGTCGTCTTCTTCATCTTCCTGGTCTCCAACATCGGAGGACTTCTGACCCCGCTGGGAGACCCGCCGCTGTTCCTGGGGTACCTCGAGGGCGTCCCCTTCGCGTGGACCTTCCGCCTCTGGCCGCACTGGCTCTTCGCGGTGGCCGTCCTGCTGCTGGCCTACTTCGTCTGGGACTCGGTCGCGTATGGATGGGAGCCGGCCCGTGTGCTCGTCCGCGACGAGGCGGAGCGGCGCCCCCTGCGGATCGAGGGGG
>DATAFX010000054.1:0-11192 GCA_036257195.1 Candidatus Methylomirabilota bacterium | reverse complement strand
GTCCCCGGGCGTGACGCAGAAGGCGCCGCCAGCCGACCGACCGGCGTCAGAAGAAGAGTGGATGGAGGCGGCGGGCGGATTCGAACCGCCGGATAACGGTTTTGCAGACCGTCGCCTTAACCACTTGGCTACGCCGCCGTTCCAATCTGACGCGAGGTTACGCATCAGCCTTGCGAGACAACGGGCACGATTTTACCACTTTGTGCTGATTCATGTGCTGACGCGACGCGTCCTGGCACCGCCGTCAACCCCTCGAGCCGCTCCACCGCCCGCGCAGATGGGCCGGGCTCAGCGCCTCCCGTTCTGGAGATTCTGGCGTGGCGTCGCCCACCCTGTGCGCCCGAAGTCGCTCGCTCGGAAGCGCATCGGCGCGGCCTCGCGGCTACAGGTCCAGCAGCGGGCCGGGCGGCGCCGGCCGGCGGCGGCGGGCCAGGTAGGCGGTGTCACGGCTGCGGATCGTCAGGGCGGACGCGGCGACACATCCAGCCCGGCCCTCGCAGGTCCATTGAAGCGTCGGACCGTTCACGGTCCCAAATGCACGGAATCCAACCGCCCTCCTCCATGCAAGTGCTGACGACCTGTTCCATCTGCACTCGCGCCGCAGCCTCCTGCGGTGTCCAGGTGTAGCGGGGCCGATAGCTGACCGTGGGCAATCCGAAGAATCGGTCGACACTGGGTTCCCACGTGACGTGCCCATCGGCGGCTCGACGAGTGGCCGCATCCACTTTGGCCTCGCACGCAGCCACCGCAACTCGACTCTCCGCAGACCCTGGGGTAGGATACGCGCGACTGGCCCAGGACACCGGTCGGGGCATGCTGGTACATCCAAGCGCGACCACGAAGGCCACCATGCCTCCCAGTATCCGGAGACCACTGAGCACCGTCACTGGATCCCCTCATCCGCCCGCGCGAGTACCGACGGCGGGATCGTGAGTCCGAGGGCTTTCGCGGTCTTGAGGTTGCTGGCCAGCTCGAGTTTCGTGGGCTGCTCGATGGGGAGGTTGGTGGGCTTCCCGCCTTTGAGGATCTTGTCGACGTACTGTCTAGTCAGTGTTGGAGCAAGTACAGTCATGCGAACATTGTGATCCACTACTTGCGAAGGATGTAGTAGAAATCGGTCGGGTCGTCCGCCACGCGCTTCACTTCGACCTTGTCGAAGCCGGCGTCCCGAAACATCCGACGTGCGAGTGGCTCGCCCCACATCGTCCCCAGGCCAGCCCCTCCGTCCGCGAGCGATACGGTCATGCAGTGCATTAAGGAGGCCGTGTAGAGGTACGGGCCCAGCGGATGCTGCATGTCGGTCAGTAAGTCACCCGAACCACCGATATCGACACAGAGATAGGTGCCGCCCGGGCGCAGTGCCGCATAGATACCGCGCAGGACGGCCGCTGGGTCGACCTGGTCGTGGATCGCATCGAATGTGGTAATGAAATCGAAGGTCTCGTGCTCCCCAAGTGCGGCCGCGTCGCGCAGCTCAAACCGTGCATTTTGGAGGCCGAGCGAAGCGGCTTCCGCCTGTGCTCGCTCAATGCTTTGGACCGCGACATCCACCCCAAGGAACCGACTCGCGGGGTAAACCCCGGCCATGAGGTTGATGGCGTGGCCGTGACCGCAGCCGACGTCTAGCACATCGATGCCACTCCGGAGCCGTGGCTGAAGGTTCTCAACAAGAGGCAACATCACGCCAAGCAGGTTCGCATCGAGTCCCGCCACCCCATTGCGCGCGATCTGATCGAGGAAGCGCGGGTATCGAGAGTATGGTACGCCACCGCCTTCCCGGAACGCCGTAACAACCTCATCTACGACCTGCCCGAGGTAACCCACAAAACATATCCGGTTTGCCATGTTCGCGAGACCAGCCTCGCGGCTGATGGCGGCGGAATGCTCGGGGGGCAAACGGTACTTCCCGGCGCCGTTGTACTCGACAATGCGCCCAACCACCATCGCCGCAAGCCATTCTCGAACGTAGCGCTCCTGCAACCTAGCCGCCTCGGCGGTCTCGGCGCTGGTGGCCCAGTCGCGTCCAGCCATCATGTCGAAGAGACCCAGGTGATGCCCAACGCTCATGGCCAGGGCAAGAAACGAGGAGTTGAGGATATCGACCATGCGTGTCTGAAAAGCAGCGGCCTTCGTCTGATCGAATGGCTCCATCGTCATTGGTGGCTCCTACGGGATCCCCTCATCCGCCCGCGCCAGCACCGGCGGAGGAGGTCTCCTACCTCCGGTCCCTGGGCAGCATGACCCACTGGCGCGTCTTGTCATCGAAGCGCCACACATCGCCTGACTCGTCGAGGGCGTACAGCAGGATCTCGGCGTGGTGCACCGACGTGGTGATCTGCACGAACTTTGGATCGCTCCCCTTCCTGTCGCTCATCCTCTGCTCTCCCTCGGCTCCCTTCGCTCGCCCGGAACTGCGCCGGCCCCGGGGCGCCCAGGACGAGCGCGTCCCGACCGCCCGCCAGCACGCCCCACCACCGCCCGACGGCCGGTCACAGCGGCGCCAGCACGTCGGTCCATCGCTCACCCAGTCCACGGAGGTTGCAGTGCCGCGATAGGGTAGGCTGCACGAGCGGGCCTGTTGTCCCTGATACAAGACACTACAAGTGCGCACACGATTGGAGCGCGGTCGAAGTCGCTGAAGGTGCGAGCGCGTCCGACGCCTTTGCGCCCGACCCGGATCACCGGCCCACCCAGCGAGCGCGGTGAGCGCGGCGGGGGAGTCAGGCTCAGCGCGCTCGTCGCCTCGCCGTTCTCCCCCGCCATCGCCTCGAGACTGGAGCGGGAAACGGGATTTGAACCCGCGACCCCAACCTTGGCAAGGTTGTGCTCTACCCCTGAGCTATTCCCGCTCGACGCCCGGATTCTAACAGGGGCCCCCGGGGGGGTCAAACTCGCCGGGCTCAGGGGCGCGTCAGCTCGCCGGCACGGCCGAAACGGGCCGAGCCAAGCGCAGAAAGCGGGCCGCGTCTTCAGGGGGTGTCGGGTTGATGAAGAAGCCCGAGCCGAGCTCGAACCCGGCGAGTCGCGTGAGCTTCGGCATGAGCTCAAGGTGCCAGTGGAAGTGCTCGGGGTCCGTCTCCCGGAGCGGCGCCGTGTGCAGAGCGAAGTTGTACGGCGGGTCGCGGAACAGGACGCCCAGCCGGGCGACCAGCTCCCGCAGCAGCCGCGCCAGGGCGTCCACCTCGTCCGTCAGGAGACTCTCGAAGCTCGCCCGGTGGACGGTCGGCAGAATCCACGTCTCGTAGGGGAATCGGGAAGCATAGGGCGCGACGGCCACGAACCCGTCCTCCTCGAGGACAAGCCTGGCTCCATCACGCCGCTCCTGCCGAACGATGTCGCACCACACGCAGCGCTCCTTCATCCGGAAGTAGCGGATCGCGCCCTGAAGCTCCTCGGCCACCAGCTCCGGAAGGATCGGCGTGGCAATCAGCTGGGAGTGCGGGTGCTCGAGCGACGCGCCGGCCGCCACGCCGTGGTTCTTGAAGATCAGGACGTACTCGAGCCGCGAATCCTTCCGCAGGGCGAGCAGGCGCTCGCGATACGCGACCAGCACCTCGCCGACGTGCGCGACTGGGAGCGTTCCCAGTCCCGCGAAGTGATCCGGGCTCTCGATGACGACCTCGTGCGCCCCTAGCCCGTCGATGCGGTCATAGATCCCCTCGCCGGCCGCGTGGACCTCGCCGTCCGAGTGGAGCGCCGGGAACTTGTTCGGGACCACCCTCACCGTCCAGGGGCCGTCCTCGGACCCGCCGGTGCGGAGAACCTCGGGAGGCGTCCGGTCCTCGTGGCCCGGGCAGAATGGGCATCCCTCCGGGCCCTGCGTTGGGACCGTCTCCGGCGCGAAGTCCGATGGACGCCGAGCTCGCTCGGTGGCGATGATCACCCAGCGCTCGACGACAGGGTCCTTGCGGAGCTCAGGCATCGTCGGTCCCCGTTAGGTCGTACGGCTCCTCTTCAGGACGGGTCGAGCGCGAGAGGAGCGCCAGGAGTGCCTCCCTCGGCGCCTTCCGCTCGAAGAGCACCGCCGCGACCTCGGCGATTACGGGGGTGGCCACCGCAACGCGCCGGGCGAGGGCCAGCCCTGCCTGAGCGGTACGCACCCCCTCCGCCACCGAGCGGGTCCCGGCCTGCCACTCGGCAAGGGACTCCCCGCGGGCGAGGGCGAGTCCCAGTCGTCGGTTCCGCGACAGCTCGCCGGTGCAGGTCAGGATCAGATCGCCGAGCCCCGCCAGCCCGGCGAGGGTGCGCGCCCTCGCACCCAGCGCGACACCCAGGCGAGTGATCTCGGCGAGTCCTCGCGTAAGGAGAGCGGCGCGGGCGTTGTACCCGAGCTCCAAGCCGTCAGCGATCCCGGTGGCGATCGCCATCACGTTCTTCAGGGCGCCGCCGAGCTCCACGCCGGTCACGTCCGACTGCGTGTATAGGCGAAACGTCGGCGTCGTCAACGCCGTCTGGAGCGACCGGGCGAGCTCCCCGTCCGTCGACGCGAGGACGGCCGCTGTCGGTTGCCCGTGGCCGACCTCGTGGGCGAAGGTCGGCCCCGAGAGCACGGCCACCCGGCGCGAATGACTGGACGGCAGCTCATCGGCCAGGATCTCTGACATCCGGGCGAGGCGGTCGTCCTCGATGCCCTTCGCCACCGAGAGGACGCACGCTCCGGGAGCCAGGTGGGGCGCCACCGCCCGGGCGACGCTGCGGAAGACGTGAGACGGCACCGCGATCACCACGGTCCCCGCGTCGCCCACCACCGCGGCGAGGTCGCCGAGCGGCTCGATCGTCTCGGGAAGGTGCACCCCCGGCAGGAACCACGGATTCTCCGAGGTCGCCCGCAAGATCTCGAGAAGCTCGGGCTCGAACACCCAGAGGCGGGGCGCAAAGCCCGCGCGCGTCGCTTGGACGGAGAGCGCCGTGCCCCAGGCGCCCGCGCCGACGACGGCGAGGCGGCCGGCGGTCACCGCACGCCGCCCGAGCCTGCCAGCACGCCGCCCGAGCCCGGGCGCGGTCCGCCGAAGCGGTTCTCGGTGCCCGCCAAGAGCCGCTGGATGTTCTCGAGGTGCCGGGCGATGACGATGACCGCGACGGCGAGGCCGGCCAACGCGAGCGGTGCGGGATAGCCGAGCGCCAGGATGGCGAGGGGGAGCCCGATCGCGGCGCAGAGGGAGGCGAGGGAGATGAACCGGAACGACGCAACGAGGGTCACGAAGACGATGGCCGCCGGGATGAGCGCCCAGGGCGTGATGCGGAGAAACGCGCCGAGGGCGGTGGCCACGCCCTTCCCGCCGCGGAACCCCAGGAACACGGGCCAGCAGTTGCCGACCACCGCCAGGACCGCCGCCGCTGCCGCCCACCCCGGGCCGGCGCCCGCC
The DNA here is from genome assembly GCA_036257195.1 of Candidatus Methylomirabilota bacterium. Classification (GTDB taxonomy): domain Bacteria; phylum Methylomirabilota; class Methylomirabilia; order Rokubacteriales; family DASRDR01; genus DASRDR01. The sequence goes on along the minus strand of DATAFX010000054.1, from coordinate 5,826 downwards.
AGGCTTCCGAGCCAGGTCGCGGCGTAACCCTTCGCGATGTCACCGAAGAGGGTGGCGAGCGCGGGGGTCCAGCCCGCCGTGCGGAGAACGTTGGTCGCCCCGATGTTCCCACTGCCGCGGCGGCGGATGTCGACGCCCAGGACGCGCGCGACGACGTAGCCCACCGGGATGGCGCCGACCAGATAGGCGCCGAGGAGCCACAGCGCGCTTAGCGCCAGCGATCTTCTCCGCGGACCACAGTCTCGACGTCGGAGGCGCGGTAGAAGCGGACGAAGTAGTCGATCCCGGAGAACACGGTGAGGGTGAGTGCCGCCCAGAGCATGCCCCGGGAGAGGTAGATGAACTCCCCGTCCAGGCCGGCCGGGACGTTGCGCTCGAGGATCAGGAGCGTCACCGCCAGGTACTGGGCCACCGTCTTGTACTTGCCCAGGTCGGACGCCTCGATCACCAGACCCTGGGCCGCGGAGACGCTGCGGAGGCCCGTCACCGCGAACTCCCGCCCGATCACGATCACAACCATCCAGGCCTCAATCGTGCCCACCTGGACGAGCGAGATGAGAGCGGCCGACACGAGCACCTTGTCGGCGACGGGGTCCAGGAGCTTGCCGAGGGTGGTCACCTGGCCACGCCGCCGGGCAATGAGACCGTCCAGCCAGTCGGTCAGCGCGGCGCCGGCGAACAGCACCGCGGCCACGAGCGCGTGGGTGGACTCGTTCGAGATCAGGAACGCGACGACGAGCGGCACGAGACAGATCCGCCCGACCGTCAGCTGCGTCGGTAGGTTCACGCCTCGCCTCCGGGCGCGCCGCTCACCGGTTCATTATGGCCAAGCGCCCCGAGGGGGGTCAAGTTACGGTCGCTCGCCACCAGGGCGCCGTCGCGGAGCACCGGGACCACGTCGTGAACGTCCAGGGCGACGCAGAGGGGCAGGTCGGCGCCCCGCCCCTGGCCCACGAGCGCCTGCGCCCACGTCGCGTCGGTCAGCATCGCCCCCAGGTCCCCGGCGTAGCGCTCCCAGAGCGCGCGCGCCGCTCGCGCGGCGTCGGTGAGCGCGTCGTCGGCGGCGGCGAGGCGCGAGACCAGGAGCCCGGCGCACACCGCGTCCTCCAGGCAGAAGCGCCCCCGCTCCCCCGCGCACACGAGGAGGACGTCGCCCGGCTCGCGGGCCACCCAGCGGGCGACGGCGGCGGCGTTCACGAAGCCGCCCACGGCGATCCGGCGGGCGCCGGCGACGGCGAGGAGGGCGCGGGTGCCGTTGGTGGTAGTGAACGCGACGGTGCGCCCGCGCACGCGATCCGGGGTGTACTCGGCGGGGGAGTTGCCGTGATCGAATCCCGGCGGCGGGGCGCCGCCTCGCTCGCCACCCACCAGGACCGGCCCCCCGCTCACCCGTCGGGCGAGCGCCCGGGCCTCGTCGGGGGATCCGACCGGGATCACGGCCCGCGCCCCGCCGGCGATGGCGGCGACGATCGTCGTGGAGGCGCGCACCACGTCCAGGACGACCGCGGTCACGCCGGCGAGCGGCACCCCGCGCGCCTCCTCGAGCGTGAGCGCGACGTCGATCACCGAGGCTCGGCGGCGGGGTCCGTGTCGCGGAGGGCTCGGATGCGGAGTCGGAGCGCGTTCAGGCGGATGAAGCCTTCGGCGTCCTTCTGGCGATACACGGAGTCGGCCTCGAACGTCACCACGTCCTGCCGGTAGAGCGAGCGCGGCGAGCGCCGCCCGGCTACCGTCACGTTGCCCTTGTAGAGCTTGAGCCGCACGGTGCCGGTCACGTCCCGCTGGGCGTGGTCCATGAGGACCTGGAGCGTCTCCCGCTCCGGGGCGTACCAGAACCCGTAGTAGATCATCTCCGCGTAACGCGGCACCAGGGAGTCGCGGAGGTGCAGGAGCTCCCGGTCCATGGTGATCGACTCGATCGCCCGGTGCGCCGCGTGGAGGATGGTCCCCCCCGGGGTCTCGTACACGCCTCGGGACTTCATCCCGACGTAGCGGTTCTCGACGAGGTCGATCCGGCCGACTCCGTTGTCTCCGCCCAGGCGGTTCAGGCGCTCGAGGAGCGCCACCGGCCCGAGCCGCCGGCCGTCGACCGCGACCGGGTTCCCGGCCTCGAACTCGATCTCGACCTCGGTGGGCACGTCCGGCGCCTCCTCGGGAGACCGAGTCAGGAGGAACATCTTCGCCGGCGGCTCGGCCCAAGGATCCTCGAGGATCCCGCCCTCGTACGAGATGTGGAAGAGGTTCCGGTCCATGGAATACGGGCGCGCGGGGGTCGTCGGGACAGGGATGCCGTGGCGCTCGGCGTAGGCCATGAGGTCCGTGCGGGAGCGGAGGTCCCAGTCGCGCCAGGGGGCGATCACCCGGAGATCGGGGGCGAGCGCGGCGTAGGTCAGCTCGAAGCGCACCTGGTCGTTGCCCTTGCCGGTCGCGCCGTGGGCGACGGCGTCCGCCCCCTCGGCCCGCGCGACCTCCACCTGCCCCTTGGCGATGAGTGGGCGGGCGAACGAGGTCCCGAGGAGGTACCCTGCCTCGTAGGTCGCGTTCGCCCGCAGCACCGGGAACACGAAGTCGCGGACGAACTCTTCCCGGAGATCGACGATGTGCACCGCGCTCGCCCCGGTCCGGAGCGCCTTCTCGCGGACGGGTATCAGCTCCTCGGCCTGCCCCAGGTCGGCCGTGTAGGCCACGATCTCGGCCCCGTGGGTCTCCTTCAGCCAGGCCAGGATCACCGAGGTGTCGAGTCCGCCCGAGTACGCGAGGACGATCTTCTTGGGTCCGTTCATCGCTTGGCTCCCGGCCTAGCCCTTGCCCAGGAGCCGGAGGAGGACGGCCTTCTGCACGTGCAGCCGGTTCTCGGCCTGGTCAAGCGCCACGCTCTGCGGACCGTCGAGAACGGCGTCGGTAATCTCCTCGCCGCGGTGCGCCGGCAGGCAGTGCATCACGACCGCCCCGGGCTTGGCGAATCCCACCACGCGCTCGTTCACCTGGTAGCGCGAGAAGGCCTCGAGCCGGCGCTCGCGCTCGGCCTCCTGCCCCATGCTGATCCACACGTCGGTGTAGATCGCGTCGGCGCCGCGGGCTGCCTCGGGGACGTCGTCGGTGACCCTCACCCGCCCGCCCCACGTTCGGGCGGTCTCGAGGATCCGTGCGTCCGGCTCGAACCCCGGGGGCACCGCCACCGCCATCTCCGTCCCCAGGAGCGCGGCCAGGAGCATCAGGGAATGGCACACGTTGTTCCCGTCGCCGATCCAGGCCAGGCGGAGGCGGCGGAGATCGAGTCCCCGCTCCCACAGCGTGAAGAAGTCCGCGAGCGCCTGGCACGGGTGCTCGCTGTCGGAGAGGGCGTTCACGACGGGAATCCCGGCGTGGCGCGCGAGCTCGTCGACCGTCGCCTGGTCGAAAGTGCGGGCCGCCACCACGTCCACCCAGCGCCCGAGGTTCCGGGCCACGTCCGTGATCGACTCGCGCCGTCCGAGCCCGATGTCCTGTCCCGCGAGATAGACGCTGGCGCCCCCGAGCTGGGCCATCCCCACCTCGAAGGTGACGCGAGTACGGAGCGACGGCTTCTCGAAGACGAGGGCCAGCGAGTGACCGACGAGCGGCGTCCTCGCTTCGCGCGCCTTCGTCTGCGCCTTCCACTCGGCGGCGAGGCGGAAGAGCTCGTCCACCTCCTTCGCCGAGAGGTCCGCGATGGAGAGCAGGCGGTTCACGGCTTGGGCTGCCGGAGGACGTCCCCGACGATCGCGACGGCCCGGTCGGTGTCGCTCTCGTCCACGATCAGCGGTGGCGTCATACGGAGGATCTTCTCGCCCGCGGTCAGGACCAGGAGGCCACGGTCGCGGCAAGCGTCCACGACCGCCCCCGCCGGCCGGTCGAGATCGATGCCGATCAGGAGCCCCTTGCCGCGAACCTCGCGGATGGCCGGGAGCCCGGCGGCGAGGGCGCGGAGCCGGCCCATCAGGTGCGCTCCCACCTGGTCCGCGCGCTCGGGGAGCCGGTCCTCGAGCATCGTGGTGAAGGTGGCGACCCCGACCGTCGTGGAGAATGGGTTGCCGCCGAACGTCGTGCCGTGAGTGCCGGCGACCATCACGCGCGCGCAGGACTCTCGCGCCACCATCGCCCCGATCGGGATCCCGCTGGCCAAGGCTTTCGCGAGCGTCATGACGTCGGGCTCGACGCCCCAGTGCTGGTACCCCCAGAGGCGGCCGGTGCGCCCCATGCCGGTCTGGATCTCGTCGAACATGAGGAGCGCGCCGGTCTCGTCGCACAGCCGGCGGAGGAGCGCCAGGTACCCGTCGGGCGCGACGTTGACCCCGCCCTCCCCCTGGATTGGCTCGACCAGGATGGCCGCTGTTCGGTTGTCGACCGCGCGCTCGACCGCCTTCACGTCGCCGAACGGAACGTACTTGAAGCCGGGCAGGAGCGGCTCAAACCCGTGCTGGTACTTCTCGTTCGGCGTCGCGGAGAGCGCTCCGAGCGTCCGACCGTGGAACGCGCCCCGCATCGTGACGATGTCGACCACGTCGGTGGCGCGGGTCTCCTTCGCGTACTTCCGCGCGAGCTTGATCGCCGCCTCGTTGGCCTCCGTGCCCGAGTTGCAGAAGAAGACGCGGTCCCCGAACGAGTGGTCCACCAGCAGCTTCGCCAGGTGGATCTGGGACGGGATCTGGTAGAGGTTCGACACCTGGAGGAGGGCGGTCGCCTGCTCGCGGATCGCGCCGACGATCTTCGGGTGCGAGTGGCCCAGCGCGTCTACCGCGATCCCGCCGACGAAGTCGAGGTACTCCTTGCCGTCGGTGTCCCAGACCCGGGCGCCCTCGCCCCGGATCAGACAGAGCGGCGCCCGCCCGTAGTTCTGGAAGAGGTACTTGTTGCTCCACTCGAGAAGGGTCTTCGTGTCCTGGCTCATCGAGGCCTCCGGAAGCGGCGGTTTCGCCGCGTGGGTTCGAGGGAAGACGCCAGCGGGGCCGCTCGGGCGTTCTAGCGGGCGGCCCGGTCCACGTCGGGAGCCCCGGGGCAGCGGCGGCGGGCGACGCCCGGCCGCAACCCGGGGCCTGGCCTCATCCGGAGGAGGGGCGGAAGCATAGCGGGCGTATTGTACCGCACGCCGGGCGCGACGAGAACCACGAGGCCTAGGCGCAGGCCGCGGGCGTGTGACGCCTGACACCTTCCCCTTCCAGAACCACACCTGCACGCGCGGGGAGCCGCGGCGCGTCCTAGCGGACGCGCAGGAGATACCCGCGCGGGTTCAGGGCGTGCAGGACAGGTGCAGGGACCAGCTCAATCAGATTCCCCTACAGCACGATCTCGGTCCCGATGCCTTCCTTCGTGAAGATCTCCAGCAGGATCGCGTGGGGGATGCGGCCGTCCAGGATGTGGGCCTTGGCGGTGCCGGACTCGAGCGCCCGGAGGGACGACTCGACCTTCGGCAGCATGCCACCCTCGATCACCCCGGCGGCCACCAGGCGGCGCGCCTCGACCTGGGAGAGGGTGGAGATCAGCTCGCCCCCGGGCCCCTTGATCCCCTCGACGTCCGTCAGGTGGATGAGCTTCTCGGCCTGGAGGGCCGCCGCCATCTCCCCGGCGACCAGATCGGCGTTGATGTTGTAACTCTCGCCGTCATCGCCGACGCCAACCGGGGCGATCACGGGGATGAACCCGTGCTCGTCGAGTAGGCGGATTGGCTCCGGGTTGACGTGCGTCACGTCGCCGACCAGCCCGATGTCGAGCTCCTCCCCCGCCGGCGTCCGGTGGACGCGCCGGCGGGCGCGGATGAGGGTGCCGTCTTTCCCCGAGAGGCCGACGGCCTTGCCGCCCTGGTGGTTG
>DATAFX010000023.1:0-13038 GCA_036257195.1 Candidatus Methylomirabilota bacterium | reverse complement strand
CGCGAAAGAGCGCCTCGTCGCCCATGCCGCGCTCAGGCGAAGGCGTCCAGCCCCGTGAGGTCGCGCCCGATGATCAGTGTGTGGACGTCGTGCGTCCCCTCGTAGGTGATGACGGTCTCGAGGTTCATGAGGTGGCGGATGATCGGGTGCTCGTCGACGATCCCCGCGGCGCCGAGGATGTCGCGGGCCATCCGCGCCGTCTCGAGCGCCATCCACACGTTGTTCATCTTGGCCATCGAGACCTGCTGGGGCCGGACGCCGGCGCCGTCCTTCAGGCGGCCGAGCTGGAGGCACAGGAGCTGCCCCTTCGTGATCTCCGTGACCATCCACACGAGCTTCCGCTGCACGAGCTGGAAGCCGGCGATGGCCTTCCCGAACTGCACGCGCGTTTGCGCGTACTGGAGCGCCCAGTCGTAGCAGGCCTGGGCGGCGCCCACCGCGCCCCAGGCGATCCCGTAGCGGGCCTGGGACAGGCAGGCCAGGGGCGCCTTCAGGCCCTTGGCGCCGGGCAGCCGGCTCTCGAGCCGGATACGGCAGTCCTGGAAGGAGAGCTCCGATGTGATCGAGGCCCGCATCGAGAACTTGCCGTGGATGTCGAGGGCGCCGAATCCCGGGGTGCCGCGCTCGACCAGGTAGGCGCCGATCTCGCCGCCCTCGTCCTTGGCCCACACCACGGCGACGTCGGCGACGGACCCGTTCGTGATCCACAGCTTGGTGCCGTTCAGCACGTAGTGGTCGCCTCGCCGGACCGCGCGGGTCGCCATCCCGCCGGGGTCGGATCCGTGGTCGGGCTCGGTGAGCCCGAAGCATCCGATGGCGGCGCCGCGCTGGAGCGCCGGCAGCCATCGATCCTTCTGCGCGTCGGAGCCGAAGCGATGGATGGGGTACATGACGAGACCGCTCTGCACGGAGGCGAAGGAGCGGAGTCCCGAATCGCCGCGCTCGAGCTCCTGCATGATCAACCCGTAGGCCACGTTCGACAGGCCCGCGCACCCATAGCCCGTGAGGCTCGCGCCGAAGATGCCGAGCTCACCCAGCTGCGGCACGACGGCCACGGGGAAGGTGCCAGCCCGGTGGTGCTCGGTGACGAGCGGAAGGAACTCGGCCTCGACCCAGTCCCGGACCGCGTCGCGCACCATCCGCTCCTCGTCCGAGAGCAGGGCCTCGACCCCATAGTAGTCCACGCCGCGGAACTTCTGCATGCGTCCGTTCCTTTGCCGCCCTCGGCGGCGTCGTGGCCAGCCCCGGCTCAGCCGGTCAGGAGGGCGAACATCCGCCGCAAGAGCGCCTCGTGCTCCTCGACGTTCTGGCGAAAGATCCGCAGCTCCTCGTGGGCGTGGAGGTCGAGCGCCGTCACCGCGTTCCCCACCGCCCAGGACCCCAAATCGACCACCTGGAAGCACGACCGCCCCGCCTCGGGATGGTCCGTGACGAAGACGAACACCAGGGTCGGCCAGTGGCGCTTGGCCACCGCGAACAGAGAGTGGGGCCCGCGCTGAGCCTCGATGAGGAGGTACTGCCCCACCTGGGGCCGATAGCGCACCTCGACGACGCACGAGGCCTCGCCGGGGCTCCCGCTGGCCGGCGCGAGGGTCGCCTGGAAGTCGGGGATGAGGTCCTCCCGTCCCAGGCGCTGCGACGTCTCGACCGCGACGGGCGGAGCGAGGGTGAAGCCCGCCCGGCGAAAGATCGACTCTACCAGGGCCACCGCGATGCGTCCCTTGATCTCCAGAAGGTCCACGTGCTCAGCTCGCCGACGGCAGCGGACGGTCGGCGCCGAGCACCCGCCGGAATGCCTCGGTCAGCTCCCGATCGTGGCGGTGATCCCGCGCGAAGATCCGGCACTGGGCGACCTTCCCCGGCAGGTACTTGAACAGGGCGGCCAGCGCCTCCGTAGATACTCGGCCGGTCACCCCGTCGTAGACGTAGATCTGCCGGTCGCCCATCGCGAGCGGGTTCAGGGGACGCGGGTCCTGAAACGCGAGGTCGACCTGGAACTCGATCCCCTGGAGCGTCCGCGGGAGCGCCGCCCGGACCTCGCTCGCGACAGCCTCCGGGCGCATGCCGCTCCAGCCCGTGATCTCGGTGTCGTCGAGGACCTCCTCGTGGACCATGCGCCATCGAATCCGGCGGTCGAGCACCTGCCGCCACTCCCGGCCGAGCGCCCGCCGCTCGGGGTCCTCCGCGTTGTGCCAGCGCCCGACCTCCTCGAGGAGCGTCCACTCCGTGAGGTGGAGGTAGGGATGGAGGTCCTTCCGGAGGTCCCACGGGAAGACGATGCGCATGGTCGGCCGAAAGATCTCCTTGAGGTGGAGGTCGATGGCGCGCGTCGTCCGGTGGTAGTAGACGTTCGTGTACATGTAGAAGCGCGCGGTCAGGAACATGATGAGGGCCTGCGTCCCGCTCCGGTCGAGCGTCAGCCCTTCCGGCGTGAAAAAGCTGTAGTAGATGATCCGGTCGAGATCCGCCCCCACCGCGACCCCGCACATGTGGGCGTCGCGAAGCACGTAGTCCAGGTTGTCCGCGGTGTAGATCCCCGAGAGGACGGGTTTCAGGAAAGCGAGCCACGGCGGGTCGCCCGCGGCCGGCTGCGTGTACGTCTTACCCATGAGGTAGCAGATCCACTCGGGGTCAATCACCTCGCCGGCGTCGAACACGCCGTGCGGGCTTCGGTGGAGTCCGCGGATCGTGTCCCCGAGCTCCTCGCGGATGATCCGCTGGCCGACCAGCTCGTGGGTGAGGTCGATGTCGGACAGGAAGTTGTCGTCGAAGAAGTGCCCGAACGGGCCGTGGCCCACGTCGTGGAGAAGCCCGGCCACGCGGAGGAGCTCCTCCACGAGCGGGGCCGAGGGGGCGTCCGGGAAGACGGCCTTGAGGGACGGCCAGAGCTGCTGGGCGAAGCGGCCGGCGACGTGCATCGCGCCGAGTGCGTGCGGGAAGCGGCTGTGCTCGGCGGTCGGGAACACCCAGCGCGCGGACTGAAGCTGGGGGATCCGACGGAGGCGCTGCACCCACGGGGTGTCGATTAGGTCTTGCTCGGTCGCCTCGCTCGCCAGGAGGCCGTCGGCCCGCGTATAGAGGAGGTAACCGTGGATCGGGTCGACGATCAAGCCCTTGCCGCGGTAGGTTTCGGCGCCCGTCATGGTGAGCTACACGAGCCCGACCTGGCTCCGGTCACCCAGCATGAGGTTGTAGGCCCGCGGCTTGGCGGCCGCGCGGTAGACGCGCGCGCCGCGCCCGAGCAGGCTCGATTCGATCCGCGCCCCGACGTCGGTCAGGGACGACCCCTCGAGGATGATCGAGTGCTCGACCTCGCTGGCGCGGATGGTCACGCCGTCCCCGATGGCCGTGAAGGGCCCCACGTAGGCGTTCTCGACGACCGCGTCGCGGCCGATGATGGCCGGGCCGCGGACCACGCTCCGCACGATGCGCGCCCCCGGCTCGACCACGACACGGCCGGTGATCTCCGACGCCTCGACGACGCCCTCGACCCGCGGGTCCAGGGTGTCGAGCACGATCCGGTTGGCCTCCAGAAGGTCCTCGAGCTTGCCGGTGTCCTTCCACCATCCCTCGATCACGTGGGGGCGGACCTGGAGCCCGCGGTCGATGAGGTACTGGATCGCGTCGGTGATCTCGAGCTCACCGCGCGCGGACGGCCGGATAGCCCGGGCCGCGTCGAGGACGTGGTGGTCGAACATGTAGACGCCGACCAGGGCGAGGTCGGAGGGGGGCGCGGGCGGCTTCTCGACCAGCCGGACGACGCGCCCGCCCTCGAGCACGGCGACGCCGAAATCCTGCGGGTTCGGCACCTTGGCGAGGAGGATCTGGGCGGCGGGTGCCTCGGCCTGGAACCGCGCGACGAGCGGGGCGAGCGGCTCGCGGATCAGGTTGTCGCCGAGATACATCACGAACGGCTCGTCCCGGAGGAACGGGGCCGCCGTCAGCACGGCATGGGCCAGACCAAGCGGGGCGGGCTGCGGAATGTAGGTCACCCCCACGCCCCAGCGGCCGCCGTCGCCGACCGCGTCCCGGATCTCCTGGTGGGTGTCGCCGACCACGATCCCGACCTCGTCCACGCCAGACGCGGCGAGCGCCTCGAGGCCGTAGAAGAGGATGGGCTTGTTGGCGACCGGCACCAGCTGCTTCGCCGACGTGTAGGTGATCGGCCTGAGCCGCGTCCCGCGCCCGCCGGAGAGGATCAGCCCACGCATGCGCGTCATCCCGCTACGCGAGGTGCCGATGCTGCCACGCCCGGTAGCAGGTGAGGATCATGATCTTCACGTCGAGGGCCAGCGACCAGTTCTGGATGTAGTAGAGGTCGTACTCGATCCGCTTTTCGATCGAGGTGTCGCCCCGGAGCCCGTTGACCTGCGCCCACCCGGTGAGCCCGGCTTTGACCTTGTGACGGAGCATGTACTGCGGGATCCGCGTCTTGAACTGATGCACGAAGAACGGACGCTCCGGCCGGGGTCCGACCAGGCTCATGTCCCCCAGCAGCACGTTCCAGAGCTGGGGCAGCTCGTCCAGGGAGAAGCGCCGGAGGAGCCGTCCCAGCCGGGTGGCGCGGCGGTCGCCGCGGCGCGCCCACACCGGTCCGGAGTCGCCCTCGGCTCCTTCCGGCATCGTTCGGAACTTCACGATGTCGAACGAGCGCCCGTCGAGCCCCGTACGCTCCTGACGGTAGAACACGGACCCCGACGACGTGAACCGAATCAAGCCCGCGATCAGGCCGAGGACGGGGGCCAGCACGACCAGACCGAGGGTCGCCAGGAACAAGTCCGTGCCGCGCTTGAGGACGCGCGCCCACCCGGTGATGGGCGACTGCGCGAGGCTGATGACGGGCAGGCCCTCGAGCTCCTCGACGGCCGCCCGGAGCGTGACGAACTGGAGGACGTCCGGCACCATCTTGACGTCGAGCAGCTCGCCCTCGATGGCATTCAGGACCTTCAGGACTTCATGGTGGGCCTCGAGCGGCAGCGCCAGAAAGATCTGGTCCACCCGGTAGTCGGCGAGAACGCCCGTGACGGCCTCGCACCCCCCGAGCACCTCCTTCCCCTCGACGCGCTCCCCCATCGGCAGCCGGTCGTCCAGATAGCCGACCACGCGGACGCCGAACTCGGGGTGGCTGCGGAGCCGCCGCACGACTTCCTGCCCGAGCTCCCCCGCGCCGACCACCAGCGCACGCCGGACGAAGCGCCCGTGACGCCGAAGCGCGCGGACCACGTCCCGGATCGCCAGCCGCACGCCGAAGACGGCGACGACGTCGAAGGCCCAGAAGACCACCATGAACCACCGCGAGTAGGAGAAGTTCCGGAAGAAGAACGTCCCCGCCACCAGGAGGAGCGTGGCGAGCGTCGCCCCCTGCAGCACGATGAAGGCCTCGTCGGCCTTGCTCCGCTCGTGCCGGTACGCGTAGAGGCCCACTGCCCGGAGCGACAGAGCGTGTAGCGGGAGGAGCAACGCTAGGAGCGAGAGGTAAGGCTCCATCGGCGGGATGCCGAGGGGCGCCGGGATCATGTCGGCCCGGAAGCGGACGAAGTAGGCCGCGATGAGCGCGACGGCGCCGGCGAGGGCGTCGCCCGCGGCGAGCGCGAGGACCAGCCAGAGCCGCCGCTCCTTCAGCACGCGGCGGGCGCCCCCCGGGCCGCGCGGAGCGCGGCCTCCACGAACGCGGCCATCTCCGCCCGGAACGCTTCCTCGCCGAAGCGGAGCGCGTGGGCGCGGATCTTCTCGGGGCTCCAGCCCGTTACCTCGTGCCGCCCGATCGCGTCGATCAGCGCGTCGGCCGTCTGCTCCCGGAAGAAGAGCCCGGTGACGCCGTCCACGACCGTTTCGGTCAGGGCGCCCCGCCCGTAGGCGATGACCGGCCGGCCGGCGGCCGACGCCTCAAGAGGCGCGATGCCGAACTCCTCCTCGCCCGGGAAGAGGAAGGCCCGGCAGCCGACCACCGCCGCGCGCACCGCCTCGTCGGGCTGCCAGCCGAGGAACCGGACCGTCGGTCCGGCGCGCCGCCGGAGCCGCTCGAGCTCGGGGCCCGCGCCGATGACGTCGAGACGGCGGCCGAGCCGGGTGCACGCGTCAACGGCGACGTCCACCCGCTTGTACGGCGTCAGCGCCGACACGCAGAGGTAGGCGTCGCCAACCGCGCCCGTCTCACAGGGTCGGAAGAACGCCGTACGCACCGGGGGGTAGAGGACGCGCGCCTGCCGCCCCCACGCCCGCTGGATGCGGAGGGCCACGTGCCGCGAGATGCACGCGAGGTGACCGGCACGGCGACCGGCCGCGCGGTCCCACCGGCGGAGGGCGGCGAGCGCGAACCGGAGGGCGCCGCGGGTGAGCGGCGGCACTCGCCCCAGGTAGGTGCCCTCGAAGGTCCACGCGTAGCGCATCGGCGTGAGGCAGTAGACCACGTGTGCCGCGCCCACTGGGGGGCGGGCCCCCACCGCCACGCAGTGGCTGGTCGCCAGCACGAGATCGTAGCCACGGAGATCGAAGCGACGCACAGCCAGGGGAAACAGCGGCAGGTACTGGCGGAATCGACGCGGCGCCCCTGGGAGGCGCTGGATGAAGGACGTCTGGATGGGTCGGGCCTCGATGGCCGGGGCGACCGTGCCGGGGACGTGGACGAGCGTGAACAGATCCGCTGCGGGGAAGAGGTCGAGCAGGCTCTCGAGGACCCGTTCCCCTCCCCGCATGCCGGTCAGCCAGTCATGGACCAGCGCGACCCGCATCAGTCACCCACGTTCCTCAGGGCCCCAACGCCTCACGGTAGACGGCGACGGTGGCCTCGGCGACGTGCCGCCACGAGAATGCGCGCGCGCGGGCCAGTCCGCGGGCCCGGAGCGCGGCGCGGAGAGGTTCTTGACCGGCCAGAGTATACATAGCCTCACGCAGAGCGTCAACGCTGGTGGGATCGACGAGCAGGCCCGCTTCCCCCACGACCTCGGGCAAGCCCCCCCGGTTCGCCGCGACGACCGGCGCGCCGCAGGCCATCGCCTCCAGCGCGGCGAGCCCGAACCCCTCCCAGAGCGAGGGGCACACCACGAGGGTGGCGCTCTGGTAGAGCCGCGCCAGTACGGGCGCGGGCACCGGGGGGAGGACCTGCACGCGCCCGCCGAGGCCGGGCGCGGCGCTGAGACGATCGACCTGCGACCGCGCCGCCGGCGGGATCCCGACGAGCACGAGTCGGCCGAGGACCGGGGGCAGTCCGGCGAAGGCGTCGAGCAGCCGGGCGAGGTTCTTGTGGGGCAGGGGGTTGCCCGCGAACAGGAAGTACGGCCGCGACACGCCGAGCTCGTGGAGCGTCGGCGCCGCCTCGCCGGACGGCCCGGCAGGCCCGAAGGGGGCGCCCACGCCGTTCGGGATCACACGGATCCGCTCCGCGCGGGCCCCCAGCCGCTCCACGAGGTCCTGGCGGGTAGACTCCGAGACGGTGATCAGCCGGCGCGCGCGGCGCACCGCCACGCGGAGCATGAGGCGTGCGTAGAAGGGCGCCAGGGGATGGCGGTGCCGCACCGGGAAGCGCAGGTGGATCAGGTCGTGCACGGTCACGACCGCCGGGCAGGGGAGCCATGGCGGGCAGACATAGTGCGGCGCGTGGTAGAGATCCGCCCGATCCCGGCGCGCGGCGAGCGCGAGCTGCCAGAGCTCGCGCAGGGAGTAGGCGCGGGCCTTCATCGGACGCCAGACGGCGCGCACGCCCCAGCCCGCCTCCGCGGCCACCGGCGCCGGCCGGCCCGGCGGCAGATAGGCCACCAGCGCCTCGGGCTGGCCCACCGCCGGGAGCGCCCCGAGCAGCCCCTGGATGTACGTCCCGATGCCGAAGTCGTCGATCTTCCGGGCGTCGAGCGCGAGCTTCATCGCCGGGCGTAGACCGCCTCGTACACCGCCAGCGTCTGGCGGGCGACGGTGTTCCATTCGAACGTCCGGGCGCGCGCGTGCCCGCGGGCGACCAGCCGCTCGCGGAGGGCCTGGTCCGTGAGAACGGCCTCGATCGCGGTCGCGAGCTCGCCGGGGGCGCGGGCGTCGACGAGAAGCGCGGCGTCGCCCGCGACCTCGGGGATCGAGCCCGCTCGCGCGGCGACGACCGGTGCGCCAGCCGCCATCGCCTCCAGCACGGGGAGCCCGAACCCCTCGTAGAGCGACGGGAACACGAAGCACGTCGCCCCGGCGTAGAGGGCCGGCAGGTCGCCGAGAGGCACGTAGTCCGTGAAGACGACCGCGTCCCCGACTCTGTACTGCTCGACCGCGCGAAAGATCCCGGCGTGGAGCCAGGCCCGGGTCCCGGCCAGGACGAGCTGCGCCGATCCGAGCCGCCGTCTGACGTCCGCGAACGCCTCGATCAGGGCCGGGAGGTTTTTCCGTGGCTCGAGGTTCCCGACGAAGAGACAGTAGGGGCGCCGGAGGCCGTAGCGGCGGATCACGGTCTCGATCGCCTCGGGTAGCAGCGGCCGGGCGAACTCCGGGCCCACCGCCTCGTGGATCACGGCGATCTTGGCGGGAGGCACCCGGAGCGTCTCGACGAGATCGGCCTTCGTCGCCTCCGACACGGCGATGATCCGGTCCGCGGAGCGCGCGGCGAGCCGCGTCATCAGCCGCATGTAGAGGCTGTACTTGCGGGGGACGGTCTCGGGAAACAGGAACGAGACCAGGTCGTGGATCGTGACCACCGTGCGGAAGCCGAGCTTCACGTGCGGGAGGAACACGGCCGGCCCGTGGTAGACGTCGGTCCGAAGAGCGCGAAGCCGGAACGGGAGGTAGCCGAGGAGCCAGAGGTCCCCCCGCAGGTGGTCCTCGAAGGACACGCGCGTCGGCGACGCCGCGATGTTGGCCTGGCGCACGGGCAGACCCGGGCCCTCGGTCGCCACGAGGCAGGTGTACCGGTTCCGCTGATCGATGGTCGCGAGCCCCGTGATCAAGCGCTGGGTATAGGCGCCCACACCCGACTGGCGGCGCGCGATGTACCGGGCGTCCAGGACGACATGCATCAGCCCACCCCCGCCGCCGACGGCGGGCCCGGGCGCCCGAGGGCGCCCCGAAGGAGCCGCAGGTAGACCGCCCCCGGCACGGGCCGGAGGCCGGCCAGGACCACCAGGTACGCGAGGAGCGCGGCGCCGAGCCGTGCCGCCCCGGCCGGCACCAGGGCTGCCACGACGGCACCCGTCGCGGCGGCGGCGAGGCCCTTGACCGCGGCGCGCCCGAAAGGCCAGCCGACGAGCGGCCGCATGATCACGAGGCTCGCCGTGAGCGTCAGGACCTCCACGAGGAGCACGCCCACGGCGGCGCCCACCGCCCCGGCGACCACCACGAGCGCCGGAATCACCACCAGGCTCGCCACGAACCCGAGCGCCGCTACCGCCCGCAGCTGCTCCGGCCGGTCAAGCGCCAGGAACACGACACCGATGAAGTGCTGGAGCATGGAGCATGCGACCGCGACGCCGAGCAATGCCAGGACCGGTATCGCGGCTGCGTAGCCCGGACCATAGATCAGCGGCACCAGCCAGGAGGCGCCCGCTGCCAGCCCCAGCGCAACGGGCCACGCGACGAGCAGAAGCGCCTCGGCCGCCTGGTTCGTCAGGACCCTGAAGCGGGGGTCGCTCGCGAGCGTCCGGGCCAGCTCCGGGTACACGGCGGCGACCAGTGTGATCGGCACGATCCAGACCACGTCATAGACGCGGAAGGCTGCGCCGAAATGGCCTGCCGCCAGGTCGCCGGCGAGCAGCGCGACGGCGATGGGCGCCACCCGCGACGTGGCAATGCCCAGGAACTGCGCCTGGGCGACCGGGGCGAGCTCCCGGGCCAGGGCCCGCGCTCCCGCCGGGCGCCACCACAGCTCGATCGGCGCGAGCCGCCGGTGGATGAGTGCGGTCGCCAGCCCGAGCGAGACGGCCGCGGCGAGCACGAAAGCCGTGATGACGCCAAGGAGCCCGCCCCCCAGCCCGAGCGCGGTGAAGCCCACGGCGACGAGCACGCCTTTCTCGACGAGGCGCACCTGAAGCTCCTGGTCAAGCCGCTGGATTCCCGTGAACACGGCCACCCCGTTCTCGACGAACGCCTGCAGCGCGATGGCCAGGCCGAGGAGCCACACGGCCAGCGTTGTGTCCCACGGGCGGCGTGCCACCAACGGCACGACGAGGAACAGCGGCGCCGCCACGCCTAGCAACGCGAGCTTTAGCGTCGCCGCCGACGCCCAGCGGGCGGCGGTCGTCGCCGGGTCACGCGCCACCGCCCGTGTGAGGACCGGCGAGACGCCGAACTCCAGCGTGACACCAAGCACCGTCGCGAGTGCATACGCGAAGCTGAACTTCCCGAACTCGGCCGGGCCCAGCAGCCGTGCCGTAGCGATGACGAGCACGAGCGAGGCGAGCCGCGTCGCCTGGACCAGGACCTTGAGCACCGCGTTCCGCGCGATCCGCTCGGTGGAGCCCGGTGGCGCCCTCATACGGCCGCCGCCCGATAGACGGCGAGCGTCTCGCGCGCGGTGCGCGTCCAGGAGAACTCTGCCGCGCGGGCCCGGCCCGCCAGGCGCAGACGCTCCCGGAGCGCCGGCTCGGTAAGGAGTCGCTCGAGCGCCTCCGCGAACGCTCTCGGCGCGGGATCGACCAGGAGCGCGGCGCCCCCGGTGACCTCGGGGAGGGCGCCTCGGTTCGAGGCGACGACCGGTGTCCCTGCGGCCATGGCTTCGAGCGCCGGCAAGCCGAACCCTTCCCAGAGCGAGGGGAACGCGAACGCGAGCGCCCCTCCGTAGAGGGCCGGCAGGTCGGCGTCCGGGGCGGGCCCCACGAAGCGCACCGCGCCGTCCAGCCCGAGCACGTGCGCGCGTGCGGCCGGATCCGGCCCCCAGCCGGGCGCCCCGACCACCACGAGCTCGGTCTCGCCCCACGCGGCGGTGCGTCGAAGCCGGGCGACGGCCTCGAGCAGGACGCCGAGGTTCTTCTTCGGCTCGAGGACGCCGACGAACAGCACGTACGGGCGGCCGAGCCGGTAGCGCGCGCGCGCCGCCTCGAGCGCGGGTGGGGCCGGGGGCGCGAAGTGCGGCGCGGCGGCCTCCGGCACGACCACGACGCGCGCGGGCGGCAGGCGATAGCGAGCCAGGAGCTCCTGACGCGTCGTCTCCGACACCGCGATAACGCGGCGGGCCCGGCGGAGCGCGCCGCCGAGGAGACACCGGACGGCCCAGCGATGCCGCGGGGGCACCAAGTCCGGCCTCCGGAAGGGCACCAGATCGTGGACCGTCGTCACGAGCGCCCAGGGCCCGCGGCCCGGGAGCTCGAACCCGGTCACGCCGTGGAAAACGTCGACGGGGCGGCGGCGCAGGTCACGGGGAGCGTGCCAGAGGGACCAGATCAGCCTCTGCGGCCACGGAAGACACCGCACCTCGACCCCGGCGAGGGGCGGACCCGGCGGTCGATCGACGTAGAGGATCCACCGCTCCTCGGGCGCCAGCGGGAGGAGGTGCTCCGTCAGGGCGCGCGTGTATCGCCCGATCCCGCTTCGGGGCTCGGCCCACAGTCGCGCGTCGATCGCGATGCGCATCTATCAGCCAACATTGTCCAATTTTGGGATCCGTCTTCGACGAACCAGTGTAGCCTCTGCCGTCACGGGGGCTCAAGGAGGAAATATCTCCCTGGATCCGATCGGAATATGTGGTAATGTAGCCAGCTGGGTGGACGTATCGAGGTTTCCACTCGACCCCCTACGCGTCCGAGGAGTGGCCCAACATGAAGACCTATCGCGATCTCGTCGCCGAGGCCAAGCGCGCCGTGCCCGAGGTCACCGTCGAGGACGTCCAGTCCCGCCTCGCGCGGGGGGAGTCCCTGGCCCTCATCGACGTCCGCGATCCGGACGAGTACCGGGAGGGGGCGGTCGCCGGTGCGGTCCCGATCAGCCGGGGGTTTCTCGAGTTCAAGGTGCCGGAGGCGTTCCCGGACCCCGAAACGCCGCTGGTGCTCTACTGCCTGTCCGGACTCCGCTCGCTACTCGCCGGCAAGGTGCTCCACGACCTCGGGTACACCAACGTCACGTCGATGGCGGGCGGCATTCGGCGCTGGAAGGAGCTAAAACTCCCGCTCGTCAAGGACCAGCCGCTCACGACGGAGCAGATGGAGCGCTACAGCCGGCACTTCATGCTGGCGCAGGTCGGTGAGCAGGGGCAGAAGCAGCTGCTCCGCTCCAAGGCGCTCCTGATCGGCGCGGGCGGGCTGGGCTCGCCGACGGCCGTTTACCTCGCCGCCGCCGGCGTGGGAACCCTCGGGATCGTCGACGACGACGTCGTCGACCTGTCGAACCTCCAGCGCCAGATTCTCCACCGGACGCCGGACGTCGGGCGGCCGAAGGTCGAGTCCGCCCGGGACACGATCACCGCCATCAATCCCGACGTGACGGTGCACCCATACGCCGAGCGGCTCACGGTGGACAACATCGAGCGGCTCATCAAGGACTACGACGTCATCGTGGACGGGTCGGACAACTTCGCGACCCGCTACCTGGTCAACGACGCCTGCTACCTCGCCGGCAAGCCGAACGTCCACGGGTCGATCTTCCAGTTCGAGGGTATGGTCACGGTGCTCGCGCCCGGTCGCGGGCCCTGCTACCGGTGCCTCTACCCGGTCCCACCGCCCGCAGGCCTCGTCCCCTCCTGAAACGAAGCGGGCGTCCTGGGCGTGCTCCCAGGACTCATCGGGGTGGTGCAGGCGACCGAGACGGTCAAGCTACTCCTGGGGAAGGGCGAGCCCCTGATCGGCCGGCTCCTGACCTACGACGCGCTCGGCATGCGCTTCCGCGAGGTGCGGCTCCGGCGGGATCCGAAGTGCCCCCTCTGCGGCGACGCGCCCGTGATCCGCGACCTGTCGATCCACGCGGCGGGCGACGAGGCCTGCGCCGACCCTGCGCCTGCAGGCGGCCCCGCGACGCCGGCGGGACGCTAGCCGCCGGCCGCGGCCGTCAGCGCGGCGCCCGCGGCTGGGCGTCCTCCTCGGGGAAGCGCCCGACGGTCACGGTCAGCTCCTGCGCCTGACCGTCCCGCCATAGGGAGAGCCG
>DATAFX010000144.1:0-10000 GCA_036257195.1 Candidatus Methylomirabilota bacterium | reverse complement strand
CGATCGCCCGTGCGCCTTCGGTGTCCACGGCACCGGGGTTGATTTGATTGACGCGGATGCCGCGCGAGGCAAGCTCCACCGCCAGCACGCCAGTCACTCCGGTGATTCCAGCCTTGCTCGCGGTGTAAGCGACTGCGCCCGCGGAGAAGCGTTCGCTCGACATCGATCCGATGTTGATGATGCTACCGCCGTTGTTTCCGAAATGCTTCAATGCTTCGCGGCACGTGATAATCGTGCCCCACAAATTGGTGTCGAGCATCTTGTGGAGCTGCTCGTCGGTTGTCTGCTCGAGCGAGGCGAACGCGAACACGCTCGCATTGTTGACGAGGATGTCGAGTGTCCCGAACTTCGCGACTGCTTCGGCACACAGATGCGCCACCTCGGCGACGACGGAGACATTCGCTTGAATCGCGAAGGCGTTGCCGCCTGCGGCCTTGATATCGGCGACGACGCGCTCTGCGCCTGGTCGGTCAGTCGCGAAGTTGACGACGACGGAGGCACCGGCGGCGGCCATCGCCTTCGCGATGCCGGCTCCAATGCCCTTGGCAGCGCCGGTGACGAGCGCAACCTTACCAGCCAGGGAGCGGGTCATCAGCGTGTCCTCTAGAACCCGATTCGCAGTTCGGTGATCTTCCCCTCTGCGGTTCACACCTTCGAGCACGGGTCGTGGGGCGGCGAGATCCGCGGCGAGCTCGCACCTCGAGCAGGCGAGATCGTGGCCTTGGAGCACTGGGGGTCCAGCGGCTTTCAACACCGATCTCGATCTTCGGCTCAAGCGGCACGGCATTCATCGGCTCATCTCGCCGCCAAGCTGGGCTACGACGTCCTCGTCGTGAAAGACGCGACCGCGAGCTACTCGGAGGACCACATGCATGCCGCGCTCGACGTGAACATCCCGAACTACGCCAGTCCCATCGCGACCACCGATCAGATCGTCGACGGGCTCTCCTCTGTCCAGGCCTCGGGAAAGGCCTAGACGCCCTTCTCCCGCCGCCAGCGCCGGATCCAGCCCGTGTGCTCCGCCTCGTGCGTGCTGCGGATCCCCGCGTCGCCGTAGAGCGAGGGGTCCAGGGCGCGTGGCGTCGCCGACGCGATCGCGTCGAGCACCCGCTGGCGGGAGGCGGCCAGCTCCCAGCGCACCTGGGCGAGCGAAAGCTCCCGGCGTAGGGCGTGGGCCAGCTCGTTGACCTCCGTCACCTGCTCCTCCGTCATGCGGCAGACCGGGCCGTGGCCAGCCGAGATGCGGAGCACCTCGGCGGCCCGCAGGTCGTCCCAGAGGGCCAGGTGCGCCAGGTGGTCCTTGACCGACCAGCCGTCGAGCGACCGCTCGGTCATGAGCGCGTCGTTGAGCCCATCGATGGCGGCGAGGAGCTCCTCGCGCATCTGCCGGTAGTGCCGCAGCAGTCCGTCCCGATCCTCGGTCGTCGCTATTCTCCGTTCTTGAGGCTTCTCAGAGCTTTGGGGAGCATGGCTTACGAGCCCGCGGCAGTCTCGGGCCCTATAGTCTCACTTGCGCCCTTGGCGGACCAGCACGAGGCCGCAAGTGGTTGAAAAGAAAGAAAACGCCAGAGGGAGCCTGTAAGCCGGGTCCTGTCCGCCTGCCGGTTTCCCGGCTGGCGGGATGGTCATTCCTCTCGACGGCCGGTTACCCGGCCGCTCCAGCAGCCTGACCCGAGGGCTCCGAGCGGACCGCCCTTCGCCCCCGTTGCCGGGGGCTCGCCCTCCTATTCGGCCTTGCACCGGGTGGGGTTTGCCGAGCCGGTCCGGTCACCCGGACCGCTGGTGCGCTCTTACCGCACCGTTTCACCCTTACCGCGCGCCCGAGAGCGCGCGGCGGTCTGCTTTCTGTGGCACTGTCCGTGGGGTTGCCCCCCCTGGCCGTTAGCCAGCACCCTGCCCGACGGTGCCCGGACTTTCCTCCGGCCCGCTGCCGGGCCGGCGACCATCCGGCTCCCTCTGGCGCCGATCAATCAAAGAGCGGGGAGCGTTCCTATTGTACTGCGCGCGGCGGATCGGCACCGGGCAACGCCGAGCCTGGGCGCGCGTCGTCCCGGATGAGCTCGGCGCCCTTCTCGGCGATCATTACCGTCGGGGCGTTGGTGTTGCCCGAGGTGATCCGCGGCATGACGGAGGCATCGACGACCCGGAGCCCGGCGAGCCCGTGGACACGGAGGCGGTCGTCGACCACCGCCGCCGGGTCCCTTCCCATGCGGCACGTGCCGACCGGATGAAAGATCGTCGTGCCCAGGTCCCCGGCCGCCCGGAGCAGCTCGGCGTCCGACTGGACGGCCGGCCCGGGCCGCCATTCCTCCGGCGTGAACCGCGCCAGCGCCCGGGCGGCCATGATCCGCCGCGTGAACCGCATCGCGTCGACCGCGACCCGCTGATCCTCGGGGGTGGCGAGGTAGTTCAGGCGGATGGCGGGGTGCGCGTGGGGATCCGCCGTCGTGATCCGCACGTGGCCCCGGCTCGTCGGGCGCAGGTTGCAGACCGACGGCGTGATCGCCGGGAACGGGTGGAGCGGCTCCCCGAACTTGTCGAGGCTGAGCGGTTGGACGTGCCATTCGATGTTGGCGCTCACCTGGGACGGATCGCTCTTCGCGAAGGCGCCCAGCTGGGACGGCGGCATCGTGAGCGGGCCGGTCCGGAACACGAGGTACTCGAGCCCCATGAGGGCGCGACCGACCAGGCTGTTGGCGCGCTCGTTCAGCGTGGCGACGTTCCGGACCTTGTACATGAGCCGCACCTGGAGGTGGTCGTGCAGGTTCTCGCCGACCCCAGGCAGCTCGTGGACGACGGGGATGCCGTGGGCCTGCAGCAGGGCGCCGGGGCCGATGCCGGACAACTGGAGCAGCTGGGGCGAGCCGATGGCCCCCGCCGCGAGCACGACCTCCCGGCGCGAGGCCGCCCGGGCGATCGACCCGTCCGGGCGCCGCACCTCGACGCCGACGGCGCGCCGGACGCCGTCGTGCGTCTCGACGACCACCCGCCGCGCGTGCGTCTTGGTGAGCACGGTCAGGTTCGGGCGGTGCTGGATCGGCCGGAGGAACGCCCGGGTCATGTTGACCCGCACGCCGCGGCGCTGGTTCACCTGGAAGTACGCGTTGCCGAAGTTGTCTCCGCGGTTGAACTCGTCGATCTTGGGGATGCCGCACTCCGCCGCGGCGTCGCGCCAGGCATCAAGGATCTCCCACCGTACGCGGCGCTCCTCGACTCGGAGCTCGCCGCCCACACCGTGCAGCTCGTCGGCCCCGTGGGCATAGTCCTCGACGCGGATGAAGTACGGCAGCACCTCGCGCCAGGACCAGCCCCGGTTCCCGAGGGCGGCCCAGTGATCGTAGTCGCTCCGCTGGCCCCGCATGTAGATCATCGCGTTGATCGAGGAGCAGCCTCCAAGCACCCGCCCCCGGGCGTAGTTGAGCGCCCGCCCGTTGAGGCCGGGCTCCGGCTCGGTCTTGAAGCACCAGTCGGTCCGCGGGTTGTTGATGGTGAAGAGGTAGCCGACCGGGATCCAGATCCAGAAGTAGTTGTCCTGGCCGCCGGCCTCGAGGAGGAGCACCCGGGTGGCCGGGTCGGCGGACAGGCGGTTGGCCAGGACGCACCCGGCGCTGCCGGCCCCGACGACGACGTAGTCGAAGGCGCCCAGGGATTCGGCGGCCGTCATCCGAGTCAGGCCCGGGGCCGAGACCGAGCGGGGGAGCCAGCGGGGCGGGGTCGCCAGGGGCAGGGACGCGGAGGCTGCACCGGCGCGCGCCGGCGGGGGCGGGCTACGGCTGGTAGTAGAGGAAGCGGCCGCAGTTCTCGCACACGAAGATCTGGCTGGACTGACGGACCTCGTTGAAGCGCTGGGGCGTGAGCGTGAACCGGCAGCCGGAGCAGATCCCGTTGCTGCCGACGAGCGCCACGGCGAGTCCGCCCCGCTGCCGGAGGAGCCGCCCGTACTGGACGAGGACGTCGCGCGGGACGTCGCGGGCGACGCTCTCCCGCTCGCTGCGGGCCACCTCGAGGTCTACCTCGAGGGCGCGCAGCTCCTCGGCAGCCGCCCCCTCCTGGACCCGCCCCTCTGCCTCCTGGGGCCGGAGCCGGGCGTCACCGTCGACCACTTCCCGACCGAGCCGCTCCTGCAGCTCCATGAGCGCGAGGATCTCCTCCTCGAGCCGGTCCTTCTCGACCTTCGCGCCCTCGATTTCGGCCAGGACCGCGGAGTACTCCTTGTTCGTCTTCACCTCGTAGAGCTTCGCCTCGAGCTTCTTCCGCTGGGCCGCCTGGTACTCGAGCTCCTTCTCCTTCGTCCGGATGTCCTTGCGCGCGCCGTCGAGCTTCCCCCTGATCGCGTCGACGGCCGTCTTCGCTTGCTGGAGGCCGTCCCGGATCGTCTGGATGCGAACGGGGATTGCCTCGAGCTTCCGCTCGAGCCCGGCGACCCGGCTGTCGAGGACCTGGAGCTCCTGGAGGCGCTGGAGATGCGGATCCATGATTAGGTGGTGGGCCCACCCGGACTCGAACCAGGACCAAACCGGTTATGAGCCGGCGGCTCTGCCAGTTGAGCTATGGGCCCGAACACGCGAGATGCTAGCAGATTTCGAGCGCGGCCACAAACCAGCGCACGGCGATGGCGGGGCGCCTCGGGGCGGCTGGCCGGGCGGCGGGCGTTCGGTGGCCGAGCCGGGCTCACGTCTCGAGGAAGCTCCTGAGCTTCTTCGAACGCGAGGGATGCCGGAGCTTCCGCAGAGCCTTGGCCTCGATCTGCCGGATGCGCTCGCGGGTCACCGCGAAGTCCTGGCCCACCTCCTCCAGCGTGTGCTCGCAGCCGTCGGTGAGACCGAAGCGGAGCCGGAGGACCTTCTCCTCGCGCGGGGTGAGGGTGGCCAGCACCTTGTTCGTCTGCTCGCGGAGAGAGAGCCCGATGATCGACTCCACCGGGGAGACCACCTGCTTGTCCTCGATGAAATCGCCGAGGTGGCTGTCTTCCTCCTCGCCGATCGGGGTCTCGAGGCTGATCGGTTCCTGGGCGATCTTGAGGACCTTGCGCACCTTCTCGACCGGGACGTCCATCTTGGCGGCGATCTCCTCGGGGGTAGGCTCGCGGCCGAGCTCCTGGACCAGCTGCCGGGAGGTCCGGATGAGCTTGTTGATCGTTTCGATCATGTGCACGGGGATGCGGATCGTGCGGGCCTGATCGGCGATGGCGCGCGTGATGGCCTGGCGGATCCACCAGGTGGCGTAGGTCGAGAACTTGTAGCCGCGCCGGTACTCGAACTTGTCCACCGCCTTCATGAGGCCGATGTTCCCCTCCTGGATCAGGTCGAGGAACTGGAGCCCCCGGTTCGTGTACTTCTTGGCGATGGAGATGACCAGCCGCAGGTTCGCCTCCACCATCTCCTTCTTGGCCTGGGCGGCCTTCTCCTCGCCCTGGCGGATGACATGGACGATGCGCTTCAGCTCGTCGACCCGGGCCTCGGCCTCCTGCTCCACCCGCTTGGTCTTCCGCTCGGCATAGCGCTTCCACCGCTCGCGCGGCGGGAGCCGCCGGTCGGCGGGCGTGTTCAGGAGGTCGGAGTCCTCGGCGTCGTCGAGCGATCGGAAGAACTGCTCGAACTCCGTCGCGCGGCCCTTGTCGGGGTCGCTCCAGAGCTGGATCTCGTGCTCGGCCTGCTTCACCTTCGCGACCATCTGCTTGAGCCGGTTGGACAGGCGATCGATCACGGAGGGGTTGAGGGACATCTCGCGCAGTCCGGCGAAGAGCTTCTCCTGCTTCAGACGCACGGCCAGGTCGAGCTTCTGCCGCTTGGGCTGGCGCGGCTTGTGCTTGCGCTGCTCCCGCTGGAGGGCCTGGACCTCGCGGAGGAGTCGCTCGACCACCCCGAGGCCGGCGAGGACGCCGCGAACGAGCGCGGGCTCCTTCTCCTCGGAGTAGTCCTCGTCGGAGATGTCGGCGATGTCCCGGACGGAGATGCGCGCCTTGCGCAGCCCGTCCTTCAGCGCCTGGAACTCGCGCTTGGCGAGGTTCGTCGACATGACGGCCCGGGTGACCCCCTCCTTGCCCTCCTCGATCCGCTTGGCGAGCGAGATCTCGCCCTCCCGGGTGAGAAGCGAGACGCGACCCATCTCGCGGAGGTACATCCGCACGGGGTCCTCGGTCCGGCCGATGGGGCCCGGCGAGAGGTCGATCGCGTCGCCGGGCTCGGCCTGGACGGTCTCCTCCCGCTCGTCGAGGGAATCCTCGATCTCGTTCAGCGGGCGAGGCGCCTTGGCGCTGTCGACGACGTCGATGTCCATGGCCCCGAACATCAGCATGATGTCGTCGAGCTGGTACGAGGAGATCAGGTCGCCGGGCAGGGCGTCGTTGAGCTCTTCGTAGGTGACGTAGCCCTTCTGCTTGCCCGTCGAGATCAGCTTGTCCAGCTCTTCCAGCTTCGGGTCGTCGCTCATGGACGTGCGTCCTCCGTGGTGGGGTTCAAGCGAGTCGAGGGTTCGGGCGTGGCGCTTCCCGCCCGCACTCGCCGCGCCTCCTCCCGGAGGGCGGCCTGGAGCTCGGTGAGGTCGGGGCCGCCATCCGCCTCGGAGCGGGCGATGGCCTGCGTCATCTCGCGGATCCGGCGGTGGCCCTGGCGGCGCTCGAGCCGCCGCTGCATGTCGGCGACGATCGCGGCGGGCTCGAGCCAGTCCCGCTCCTCGACGAGCCAGCGGGCGAGGAGCCCCCGGGCGGCGTCGTCGGCCAGCCGCGGCCCCAGGTCCGCGGGGGCGATCGCGGGGTGGTCGCGGAGCGCCGCCACGATGGCGCGCACCGCGGGATGCGCGAGGGTCGCCGGGTCGAGCAGCGGCAGGAGGGCCTCGCGCGCCGCCGGCGCCTGGACGACGAGCTGCCCGAGGTCCTTCTCGAACGGCGCCACCGGGGTCTCCGACGGGGCGACGGCGCCCGTGGCCGGACGGCCCGCCTCGGCCAGGCGCTGGGCCTGGAGCCAGAGGTCGCTCGGGTCGACGCCGAGATGCCGGGCGGCCTCGCGCCCGAGCTCGATGGCCTCGTCGGCGTCCTGCACCTTCGAGAGCATGAGGGCGACCCGGGCGATGCTCGTGGCGCGGCCGCGCGCGCTCGCGGTGTCCTCCTCGGAGAAGACTCGATCGAGCGCGAAGAGGAGGAGCGGCCGCGCCGCACGGCAGGCCGCTTCCAGCGCGTCCCGCCCCTCGGCGCGCAAGAACGTGTCGGGGTCGTGGCCGGCCGGGAGCGTCGCGACCCGGAGCCGGAGGCCCCGCCGCGCGAGCGTGTCCGGCCTCCGGGTCAGCGACCACCACTGTGGGTCGGCCGAGCGCTCGAGCAGATCCTCGGCGCGGCGCGCCGCTTCCTGCCCGGCGCGGTCGGCGTCGAAGAAGAGGATTGCCTCGTCGGCGTAGCGTCGGAGCAGGCCGAGCTGAGGCGGCGTGAGCGCGGTTCCGAGGACGGCGACGGCCTCCCCGAAGCCGTGCTGGTGGGCCATCAGGCAATCGACGTAGCCCTCGACCACGAGCGCCCGGCGCGTCCCGGTCATCCGCTCCCGAGCCCGGTGGAGGGCGTAGAGCGTCTGGCCCTTCTGGTAGAGGGGCGTCTCGGGGGAGTTCAGGTATTTCGGCTCTTCCCCGGCCAGGGCGCGACCCCCGAACGCGATGACGCGCCCCTGGATGTCCGTGATCGGGAAGATGAGCCGCCCGCGGAAGCGGTCGTAGTGGCCGGAGGCGTTCTGCCGGGGGAGCGCGAGCCCCGCCCCGACGAGCGCCTCGACGGGATGGCCGTCCTGGCGCGCGACGCTGAGCAGATGGTCCCAGCCCTCCGGCGCGTAGCCGAGCCGGAACGCGCGGGCGATCTCGCGCCCGATCCCGCGTCCGTCGAGGTACGCGCGAGCCCGCTCGGCGTCGGCACCGTCCCAGAGCCACGACTCGAACCGGCGCGCGGCCCACTCCGTCACCGTGAGGAGCCCGTCGCGGGCACCGGACTCCGGCGTCGACTCCCGGCCGGGCAAGGGAACGCCCGCCCGGTCGGCGAGCAGGCGGACCGTCTCGGGAAAATCGAGGCGATCGTGCCGGCGCAGGAACTCGAACGCGTCCCCGCCCGCGTGGCAGCCGAAGCAGTGGAAGAGGCCGAGCTTCGGATGGACCGTGAAGGAGGGCGTCTTTTCCTGGTGGAACGGGCAGAGACCCTTCCACCGCTCGCCGGCGCGTTTGAGCGGCACGACCGCCCCCACGAGGTCCACGAGATCCACGCGCGCCCGGATCTCGTCGAGGACCTCGGGGGGCACTCTCACCGGCTGGCCCTCCGCCGCGGGGGGGCACCCGGGCCCCGGCGCCGGAGGAGCCCCTCGGCAGCGTCGGCCCCTTCGAGCGCCACGACCGTGACGCCCGCGCCACCGGCCGCCGGTTCGGCGAGACGGAACCCACCCACGAGGGGATGCCCCCGGAGACATCCCTCGACCGCGCGCCGGAGGGCTCCGGTGCCCTTGCCGTGGACCAGCCGAATCTCGCGGTGTCCGGCCAGCGCGGCGTCGTCGAGGAACTTCTCGACCGCCGCGCGCGCCTCGTCGGACGTGCGCCCGAGGAGGTGAAGCTCCCGCGGCACGTCCTCCCGCACGGGGAGGGACACCGACGCGCCGGATCCCCGGACCGGGCCCCCGGTGACCGGCTCGATCTCGCTCTTGGCGATCTTCACCGTGAGGCTGCCGGCCTGCACGGTGACCTGGCCGTCGGCCTCCGCCACCACGCGCCCGCGTAGTCCCAGGCCTCGGAGCTGAACCTCCCCCGGCGAGCTCGGAGGCGCCGGCTCGCCGCTCGCCGCCGGGACGGGCTGGAGGGTCGCCTCGACCGCGCGCAGCCGGCGGTAGGCCTCCTGCGCTGCGCGGCGCCCGCCGGCCTCGTCGGTCTTCAGGCGATCGAGCTCCTGGCCGACTCGCCGGCGGGCGTCGGCCACGAGCGCCCGCGCTTCCTCCCCCGCCGCGCGCCGGAGCGTGAGCGCTTCGGCGCGCGCGTGCTCGGCCGCGCGCCGCGCGTCCGCCAGCGCGTCCGCCGCCTCCGCTTCGCGGCGAGCGGCGCGGGCGTCCTGCGCCGCGGCGTCGCGCGTCCGGGCCTCGAGCGTCGCCAGGAGGGTCTCGAGCCGGCGGCTCTCCTCGCCGACGTGCGTCCGGGCGCGGGCGATGACCGCCGCGGGAAGCCCGAGTCGCTCGCCGATCGTGAGGGCGTGGCTCGGCCCCGGATGGCCGTACTCCAGCCGGAACGTCGGCTCGAGCCGCTCGGCGTCGAAGGCGACGGTGGCGTTCTGGAGCCGGGGCTCCACCTGGGCGAAGACCTTGAGGGGCTCGAGGTGCGTCGTCGCGATGACACGCGCGCCCCGGTCGAGCAGCGCCTCGAGGAGCGCCGCACCCAGCGCCGCGCCCTCGGTGGGATCGGTCCCCGCGCCGAGCTCGTCGAGGAGCACGAGCGACCGCGGCCCGGCGACGTCCAGGATCTCCCGCGCCTGGTGGACGAACGAGGAGAACGTCGAGAGGTCCTGGGCGAGGCTCTGCTCGTCCCCGATCACCGCGAGCACCTGGTCCGTGAGCGGGACGCGGCTTCCCGAGGTGGCGGGGATGTGGCAGCCCGACTGGGCCATGAGGGCCAGGAGCCCAGCCGTTTCGAGCGCGACGGTCTTGCCGCCCGCGTTGGGACCGCTCAGGACGAGCCCCGGCCGGTCCGCCGGCACGCGGAGGTCGATCGGGACGACGTCGCCCGCCCCGGGCGAGGCGCCCCACCGCTGGGCGACGAGCAAGGGATGCCGGGCCGCGCGGAGGTCGAGATCGCCGCCCGGCTCCACCAGGGGCTCCGAGGCGTGGAGGCGCTCGGCGAGGGCGGCGCGGGCGAAGACGAGGTCGAGAGTGCCGAGCCCGTCGACGAGCTCCTCCAGCGCGGGGAGGACGCGTCGCACGGCGTCGGTGAGCTCGCCGAGCACGCGCTGCTCCTCGTCCCGCTCCTCGAGGCTGAGCCGCGTGAGCTCGTTGTT
>DATAFX010000109.1:0-5971 GCA_036257195.1 Candidatus Methylomirabilota bacterium | reverse complement strand
TAGGCGGCGAGAGGGGCCCCGTCACGGGTGACCCGATGCTCTCGCCCAACCGCGGCGGCATTGCGCTCGGCATCCAGGACCAAACCGCACCATTCCATGCCCGCGCAGATGCGGGTCCGCACCTCGGGGGCGTGCTCGCCGATGCCGCCGCTGAACACGACGGCGTCGGCGCCGCCCAGGAACGCCAGGTAGGCGCCCAGGTACTTGCGGGCCCGGTGGCAGAAGACGTCCACCGCCAGGCGAGCCCGCGGGTCGCCCTGCTCGTGCGCGAGCAGGTCCCGCATGTCGCGGCTCTGGCCGGACAGGCCGAGCAGCCCGGCGCGCTCGTTGAGCCATCGCTCCACCTCCGGCGCGGGCACACCCTCTACGCGCGCGAGATAGCCGATGAGCGCGGGATCGACATCGCCCGACCGAGTCTCCATCACGAGGCCTTCCAGGGGGGTCAGGCCCATGGAGGTGTCGATCGAGCGCCCCTCCTTGATCGCGGCCGCCGAGCAGCCGTTTCCAAGGTGGAGCGCAACGAGGGTCGTGCCCTCGAGCGGGGTCCCTGCCAGCTCGGCGTAGCGTGCGAGCACCGAGCGGTAGGCGAGCCCGTGGAAGCCGTAGCGTCGGATGCCGTGCTTCACGGCCAGCTCGTGGGGGATGGCGTAGCGATACGCATGCTCGGGCATCGCCGCGTGGAAGGCGGTATCGAAGACGGCGACCATGGGGACGTCAGAGCCGAGCGCCGCTCGGGCTGCCCGTATGCCCGCGAGGCTCGGAGCGTTGTGGAGGGGCGCCAGCGCCTCGAGCGCTTCAATCGCCTCCAACACGTCGGCGTCGATCAGGATGGCCTCCGTGAAGCGCGCGCCCCCGTGGACCACGCGGTGTCCGACCGCGTCGACCCGGAGCGCACCTCTGTGCTCGGATGCACCGCCCGCCGCCAGCCAGCCGAGCACCCGGCGGACGGCGGCCTCGTGGTCTGGGACGGGCTCGCGCTCGCGAGTCGCCGAGCTCCCTTCCGCCTGGAACATGAGCGTCGCCCCGTCCCCGATGCGCTCGACGAGGCCACGCGCCAGGCGCCGTACGCCCGCCAGCCGCGCACCGTGGTCGTGGCAAAGACTTGGAACTTGAGGGACGAGATGCCGCAGTTAAGGGCCAGGACGATCACGGCTCGGACACGGATGAGCGCTACCGCTTCGGGAACTTCGGCTTCGATGCGGGCCACCGCGCGCGAGGATCCTGTGACGATTGGAGCGCGGTCGTGTCTTTGCGGACGGCAACTGTGGCCGTTTTCTGCCGTCGGCCCACACGGGGGGTGATCGAGAGCTCCCGGGGCGGCTGGCCGGCCTTCTTCGACCGGAGTGATGGTTGCGCGCTCTTCTTGGCGGGCATTCACACCTCCCAGGGCACGTGACTTCGGGCGTGCGTGGGCATGACTAGCTCCTCACCTCGTGAATCTGGGCCGCTTCCACAATCGTGTGACGGTGAGACCGTACCAGAACGATCCCCGAGTGTGGAAGGTCTCTTCCTGGGCTGCGCGCTCAGCGGAGCGAGGCCAGGTAGGCGGCGAGGGCACGCGCCTCGGCCTCGCTCAGCTGCAGGTTGGGCATGTGGCGGGTCGGCTCCTGGGCGGCCGGATCGCGCAGCCACCGCGCCAGCGTCTCTTCCGAGTACCGTGCAACTGCCCGGCGGAGGTCCGGGGCGATGGGCGTCCCGGCGGCGCCTATCGTATGACAGCCGTAGCACCCCTTGTCGGTGAAGAGCTGCCGTCCCTGGGCGGCCAGCGCCTCTCGACCCTGGGCGTCGAGCCGGGCGCAGCCGGATCCGAGACCCGTCACCAGCAGCCAGACCGCGACGAGGACTGCGGCCCCGAGGCGCCCCATCATCGCCGCCAGGCCTCACGGGCCGTGAATCCCCGGGCTTCGAGCGCCCAGACGACCGGAGTCGGGTTGATCGTCCGGACCCGGAGGACCATTTCCTTGAACCCACCTTCGCCGGCGAGGGTCATGATGCTCGAGATGTCGGTGCCCGCCGCTTCGACCGCCTGCACGGCCTCGGCGAGCGCGTGCGGCCGGTTGTCAAGGACGACGTCGAGCCGGCTGGACGGTTCCCCGGCCCCCAGAGCCCGGACGAAAAGCCGCAGGACGTCCGTCTCCGTCACGAGCCCGACGAGTCGCCCGTCGTCCGTGACCGGCAGGGCACCGATCTTCTCCTGGACCATGAGACACGCCGCGGCCTCGATGGGAAACATCCGGCCGATCGTGATGACCGTCCGGGTCATGATCTCCCCGACGCGCAGGCGGTCGAGGAGATAGGTGAGCTCGTGGGCCTCGAGGCTCGTGGCCGGCGAGGCCATGGCCCGCTTCAGGTCGCGATCCGACACGATGCCCACCAGCCGGTCGCCATCGAGCACGGGTAAGTGGCGGACGCCGCGCTGGCCGGTCAGGCGAAGCGCTTCGGGGAGCGTCGTCTCGGGTGTCACTGTGAAGAGCTTCGTCTGCATCACGTCCTGGACAAGCATGCGCGGTTCACCTCCAGGCCTTCCGGCCACACGGTCACGTACGCATTCGGAGCAACAGCGGTGCCACCACTCACCCCCCTTGAGAATCACGACTTGCGTGGGCTTCCCGGCGCGGGCGGTGGGACATCGTTTCCCTCGGTGGGGCGGCCGCGCCCCAAGGCCCGCCTTTGGGGCCACTGCTCAGGCTCCGGCCGGGCATCTTCGGCTCGCCTGCCCTGGCACCCCGATTGCTCCTGCACATCCACCGAGGACAGCGGGGTGACTCGAACCATCCTGGTCGTCGACGACGAGCCGGATCTCGTCGCGAACTGTGAGCGGCTGCTCCAGCGCGCCGGCCACGAGTCCCTTCGCGCTCACACCGGGCCGGACGCGATCTCGCTGATCGACCGCAAGAGGCCGGATCTGGTGGTGGCCGATCTCCGGCTCCCGGGGATGGATGGCCTGACCGTGGCGCGCCACGCCCGTGGCCAGGCTCCACCCATCCCCGTGGTCCTGATCACCGCCTACGATTCCTCGCAGGCGAGGACCGCGGCCCGAGAAAGCGGGGTCGGCGTCTACCTCCCCAAGCCACTCTCGAATGCCGCGTTCCTCGAGGCCGTCCAGCGAGCCTTGCTTCCCAAGTCGACCGACGGGGTGGCTGAGCGCTGACGTAGGATGGGCGACGTGGTGACGAAGGAGGAGCAAGTCCGGTCGCTCCTCGATGACCTCCGGCGTCCGGAGGCCTATCCCGCCCCGCGCCCCTCGCGGGTCACGCAGGTCACGACCCACATCTCCTGGGTGTTCCTCACCGACCGGGAAGTCTGGAAGCTCAAGCGGCCGGTCGACTACGGGTTCGTGAACTACACGACGCTCGAGCGGCGCCGGCACTGCTGCGAGGACGAGGTGCGCCTGAACCGGCGGCTGGCTCCCGACGTCTACCTCGGGGTCGTCCCGGTCCGGCTCGGCCCACAGGGTCACGGATTCGGCGCCGACGGCGAGATCGTCGACTACGCCGTCCGCATGCGGCGGCTCGCGGACGAGCAGAGCGCCGAGGCGTTGCTCCGCCGGGGCGCGCTGACTCCCGATCATCTGACGCGCCTGGCGGAGCGGCTCGCCCGCTTCTTTGTCAACGTGGCCTCGGCGCCAGAGGCGGGCCCGATCGAGGCTATTCGCGGCAACGTCGTCGAGAACTTCGCGCAGGTGGAGCCGTTCGTGGGCCGGTTCGTCTCGCGGGACGCGTTCGATGCCGTGCGGGCGTGGCAGCTCGGGATCCTGGCGCGGCACTCCGGCCGGTTCCGTGAGCGGGTCGAGCAGGGGCGGATTCGCGACGGGCACGGCGACCTCCGGCTCGAGCACGTCTACTTCGAGGACTCCGAGCCGCTCGTCATCGACTGCGTGGAGTTCAACGAGCGACTCCGCCGCGGGGACAGCGCCGCCGACGTCGCGTTCCTCGCCATGGAGCTGACCGCCCGATCGCGAGCCGACCTCGCGGAGCGGTTCCTGGCCGCCTTCGCCCTGGCGTCCGACGACCACGACCTCTACGGGGTCGTCGACTTCTATGCCGGGTACCGAGCCTGGGTCCGAGGG
This sequence comes from Candidatus Methylomirabilota bacterium, assembly GCA_036257195.1. Classification (GTDB taxonomy): domain Bacteria; phylum Methylomirabilota; class Methylomirabilia; order Rokubacteriales; family DASRDR01; genus DASRDR01. The sequence goes on along the minus strand of DATAFX010000109.1, from coordinate 1,902 downwards.
AAGGTCGCTGCCTTTCTGGCCGCCGACTCGGCCACGCCACCCGAGAAGGCGACCCGGAAGGCCGCGGAGGCACAGTCGCTGTTCGCCCTTGCCCGCTCCTACGCGGAGGCCCGGTCCGGCGCGCCGCCGGTGATCGCCGTCGGCGGGTTGATCGGCAGCGGGAAGAGCACGCTGGCCGAGGCGCTCGGCCGGACCGCGGGGGTCCCGGTCGTCTCGTCAGACCGGGTCCGGAAGGCGCTGGCGGGAGTCCGCGCCACCGAGCGGGCGCCGGAAGGCGCCTACTCCGCTGCGTTCTCCGTACGGACGTTCGACGAGATGTTCCGGCGGGCCGCGGTGGTGCTGGAGTCCGGACGTGGTGTCGTCCTGGACGCGACGTTCCGCGAGCGAGCGCTGCGGCTCCGCGCGCGCGATCTGGCCCAGCGCCATGGCCGCCGGTTCCTCTTTGTCGAGACGGTCTGCGACGACGCCACGCTCCGGGAGCGCCTTCGTCGACGGGCCGCCGGCCCGTCGATCTCCGACGCGGGGGAAGCCCTGCTCGAGCGCGTGCGCGCGGAATTCGAGCCCGTGACCGAGCTCGGAGCCGGCGAGCATGTCCGCGTCGACACGACGGGGCCGCCGGAGGCGGCTGTGCGCGCCGCCCTGGAGGCCCTCCCAGTCTGACGTCGTCCTCCGGGTGGCGGGAGCGGTCAATGGCCGCCGCGCCATGCTACCCTGTCTTCCCGTGGGTGCGTGATGAGCGCCAAGCCGCGGGTCTTGATTGTCGACGACGAGCCCGACGTCGTCGCCAACTGGAGTCGCCTCCTGGGCCGGGACGACTATGCCTGTGTGACGGCGACCGACGGTGAGCGTGCGCTGGCGCTGCTCGAGAGCGAGCGCCCGGAGATCGTCCTCACCGATCTCAAGATGCCCCGGGTCGATGGGATGCAGGTCCTGACCCGCGCCCTCCAACTGGATCCCGACGTCGTCGTGATCATGATCACCGGACACGGGAGCGTCGAGTCCGCGGTGGAAGCCATGCGGGCGGGGGCGTTCGACTACCTGCTGAAGCCGCTGCCGTCCAACGACGTGCTCCGTCTGGCCGTCGAGCGCGCGGCCGAACGGCGCCGGCTCATCGAGGAGAATCGCCGGCTACGGGAGCCGCTCGCGCCGCGCGCGGGCTTCGACAACGTGATCGGCAAGAGCCCGGTCATGGAGACGGTGTTCGACCTCGTCCGGAAGGCCGCCCGGTCCGACGCCAACATTCTGATCCAGGGGGAGTCCGGGACCGGGAAGGAGCTGATCGCCCGCGCGATCCACGCGCAGAGCGCCCGGGCCGCGGAGGTGTTCGTCCCCGTGGACTGCGCCGCGCTGCCGGATGCGTTGCTCGAGTCCGAGCTGTTCGGTCACGAGCGCGGCGCGTTCACGGGCGCGGACCGGACCAAGCCGGGAATGATCGAGGTCGCGGACCGGGGCACGCTCTTCCTCGACGAGATCGGGGAGCTGCCTCAGGCGCTCCAGTCTAAGCTCCTCCGGGCGCTCCAGGAGCGGCAGATCCGGCGCGTCGGCGGAACCAAGTTCGTCAACGTGGACATCCGTCTCGTGTCCGCGACCAACCGCGATACCACGGAGATCGTCCGGAAAGGGGGGTTCCGGGATGACCTCTTCTACCGCGTCAACGTGATCACGATCACGCTGCCGCCCCTCCGGGAGCGGGCGGGGGACGTGGCGCTCCTCGCGCACCACTTCCTGCGCCGCTACGGCCGGAACCGTGAGCCGCTGCTTGCCGGGATCGAGCCAGACGCGCTCGCGAGCCTCGAGGCCTATGCCTGGCCGGGCAACGTCCGGGAGCTCCAGAACGTGATCGAGCGCGCCTGTGCGCTGACGGACGGACCGATGATCCGTGTCCGGGACCTCCCCGATCAC
>DATAFX010000059.1:0-24505 GCA_036257195.1 Candidatus Methylomirabilota bacterium | reverse complement strand
CGTGGCATCGGCGGCTCACTCCTGACCCTCGGGCAACTCGCGCTGCGGGGAGGCGATCTCGAAAAGGCGGAACAGCTTACCCGCGAGAGCCTGGTGATCCGGTCCGAGCTGGAAGACAGGCTGGGCCTCGCCTGTTGTCTGGAGGCGCTCGCCGAGGTGGCGTTCCGGCGAGGGCAGCACGCGCGCGCGGCCCGCCTCCTCGGCGCCGCCGCGACCGAGCGAGCGTCGATCGGCGCCCCTTTGCCCCCGCTAGAGCAGGACCCTCACGCGCGCATGGTGTCTTCCCTCCAGCAGCACCTCGGCGAGAGGGCCGTGGAGGCGGCCTGGACCGAGGCGCTGCCCGCGCCGATCGTCGTAGAGGAGGTGGCAGTCGCCGGCCATGCCTCACGGGTCCCGCTCCCGGACGTCGCCAGCTTGCAGACGGCGGCCCCGCCAGATGTCTCGTCCTCCAGGCCGACTCCCCGAGGACGCTGATCGAGATTGAACGAAAGGATCACGGGCGGCGACGTTTCAACCCACACCTCGCCGGGACGGTTGCCCGCGAGGTCCTGGCCCGTGACCTGATGCGCGCCGCGCGCAGCCAGTAGCCTCGACGCACGCCCTTCGCTGCGGGCAGCCGCGCTTCTCCGGCTCCCGATCCGCGACACGATAATTTCGAGGCGAGGCGCCGTCTCCCGGCCCCGTTTCCGGTCGTGTAGACTGGGCCCGGCGACGCGGATATGCTCGACGCTTTCGTCGACGGGCTCCTACTGGTCCTCCAGTGGAAGGCCTTCAGTCTCATGCTGATCGGCATGGGAACGGGCTTCGTTGTCGGCCTCCTGCCCGGCATCGGGGGTGCCGCGACGCTGGCACTCATGCTGCCCTTCGTCTTCCGGATGACGCCGGTGGAGGCGCTCGCCTTCCTGCTGGGTATGCACTCGGTGGCGGCGACGACGGGGGACATCACCTCGATCCTCTTCGGCGTGCCGGGGGAGGGGCTCTCCGCGGCCACGGTCGTCGACGGCCACCCGATGGCCAAGCGCGGCGAGGCGGGCCGGGCGCTCGGGGCCGCCCTCATGAGCTCCCTGGTCGGCGCCCTCATCGGGGCGGCGACCTTGGCCGTGTCCGTCCCGATCGTCCGCCCGCTCGTGCTCACGTTCGGCTCCCCCGAGCTGTTCATGGTGTCCGTGCTGGGCCTCGCCTGCATCACCTCGCTCAGCGGGCTGGGCATGCGCGGCCAGCTGCGCGGCTTCGCGATGGGGCTGCTCGGTCTGCTCCTCTCGACGATCGGGCAGGAGCGGCAATCGGGGACGCTCAGGTTCGACATGGGCCTCACGTTCCTGTGGGACGGCCTCGACCTGGTGCCCGTCCTGGTCGGCATCTTTGCCATCCCGGAGCTGGTGGACCTCGCGGTGCGAGGGACCGCCATTGCCGGGGACCGCCCGCCCGAAGCGCTGCGCGCGGGCGTCCTCCAGGGCATCCGGGACACGTTCCGGCACTTCTGGCTGGTCGCGCGCTGCTCGGCGATCGGGGTCTTCGTGGGGATCCTCCCCGGCGCCGGGGGCGGCGTCGCGCAGTGGATGGCCTATGCCCACGCGGTCCAGAGCGCCCGCGACGCCGGGGAGCGGCAGCGCTTCGGCAAGGGCGACATCCGAGGTGTCCTGGGCCCGGGGGCCGCGAACAACTCCAAGGAAGGCGGGGACCTGATCCCCACCATCGCCTTCGGGGTGCCTGGGAGCGGCGCGATGGCGATCCTGCTCGGGGCCTTCATGATCATCGGCCTGGTTCCTGGCCCGGATATGCTGACCAAGCACCTCGCGGTCACGTTCTCGATGGTGTGGACCTTGGTACTGGCCAACGTCATCACGGTGCTGCTGTGCCTTCTGGTTCTGAACCACCTCGCGCGCGTGACTCGAGTGCCGGGCGAACTGATCATCCCCTTCGTGCTGCTCCTCGTCTTCGTGGGGAGCTACACGGCCAACGGCCAGCTCGCGGACCTGGTCATCACGCTCGGCTTCGGTGTCCTCGGCTACTTCATGGTCCGCTTCGGCTGGCCCCGACCGCCGCTGGTGCTGGGGTTCGTGCTGGGACGGCTGGCCGAGACGTACCTCTTCATCTCGGTGGCCCGCTATGGCATGGCGTGGATGGGCCGCCCGATCGTCGTGCTGCTGATGGCGCTGACCGTCTTCGTCCTCGTTTACCCCTTCCTTCAGGAGCGGCGCCAGTTCCGCGCCGGGTCGGTGGCGAGTGCGGCCTAGCGGGCGCGCGGTGTTCAGCCTGTTCCTGGCCGGAGTGGCGGCGTTCGCGGTGGCGTCGGCGTGGCGCTGGCCGTTCAAGGCCGCCCTCTTCCCGCTGGCCATCGGCATACCCCTGGTCGTCCTGGCGGGCATCCAGCTCGCGTTGGATCTCCGGGGCCGGGGCGAGCCGGCGGCCGGGCCGGCGGTGGACCTCCAGTTTGGCGGCGACGTGCCGGACGGCATCGCCAGCCGGCGGGCGGCGAGGCTGTTCACCTGGATCGTTGGCTTCGTCGCGCTCGTGTGGCTGGTCGGCTTCCCGATCGCCGTCCCGGTCTTCATGGCGCTGTATCTCCTGCTGCAGAGCGGGGCGAGCTGGTGGTTGGGCGCCGGGCTGGCCGCTGCCGCGTGGGCGTTCTTCTACGGCGTGTTCCAGTGGGCGCTCCGACTCCCGTTCGAGTCCGGCTGGATCCAGACCCGGCTCGGCTGGTGATGACTGACCAAAGGAGGAGAGAGATGATGATCCGTTTCGGGATCGCGCTCGTCATGGCGGCGGCTCTGGCCCTGTTCCCGACGATGTCGGCCCAGGCGCAGGCCCAGTTCTATGAGGGCAAGACAATCACCGTCGTGATCGGCGCGACGGGCGGCAGCCTGAACGTCGGCGCCCGGATCGTGGCTCGCCACCTGGGCAAGTACATCCCCGGCAACCCCGCGGTCATCGTGCAGAACATGACGGGGGCGGCGCACCTGGTCGCGACGAACCATGTGTTCAACGTCGCGAAGCCGGACGGCCTGACCCTCCTGGCCGCGAACCCGAACGTCGGCATCGCGCAGCTCTCGAAGGTCGACGCCGTGCGCTTCGACGTCCGCAAGTTCGAGTGGCTCGGCTCCTCGGGCGCCGACGGCGTAGTGATGGGGATCCGGGCCGATCTGCCCTACAAGACCTTCGAGGAGATGCGGAAGGCCGACCGGGAGCTGGTGGTGGGCACGACGGGGCCGGGATCGAACGCCCACGACTTCCCGCTGCTCCTTAAAGAGTTCGCGGGCGCCAAGTTCAAGTTCGTCTCCGGCTACCCGGCCAACGCCGACGTCCTCCTGGCCATCGAGCGCAAGGAGGTGGACGTGTGGGCCGCGTTCGCGTCCACCGTGAGGCCCGCGGTTGAGCGCGGGGCGGTGCGACCCGTGGTGCGAAGCCGCGTGCCCGCTCCCGGATTCGCGCAGCTGCCGGTGGACGAGGACCTGGCCACCGATCCCGTCGGTAAGGCCATCATGGGGATCCGCGCCGTCCCCCAGGCGATTGGGCGCGCGTTCGCCGCTCCGCCCGGCACTCCGGCCGACCGCGTGGCGATCCTCCGGGAAGCCCTTGCCAAGGCGCTGCGGGATCCGGAGCTGAAGGCCGAAGGTGACAAGGCCCAGATCGAGTTCCAGCTCATCTCGCACGAGGAGGTCGCCAAGGGCTTCGACACCCTGCAGCAGCAGCGGCCCGAGGTGCTCAAGGAGATGGAGAAGTACATCAAGTTCGGAAGCTAGCCGCCGAGGCGAGGAGACCGAGCCGGCTCCGGGCACGCGATGGGCGCCGCGGCGGACGGAACGCGTCTGGCCCTAGCGAGGTCCGCCGCGGCTCCGTCTCGTACCGGGCTGCGCACGCCATGAGGTCGCGCGGGTGCTCGGCCGGGGGAGGATCGTGCAGGGGTCCCGGCTGACCCCGCTCCGCGTCCGCGTCTTCCCCGGCGTCCAGAACCTCCCCATCTTCGTCGGTCAGGCCAGGGGGGTCTTCGCCGAGCGCGGGCTGGCCCTCGAGCTCCAGCTCACGGCGAACTCCCGGGCGCTCAGGCAGGGGCTGGCGGCGGGGGAGTTCGAGGTCGCCCACGCCGCGGTGGACAATGCCGTCGCGATGGTCGAGACGGCGGGCGTGGACGTCGCCGTTGTGATGGGCGGGAGCAACGGCCTCAACGAGCTCTTCGTCCAGCCCGGGATCCATGATGTCGGCGACCTCCGAGGCAAGACGGCGATCGTGGATGCGCCCGATACCGCCTACGCGCTCCAGCTGCAGAAGATCCTGCTGATGCGCGGGCTCGTCGCCGGCCGGGACTACGCCGTCAAGCCGGTGGGCGGAACGCTCCAGCGGATGACCGCGATGCTCGAGAACCGGGAGTACGCCGCGTCGATGCTGAACCCGCCGTTCTCGATCATCGCCGAGCGGGCCGGACTCCGGAGCCTCGGGCTGGCGGTATCGACGCTCGGGGCCTACCAGGCGACCGCCGGCTTCGTCCTGCGGTCGTGGGCCCGCGTCCACGGACCCACGCTCGAGCGCTACATCCGCGCGTCCGTCGAGAGCCTGCGCTGGGCGCTAGCGCCCGCCAACCGTGGGGAGGCCGTCGCGATCCTCGCCGACCGTCTGGAGCTCGGGCCCGAGCTCGCCGAGGCGACGTACGTGCGAGCGGTCGATCCCGTCGGCGGCCTGACCGTTGACGCGCGGTTCGATCTCCAGGCGTTCCGGAACGTGCTCGCGATTCGCGCCGAGTTGGAAGGGTACCGGGAAGGGCGGTTGCCAGAGCCGGACCGCTACTACGACGGCGCCTACTTCGAGCGGGCGCTCGCCGCGGCGGCGGTCATCTGACTCCGGCGGTCACTCGCCGAGCGGGATCGTAACGAACCGGAAGTCACCGGTGAGCGGGACCGTCCGATGACCGGTCCCGACGGTATCCTCCGACAGCACGACGTCGCCCGGCCCGAACTCGCGAGACGAGCCGTCGCTCGCTTCGACGCGAAAGCGGCCGCATAGCGGGATGACCAGCTGCCGCCTGGGCGCCCGGCGCATCTCCCATGGCTGCTCGGCTCGGGGAGATGCTCGACGACAGGACGCTCGTCACGGGCATCGACGAGGAACGTCGCATTCGAGGGACGTTTCCGGCCAGGACGTCCTCCGACATCGGGGCCTCGATGTCCTCGAACCGAGAGCCGCCGTTCCGCTGCCGCGCAGATCCTCGTGTACCGCGTGCGCCTCGGCTCGGGTCAGTTGTGGAGGATGCCCTTGAGCTTGGCGAGCAAGGCCGGGTCGAGCGTGAAGAGCTCCCCGATCAGCTTCTCGAGCTCCTCGCCGGTCACCGGATCGAGCGTCAGCTTAGCCTTCTCCGTCTCCGCGAGGAACGCGGGATCCTTCAGCGTGTCCTGGAAGGCTCGGCGAAGCAACTGGAGCCGTTCCTTCGGTGTGCCCGGAGGGAGGACGAAGGGGCGTGCATAGGCGGCGCTGTCCTGGGCGCCGATCTGGATCAGCTGGCGGGCTTCCTGGGTCTTGGCGAGATTCACGGCCAGGGGGACGTTGGGCAGGTCCGGGAAGGGCTTGGCGGTCACTTGCAGGACCGGCACCGTGTCCCCCGCCTCGAGCGCGCTGCGCCAGGTCGAGCGCATCGACTCCCAGGACCAGCACGCTCCGGACACCTCGCCGCCGTCGGCGGCGAGGCGGATCTCGGCGGTGCCCTTGTAGCCGGAAACCAGCTGGATCGGCAGCCCGAGGGTCGCCTTCAGGATGAGAGCCGTGTTGTTCGGTGGAGCGCCCGGAGCGAGACCGCCCAGCTTGACCGGTGTCGCGGACGCCATCCACCTCTCCGCGCTCGTGACCCCGCTTGCCTTGGTCAACGCGCAGACCACATCCTCCTTGACCGCGGCGCCGATGTACTCGAACTTCCGGCCGTCGAACTCGATGCCCGGCTGCCCGAGGACCTGGCCGAGGATGAGCGACCCGCTGAACTTGCCCACGGTGAGCCCGTCCGGCTTGGCCACCTTGAAGAGGTGGTTGGCGGAGATGAGGCTTCCCGCGCCGGGCATGTTCTCGACGATCACGGTCGGGTTCCCGGGAATGTGCTTGCCAACATGTCGCGCGATCACCCGGGCGTACGTGTCGTAGCCGCCTCCCGGCGCCAGGCCGACGATGATGCGCACGGTCTTGCCCTCGTAGAAGGACTGGGCGTCGGCGGGGCAGCCGCCCCCGAGCGCGGTGAGGGCGATGAGCGTCGTCGACAGTGCAATCAGCCAGCTGTGCATGTGGGCCTCCGCGTGGTGGGTGCCGACAGGATAGCCCAGAGGGATGCGGGAGGGCCACCAGAGCGGGGAGCCCGGCCGGGCCGCTTCTAATCGGGGGGGCTCGCGCTACCGGTCGGTCGCCTTGGGGGGCACCCACCGGCCGGCTCGCACGGCGCCGGACGGGACGAGTCGTCGGGTGGCCTCCACGCGCTCCCCCACCGTGTCCTCGAACGTCACCAGCCCTTCCCGGACGGCCAGGAGGGTCACGTCCCCGGCGGCCCCAGGGCGGAGCGTGCCCAGCGCCCGGTTGTGCCCGATGATCTGGGCCGGAGCGCCCGTGGTCATGGCCACGACCTCGTCCAGCGAGAGGCCGAGGTGGAGGAACTTCGACATCGTCGTGGCGAGGTCGAACACTGGTCCGTGGAGATTGTAGACATGGAGATCGCTGGAGATCGTTCCTGGGCGAAACCCCTGGGCCAGCGCCCGGCGGGCCACCCCGAAGGTGAAGGAACCCTTCCCGTGTCCCACGTCGAACAGCACGCCGCGCGACGCCGCCTGGCGCGCGGCCGTGATCACGTCGCCCCGCGCGTCGAGGATCCCTTCCGCGTTCCCGTGATAGCAGTGAGTGACAACGTCCCCCGGGCGCAGTTCGGTCAGGATCTCGGCCAGGGGAATGGGCGAGTCCCCGATGTGGACCATGATCGGAAGCGCAGCGGCCTCGCCGGCCTCGCGGGCCGTCTTGAGCGCGACCCGCGCGTTCGACCCCACCAGGGATCGAGACAGCCGGACCTTGATCCCTCGGATGAGGTCGCGGTGAGCCTCGATCGTCCGGAGGGCGGCCGCCCGGTCGATGTGGCGCACCTCCTCCAGCTCCCCGACGTCCGGCGACACCATCCCGGTGGCCCCGATGTTGAGGAAGGGGACGATGCGCGTCTCCGACACCTCGATGACGTAGCGGCGGAACGCGGCGAACGTGTGCGCGCCCGCCGAGCCCGCGTCGACCACCGTCGTCGTCCCTGAGCCGAGGCAGTGGGGATCCGGCTCGATCCCGTAGTGCGACGCCCCCCAGAAGACGTGGACGTGGAGGTCGATCAGCCCGGGGAGCACGAGCCGGTCGCTCGCGTCGACGACCTCCTCGCCGGGCTCACGCGCGAGCCTGTCCCCCAGCTCGGCGACTCGGTCTCCCGTCAGCCGCAGGTCGCGGCGAGCGTGAAGCCCCTGACCGGGGTCGACGACGACGCCGCCCTGGATCAGCATGGCCGCGCCCCGTCCCGCCAATCGTGCTGGAGCGCCGCCGGTGCCATCGCGGGCCGATGATAGATGAGCGGGCGACGACCCGCAACCGACGCGGACGAGGCCGGGCCGACTTGACAAGCTCGCGCATCCTTGGCAGGTTCGCCTGGGCGTGAGTGTCTACCAGGTTCAGAAGCTGCTCTTCCACGTCAACCGAGACCGTCAGGTCCGGGCCCGCTTCCTCGCCGAGCGGGAGGCGCTGGTGGGGGAGTACGGTCTCACGGAAGCCGAGCGGCGCGCCGTCATGGAGCCGGACTTCCACGCGCTCTACCGGATGGGCGTGCATTCCTTGCTCCTCGCGCCGCTGGCGGCGAGCCTGGGGCTGAGCTTCCCGGACTACCTGGCGATCCTCCGCGGGAGCAAGCGGTGAGCCTCGTCGGCGTCTTCGCGGCGAGCCACGCGCCCGGGATGACGAGCCGCCCCTCCCTGCCGCCTCCCGAGCAATCAGGACCCGTCTTCGATGCCTATGCCGAGCTCCGGCGGCGCCTCGAGGCGGTGCGCCCGGACGTGCTGGTGGTGCTCTCGCCCGAGCACTGGTCCAACTTCTTCCTAGACCACATGCCCTCGTTCTGCATCGGTGTGGCCGATGAGTACTGGGGCCCGACCGACGAGGAGTTCGTGAAGATTCCGATGCATCGCGTGGGCGGTGACGCCAGGCTCGCGCGGGCCCTCGCCGCCGGCGTTGCCGAGGAGGTGGATCTGTCGTCGTCGCAGGAGCTGGCGCTCGACCACGGGGTGATGGTGCCGCTCCATCTGCTCCGCACCGATCTGCCGGTGATCCCGATCATCGTCAACTGCCTCGCGGGATTCCCGGCGCCCTTGCATCGCTGTCACGCGCTCGGCGTCGCGCTCAGGCGTACGGTGGACCGCTGGCCGGAGCGCGTGGCGCTCCTCGGCACCGGCGGGCTGTCCCACTGGCCGGCGATGCCCGAGGCCGGGCGAATCGGGGTCGACTTCGATCAGCGGTTCCTCGAGGCGTTCCTGGGCGGCCGCATCGAGACGTTCCTGCGCTACCCGCGGGAGAGGCTCGAGGCGGAGGCTGGACCGGGCGGCCATGAGATCCGCACGTGGATCGCCGTGGCCGGCGTTGCCGGGGACGGACAGGGGACGCTGCTCGCGTACCAGCCGGTGCCGGCCTGGTCCACCGGGTGCGCCGTCGCGGCGCTCGAGCCCCGCTGAGCCGCCGCCCGTCGACTTGCCCCGATTGCCAGCCGTCGAGGTCGATCCCCGCATGCGGGACCGGTGCCTCTCTCTAGGCGGGATCCTCTGATGGGCCCGTTCGGCATCGGGCAGTCCGTGCGGAGGTTCGAGGACGTCCGCCTGGTCCGGGGCGGGGGGCGGTTCCACGGCGACACGACTCTCCCTGGCCAGGTCCACGCCGTCGTGCTCCGCTCGGTGCACGCGCACGCGCGCATCCGGGCCCTCGACGCATCGGCGGCCCGCCGGGCTCCCGGCGTCCTCGCGGTCTTCACCGGGGCGGACCTGGCCGCAGCGGGGCTCGGCACCACGCGAACAACGCTGTCGCGAACCCGACCGGACGGCTCGCCAATGTTCGCGCCGCCCCATCCCGGCCTTGTCCGAGATCGGGTGCGCTGCGTGGGTGATCCCGTCGCCTTCCTGGTGGCGGAGACGGTGGCCCAGGCCGAGGACGCCGCCGAGCTGGTCCGGGTGGAGTACGATCCGCTTCCGGCGGTCACGGGAACGGCCGACGCGGCCCGACCGGGAAGCGCGCCGGTGTGGGACGAGTGCCCGGACAACGTGTCCAACGTCTTCGAAACCGGCGACCGAGCGGCGGCTGACGCCGCGTTCGCCGGGGCCGACCATGTCGTCCGGCGTCGCTACGTCATCACCCGGGTGCACGCCCAGTACATGGAGTCCAGGGGCGCCCTCGGCGTCTACGACCCGGGCGAGGACCGCTACACGCTCTACGCGGACGTGCAGTACCCCCACCGCGTGCGCCACGTCCTGGCCACCGCCATCCTCCGGATTCCCGAGCATCGCATCCGGGTCATCGCCGGCGACATCGGCGGGGCGTTCGGGACCAAGGGTTGGCAGTACCCGGAGCACCGACTGGTGCTGTGGGCCGCCCGGACGCTGGGGCGGCCGGTCCGGTGGGCCTGCGAGCGCCGGGAGGCGATCCTCGCCGACGAGCACGCGCGGGACACCGTGAGCGAGGCCGAGCTGGCGCTCGACGATCGGGGCCGTTTCCTCGCGCTTCGCGTCCGGACCATCGCGAACGTAGGCGCCTACGTGTCCTCGGACCGAAACCTCCTGGCCACCTTCATGAACGTGGCCACGCTCGTCGGCGTCTACACGATTCCCGTTGCGCACGTTCACGTCACCTGCGTGCTGGCCAACGTCAACCCTACCGCGCCGTATCGCGGGGCTGGCCGGCCCGAGTCGACCTACGTCATTGAGCGTCTCATCGACGACGCCGCCCGCGAGCTGGGTCGGGACCGCATCGAGCTCCGCCGCCTCAACCTCATCCCCGCCACGGCGATCCCGTACCGCACCGCCTTCAAGGTGACCTACGACAGCGGTCATTTCGAGCAGACCATGGACAAGGCCCTCGAGTTGGCCGACGTGGCGGGGTTCCCTGCCCGGCGGGGGGCGTCACGCCGTCAGGGCCGGCTGCGCGGGCTGGCCGTGGTCAACGCGATCGAGCGAGCGGCGTCGCCCCAGCCCGAGTTCGCGGAGATCCGGTTCGACCCGAGCGGGGGCGTCACGTTGCTGATGGGCACGAAGAGCCAGGGACAGGGCCACGAGACCACGTTCAAGCAGGTGCTCCACGAGCGGCTCGGCCTGGACCCCGCCGCCGTCAGGTACATCGACGGCGACACCGATAGGGTGGCCTTCGGCACGGGCACCATGGGATCTCGGTCGACGGTCGTGGGGGGGTCGGCCCTCTGGCTCGCCGCCGACAAGGTCATCGCCAAGGGCAGGCGGATTGCGGCGCACCTCCTGGAGGCGGCTCCCGCGGACCTCGTGTTCGGCGACGGCCGGTTTCGGGTGACGGGCACGGACAGGTCCGTGACCCTCACCGAGGTCGCCCGCGCGGCCTTTCAGCCTGCCCTGCTTCCCCCGGGTCTTGAGCCGGGCCTGTACGAGACGGGCACGTTCGTTCCCAAGCAGGACACCTGGCCCAACGGCTGCCATGTCGCCGAGGCAGAGGTCGATCCCGAGACGGGTGCCGTGAGCCTCGCGCGTTACGTGGTGGTCGACGATGTCGGCACCGTCGTCAATCATTTGACGCTCGAGGGCCAGATCCACGGCGGCATCGCGCAGGGGGCCGGCCAGGCGCTCATGGAGGAGGTCGTCTACGACCGGGAATCGGGCCAGCTCCTGACCGCCTCGTTCATGGAATACGCGATGCCGCGCGCCGACACGCTCCCTCCGGTGATCGTGGGGAGCAATCCGGTCCCGACGGAGCTAAATCCTCTTGGGGCGAAGGGGGCGGGGGAGGCGGGCACCGTGGGTGCGCTCCCGGCGGTGATGAACGCAGTGATGGATGCCCTGACGCCGCTCGGCGTCAAACATCTCGACATGCCGGCGACACCGGCTCGCGTATGGAATGCGATCCAGGAAGCGCGGGTGGGGACCTGAGCCGCGGGGCATGCCTTCTGCATCCTTTCTGCGCGCGGTGAGGGTCGTTGGAGGGGGCATGGCTCGGCGTTCGATTGCTTGACATCGTCGAGGGCGGCCACTTATCCTGTTGCCGCAATTGGCTTTTTCCATCTAACTGGAGGGCTCGCATCCATGCGAGGTGAGCTGAGAAAGGATCCGGCGACCGGGAAATGGGTGCTGGTTCGCCCTCGGATGCGTAACAACGAGGCGTCCGACCCGGGCGGTTGTCCATTCTGTCCGGGAAACGAGCACCTCACCCCCCGCGAGATCGCGGCCTACCGCCCACCTGCCGGCGGGTCGAATGGCTCCGACTGGGAGGTGCGCGTCTTTCCGGAGCGGGACCCGTACTTCGTCGTCGAGGAGGACCTGGTCCGCGAGGGCGTCGGGATGTTCGACCGGATCTCGACGCGCGGCGCCAGCGAGATTCTGGTGGAGAGCCCCGAGCACGGGATGACGCTCGAGGGCGCCGACGAGGCGCAGATCGAGCGAGTCCTCTGGATGTACCGGGATCGCGTGAAGGATCTCAAACGCGACCTGAAGATCCGGAACGTGGTGATCACGCGCCGGCACGGGAAGCCGGGCTCCCGGATCCAGCATCCGTATTCGCGGATCCTGGCGGCGCCGATCGTCTTCGACGACCTTCGAACAGAGTTGACCCAGGCGCGCGAGTACTACGCGTACAAGCGGCGCTGCGTCTTCTGCGACACGATCCGGGAGGAGGTCGCGACCGGCGACCGCCTGATCCACGTCACGCCCCACTTCGCGGCCTTCGTGCCCTACGCGGCTCGGGTGCCGTTCGAGGTCCAGATCCTGCCGCGCCGCCACGCGGCGGGGTTCGAGGAGATCTCGCCCGACGAGGTGGGGGACCTCGCGCGGATGCTCAAGAGCCTGGCCGGGCTCCTGGTGAAGGCCGTCGGGGACCCCTCGTACGAGATCACCCTCCACACGTCGCCGAACCTGGCGATCAAGATCGTCCAGGGTGAGTGGGACACGATCGAGCGAGACTACCACTGGCACCTCGAGGTTCTGGTCCAACCGGAGCGCGCGACGGCCGTGTCGGGGATCGCGGTGACCGACATGCTGCCCGAGGAGGCGGCTCGCATCCTGCGGGAAGCGGGCTCCCTGGACACGCCCCGCGGCTGACCCGAGCCACCGCCCGCCCTCGAGGGACGGTGCATCCCCTCGGAGGGACCGTCCGTAGCCCGACGCCGACATGGCGGCGTGGCCACAAATCGTCGCGATTCCAAGGGATTCGGCTCTTGACAGCCCCCGACCGGCATGGCATCCTTAATTCCGACCAAAAGGGTCGGCGATCGGAGGGGTCGGTGTTAAGGTTCAGCAAGAAGGCCGATTACGGGTTGATGGCGGTCCACTACATCGCCTTCCATCAGCACGACGGTGTCGTGAACACCCGGCGGATCGCGGAAGACCTCGGGATCCCGGCGGAGCTCCTGGCGAAGATCCTCCAGCGGCTTTCCAAGGGGAAGCTGATCGCGAGCGTCAACGGGCCCAAGGGGGGGTACGTGCTGGCCCGGAATCCGGCCGAGATCCGGGTGAGCGAGGTCCTCCGCGCGATCGAGGGGCCCCTGGGGCTGGTGAACTGCTACCGGACGATGCAGTGCCCGCAGCTCGAGCGCTGCAACATCCGGCGCCCGGTGCTGGCGATCCAGAGCGGCATCGAGCGGTTCCTGGAGACCATGACGCTCGAGTCCATGCATACCCTGAGCGAGCCGCCGGCCGTGGCAGCGGGGCTCGTCGCAGCACGGCACTGAGGAGACGGCGCACATGGCGGTGAAGTTCCCGATCTTCATGGACAGCAACTCGACGACGCCCGTCGATCCGCGGGTGCTCGAGGCGATGATCCCGTACTTCACCGAGAGGTTCGGGCATCCCGGCAGCCGCAACCACTCCTTCGGGTGGGAGGCGGAGGCGGGGATGGAGCGCGCCCGCGAGCAGCTCGCCCGGCTGATCGGCGCCCGGGATCCTAAGGAGCTCGTCTGGACGTCCGGCGGCACCGAGGCCGACAACCTGGCGATCAAGGGCGTCGTGGAGATGTACCGGGAGAAGGGCGACCACATCGTCACGACGGTGACGGAGCAGCGCGCCGTCCTGGATCCCTGCCGGCGGCTTGAGAAGCAGGGGGTCGCCCGGGTGACGTACCTGCCGGTCGATGCGATGGGTGTCGTGGATCCCGACGCGGTCCGAAAGGCCATCACCGACCGGACTGTGCTCGTCTCCATCATGCTCGCCAACAACGAGATCGGAACGATCCAGGCGGTGCAGGAGCTCAGCAAGGCCGCCAAAGAGCGGGGCGTTCTCTTCCACACCGACGCGACGGAAGCCGTCGGCAAGATCCCGGTCGACGTCGAGAAGATGGGGATCGACCTCTTGTCCTGCACGGCCCACAAGATCTACGGGCCCAAGGGCATCGGCGCGCTGTTCGTGCGCCGTCGCAACCCGCGCGTGCGGCTCGCGCCTATGATCGACGGCGGCGGCCACGAGCGCGGCGCCCGCTCCGGGACGGTGCCGGTGGCGCTTGCGGTGGGCTTTGGCCGGGCTGCGGAGATCTGCCGCGAGGTCATGTCGGAAGAGTCGGCGCGGCTCGCCCAGCTCCGGGACCGGCTGCAGGACCGGATCCTCTCCTCCGTCGACGAAGCTTACCTGAACGGCCACCCGGAGCGCCGGCTGCCCCACACCCTCAACATCTCGTTCGCCTACGTCGAGGGCGAGTCGATCCTCATGGGGCTCAACAAGGAGGTCGCGCTGTCATCTGGCTCGGCCTGCACCTCGTCCACCCTCGAGCCGTCGTACGTGATCCAGGCGCTCGGGGTCGGGGCGGACCTCGCCCATTCCTCGATCCGGTACGGGCTGCATCGCGTCACGACCGACGACGAGGTCGACTTTGTGGGGGACCGGACGATCGACGTCGTGAAGCGGCTCCGCGAGATGTCACCGCTCTACGAGCTGGCGAAGGAAGGCGTGGACATCAAGTCCATCCAGTGGAAGGCTGAGTAAAGGAGAACGCCGCCCATGGCCTACAGCGACAAGGTGATCGACCACTACAGCAATCCCCGGACCGTCGGGTCCTTCGGTAAGGACACGCCCGGCCTGGGGACGGGGCTTGTCGGCGCCCCCGAGTGCGGCGACGTGATGAAGCTGCAGATCAAGGTCAACCTGGACACCGGCGTCATCGAGGACGCCAAGTTCAAGACCTTCGGCTGCGGTTCCGCCATCGCCAGCTCGAGCCTTGCCACCGAGTGGCTCAAGGGAAAGAGCGTCGACGACGCGCTGAAGATCAAGAACACGGACATCGTGAACGAACTGAAGCTGCCGCCCGTCAAGATCCATTGCTCGGTCCTGGCCGAGGACGCGATCAAGGCGGCGATCCGCGATTTCCAGGAGAAGTGGGCCGAGAAGCAGGCGGTGGCCGCTCAGGCCCAGAAGTAGCCCGAAGCGAGAAGCAGGAGGAGGACGGACGACATGGCCGTGTCGATGACGCCGGCGGCAGTCAGCCGGGTCAAGGAGCTCATGACGACCCAGAAGCTGGACGACGCCTTCCTCCGGATGGGCGTGCGGGGCGGCGGCTGCTCGGGAATGACCTATGACCTCCAGTTCGACAGCGAGCTGCGAAAGCACGACAAGCAGTTCGAGGTCGAGGGGGTGAAGGTCGTCGTGGACGTCAAGAGTTACCTCTACCTGAACGGGACCACGCTGGACTTCGTCACACAGGGCTTGACCGGCGGCTTCACGTTCGTGAATCCCAACGCGAAGTCGAGCTGCGGCTGCGGCACGTCGTTCACGGCCTGAGTTTTAGGTCACGAGGGCGGGGCGAGCGGCATCCCGACCTGGCTCGAGGTGGAGCGGGCAGCGATCTGACCGGGCCTCCTCTGAGGCCCGGTCGGTGTTTGGGGGGCAATTCGTGGGAGTGGTGACCGAGCGGAGCGGATCGAAGTGCTGGAGCTGCGGCGCGAGCGCGCCCGACGGGGACGTGTGTCCCGAGTGCGGCCGGCTCCAGCCTTTCCCGGCGGGGAGCGACCACTGGACGGTCCTGGGGCTCGAGCGTGGGCTCGGCCTCGATCGCTCCGACCTGCAGGAGCGCTTCCACCGGTTGAACCGACGCCTGCACCCGGACTACTTCCGCCTGCGGTCCCCGGAGGAGCAGGCCATCAGCCTGGAGGCCTCGGCGGCGGTCAACGCCGCGTACCGCGCGCTCCGGGATCCGGTGGGCCGGGTGGAGTACCTCCTGGAGCTCGAGGGCATGGCCCTCGGCACGGCCGGCCAGGCCAAGCCGCCGGCCGATCTCTTCGAGGAGATCCTGGAGCTGCAGGAGGCGCGGATGGAGCTCCAGACGGCGGATGCGGAGGAAGTGCCGGCGCTCCGGGCCCGGCTGGAGAGCGCCCGGGAGGAGCTCGAGCCGCGGCGGGCCGGGGCGGAGGCCGAGCTGGCGGCGTGCTTCCCGGAGTGGGACGCGGGCGACGACGCGACGCGCCGGCGGGTGCTCGGCCGGATGCGTGACATCCTCGCGACGCGCGCGTACCTGAGGACGGTTCTCCGCGACCTCGGATCCGCGCTCGCCGTCGACCAGGACGGAGGATCGGCGGACCGATGACGGACCTCACGATCGGCATGGCGCCGACGGCCCGGCCGCGAGAGTCGGCGGAGTCCGGCCCGAAGGAGCTGGTGGTCGGGATCGACCTTGGGACCA
This sequence comes from Candidatus Methylomirabilota bacterium, assembly GCA_036257195.1. GTDB lineage: Bacteria > Methylomirabilota > Methylomirabilia > Rokubacteriales > DASRDR01 > DASRDR01. The sequence continues at coordinate 8,647 of DATAFX010000059.1, read as the reverse complement.
CGAACAGCCTGGTCGCCTACATGGACCGGGGCGTGCCCCAGGTGATCCGGGATGCGGAGGGCCGGGGGCTCGTTCCCTCGGTCGTCGCGTTCGGGCCGGCCGGCCCCGTCGTCGGCGACGCTGCTCGCCGGATGCTGGTGCGGCAGGCGGAGCGCGCTGTGTACTCCGTCAAGCGCTTCATGGGCAAGGGCTTCGAGGACGTCCGTGAGGAGCTGCGGTACTTTCCCTTCCATGTCACGCCGAGCCAGGAGATCGTGCGCATCCGCATCGGCGACCGTGAGCTCACGCCGCCCGAGGTATCGGCCCTCATCCTCCGGGAGCTCAGGACGAGGGCGGAGCGGCATTTCGGCCGCGCCGTCGAGAAGGCGGTCATCACGGTCCCGGCCTACTTCAACGACGCCCAGCGCCAGGCGACGAAGGACGCGGGCCGGATTGCCGGTCTGGACGTGCTCAGGATCGTCAACGAGCCGACGGCCGCGTGTCTGGCGTATGGTCTCCAGCGGCGGAAGGAAGGGATCATCGCCGTCTACGACCTCGGGGGCGGCACCTTCGACGTCTCGATCCTCAAGGTCAAGGACGGCGTCTTCGAGGTGCTCGCGACCAACGGCGACACACACCTGGGCGGCGACGACTTCGACCGGGCCCTGGTCGACCTGGTGGTGGACGAGCTCCGGGCGCGGCACCGGGTCGACGTGAGCGGGGAGGCGGAAACCCTCCAGGAGATCCGGCTTGGCGTCGAGGCGGCCCGCGTCCTCCTGTCCAGCGAGGAGCGGACGGTCTTCACCCTGCCGCTGCCTCAGCACAGCCTGACCTATCGCCGGGAGCTGACGCGGGCCGAGTTGGAGTCGGTGATCGACCCCATCGTCGGCCGGACGCTGGGCCCCTCCCGGGCGGCCATCGGGGACTGCGGCCTGCCCCTCGAGCGCATCGACGAGGTGGTGCTCGTCGGGGGCGCGACGCGGACGCCGCTGGTGCGGCGGCGGGTCGAGGAGCTGTTCGGCCGGCTGCCCCACTCCGAGCTGAACCCTGACGAGGTGGTGGCGCTCGGGGCGGCCGTCCAGGCGGACATCCTCGCGGGCGGGACGACCCACATGCTGCTGCTCGACGTCACGCCCCTATCACTCGGCATCGAGACGCTGGGCGGCGCGGTGAGCGTCCTGATCCCACGGAACACCACGATCCCGACCTCCGCCAAGGAGGGGTTTACCACCTCGGTCGACGGTCAGTCGGTCGTGGACATGCACGTGGTGCAGGGGGAGCGGGATCTCGCGAAGGACAACCGGAGCCTGGCCCGGTTCGACCTCCGGGGGATCCCGCCCATGCCGGCGGGCCTACCGCGCATTGAGGTGACGTTCCTGATCGACGCGAACGGCATCCTGAGCGTGACGGCGAAGGAGATCCGGAGCGGCACCCAGGCCTCCGTCGAGGTCCGTCCGACCTACGGGCTGAGCGAGACCGAGGTCGAGCGGATGATCGACGAGTCGCTCGAGCACGCCGAGGCCGACGTCCAGGCGCGCGGGCTGATCGACGCCCGAAACGAGGCCGTCACCGTTCTGCGCGCCACCGAGAAAGCTCTGGTCCAGGGCGCCGACTTCCTTGGCGCGGAGGAAGCCGCGCGCATCCGCGAGGCAGTGGCGGCGCTCGCCGTCGCGCGACAGGGCGAGGATGCCGGCGCGATCCGAGCGGCGACGGACCGCGTGAATCACGAGACGCAGGAGTTGGCCGAGCGGCTGATGGACTCGGCGCTCCGGGACTCCCTCCGGCAGCGCCGGGTGGTCGACGTGCCGGCCGGGGAGGGGCGCTGACCGATGGCCCGCTACCGGGTCACGTTCAAGCCGGCCGACGTCACGGTGGAGGTCGACGACAAGGACTTCCCGTACGGCGACCACGGCAAGCCCGGGTCCTTGCTCGACATCGCCCTGCACCACGGGATCCGGATGGAGCACAACTGCGGGGGCAACTGCGCGTGCACGACGTGTCACGTCATCGTCCGGCAGGGCGAGGAGACCCTCTCGCCCATGGAGCAAGACGAGGAGGATCGCCTCGATACCGCCCAGGGGCTGACTCTCCACTCCCGGCTCGGCTGCCAGGCGATCGTGCAGGGGGACGTCGTCGTCGAGATCGTCGACTGAGGACGCGGGGGAGACCATGGGACTCACGTGGCAGGACTCCGAGGACATCGCGCTCGGGCTGGCGGAGCGGTATCCCGACACCGACCCCCTGACGGTGCGTTTCACCGACCTTCACAGGTGGGTCACCGAGCTGCCGGGGTTTACCGACGACCCGAAGGGATCGACCGAGGGCAAGCTGGAGGCGATCCAGATGGCGTGGTTGGAGGAGTATCGCGCGAGCCGAGAGGAGTCGGGCGGTGCTGCGCTACCAGGTGACGACTGAGTCGGCGGTGAAGACGAGGTCGAGCAGCTCGGAGGGCCCGATGGTTCGGGAGCCCGGGGTCGACGGGAGGCTCGTGTGATCGCCGGAGAGACGGTAGACCTCGGCCGGGAGCGGCTCGGCGAGCCGGAGGGCGTCCTGCAGAAGCACCACGGACACTCGCACGTCGGGCTCGGCAGCCTGAGCCCGGATGACGTCCAGCGCGACCGAATTCGTCGGATCCTTGACGAGGTGGAGGACGTGAGACACGGCTGTCTAGAAGGCGAGTGTCCGCCGGCTTCCCGCGAGGAGGCCGACCAGGTCCGCCCGGTCGATCGGCACCACCTCGAGGCGGAGGGGGTTCCAGCTGCCGTCCGACTGGATGGCGCTCCGCTCGACGTGGAACCGCTGGCCCAGCTTCTTGAGCGTGGAGAGGTGCCGGTACAGGTCCTCTCCGTCGACGTAGTCCTCGACGTCGGCGTCCAGCGCTTTCGCGCCGGCGCCGAGGAGAACGATGTCGACCGCGTTCTCGCCGGCGAGGATCCCGAGCGCGATGCGCACGGCCTCGTTCGTCCGATGCGAGGTCTCGGGATCGACCGACACCGTGACGAGGACCGGGTTGTCGGCCTCGGGCGTCATGCGGTGTCGACGACCTTGCGGGTCCGGTCAGTTGAGCGCGATGAAGCGCTCGGTGCCGTTGATGAGGTCGGTGAGGACGACGAGGCCGCAGTACGTTGCCTTGTCCGTGATGGGCAGACGCCGTCGCTGGCAGCCGTAGGCGCACACGAAGAGCTTCGCGCCGCGCCGGCCGAGCTCGAGCACGCGCTCGTCGTCGATGTTGCGCACTCCGTCGTCGACCAGGTAGAGGTACAGATCCACGCCGCGATCGAGGGCCGCCCGGGCCAGCCCGAGACCGGTCTCGACGTTGGGGTGCCGCGGGTCGGTGGAGAGGAGCATCCCGAGCTTGCGGCCGCGCAGATCCAGGCTCGCGACCTCACGGCTCATTGCGGGCTAACGCTAACATCCGACCGGTGGGCTGTCAACGCGCGAAGGCTCGCGCGGACCCGCTCCGGTCGTTCCACGAGGTGAGCAACGTGCGACGCGTCTATCTCGATCACAACGCATCGACGCCGGTGCACCCTGACGTTCTGGCGGCGATGCTCCCCTACTTCTCGGAGCGATTCGGCAACGCGTCCAGCGTCCACGGATTCGGGCGGGAAGCCCGCGATGGTATCGATGCCGCGCGCGAGACCATCGCCGGCTTCCTCGGCGTCACGCCGGAGGAGGTCGTGTTCACCTCTGGCGGCACGGAGTCGGATAACCTGGCCGTCAAGGGCGTGGCTGGCGCTCGTCCCGGAGGCCACGTGGTCACGACCCAGGTCGAGCATCACGCCGTCCTGCGGACCTGCCAGGCGCTTGAGCAAGCCGGTCACGCCGTGACGTACCTGCCGGTGGACGGCGAGGGCCTGGTGGACCCGGACGACCTGCGCCGCGCCCTGCGCCCCGAGACGATCCTCATCTCCGTCCAGACCGCGAACAGCGAGACCGGCACCGTGATGCCGATCGAGGAAATCGGTCGCGTCGCCGCCGAGCGGGGCATCCCGCTCCACGTCGACGGGGTCCAGACCTTCGGCAAGCTGCCTGTGTCGCTGCGGGAATCCGGGATCGCGCTCATGTCGATGTCGTCGCACAAGATCTACGGCCCGAAGGGCATCGGCGCCCTCTACGTCCGGAAGGGCACGCGCATGGTGTCCGTCCAGCACGGAGGGGACCACGAGCGCCGGCGGCGGGCCGGCACCGAGAACGTCCCGGCGATCGTGGGCTTTGGCAAGGCGGTGGAGCTGCGCGCCCGCCACATGCTGGAGGAGGCGGAACGCGTCTCGGCCCTTCGTGACCGATTCTGGGAGGGCGTGCGGCGGTCCGTGCCGGACGTCCGGCTGAACGGGCACCCGACCCGCCGCCTGCCAGGCACCGTCAACATGAGCTTCCGTGGCCTCGAGTCGGAGTCCCTCATCCTGGCGCTCGACCTCAAGGGGATCGGCGTCTCCGCGGGCTCCGCCTGCACCTCGGGCAGCCTCGAGCCTTCCTACGTGGTCACCGCAATGGGCGTCCCTACCGACTGGGCGCTCGGCGCGGTGCGGTCCTCCCTCGGCGCTGGCACGACCGCTGAGGACATCGACTACGTGCTGGACGTGCTGCCGGGGGCCGTCCAGCGGATCCGGGCCCTGTCGCCTGCCGGGGCGGCCTGACGGAGACGGGCGGCCGCGGGGCCCCTGCACGGTACGATGTACAGCGAGACGTTGCTGGACCACTTCCGCGCGCCCCGGAACGTGGGGATGATGCGGAGCCCGGACGCGGTGGGAGAGAGCGAGGACCCGAGCTGCGGCGACCTGGCGCGCTTCTACCTTCGCATCGAGGGTGACCGGGTGCGGGAGGCCCGCTTCCAGACGTACGGCTGCGGCCCGTCGATCGCGGCTTCGAGCATCGCCACCGAGCTCGTGCTCGACCGGTCGGTCGACGCGCTGGGCGAGCTGACCGCCGAGGCCGTCGAGGCCGCTCTCGGCGGGCTGCCCGAGGACCGGCGGCACGCGGCCACCGTGGTCGTGGATGCGCTCAAGGGCGCCCTCCGTCACTACCGGAAGGGCAAGTCCCGGGGGACGAGCCATGTTTGAGGGGATTCGACGCGATGTGACGGCTGCGATGGAGCGCGATCCGGCGGCCCGAAGCCGGCTCGAGGTGGTGCTCTGTTACCCGGGCGTCCACGCGCTCGCCTTCCATCGGCTCGCGCACCGCCTGTGGGGCGCGGGGTGGGTGGTCATGGCGCGGTTCGTGGCGCACGTCTCGCGGTTCCTGACGGGGATCGAGATCCACCCGGGGGCCCGCATCGGCGCGGGTGTCTTCATCGACCACGGTATGGGGGTGGTGATCGGCGAGACCGCGGAGGTCGGCGACGACGTAACCCTCTACCAGGGAGTGACCCTGGGCGGCACGAGCCTCAAGCGCGAGAAGCGACATCCCACGCTCGAGCGCAACGTCGTCGTCGGCACCGGCGCCGCGGTGATGGGCGCGCTCCGGGTTGGCGAGGGGGCCCGCATCGGCGCGGGATCGGTCGTGGTGGCCGAGGTTCCCCCGAACTCCGTCGTGGTAGGTGTTCCGGGCAAGGTGATCTACCGCGACGGCAAGCGCGTCGCGCCCCACGTCGACCTCGAGCACGCCGACCTGCCCGATCCCCTCAGCCGCGCAGTCGAGCAGATGCTCGACCGGATCCACGCGCTGGAGACGGAGGTTCAAGGGCTCCGCCGCGCCCTCGATCAGCCGGTGGAGCCCGACGCGCGCCCATGATGGGGGCGCGCTCGCGAACGACCGCGACGATGTCGTCCGGGAGGTTTCCCTCGACGTGGTGGGAGCCTCGGGCGCGCAGCCTCCGCGCGAACTGACCGCCGTCGCCGGGACCAGGCGCGGGACCCGCGCCTCGCGCGTGATCCTTCACGTCGACATGGACGCGTTCTACGCCTCCGTGGAGCAGCGCGACCGGCCCGAGCTCAGGGGGCGGCCCGTGGTGGTGGGCGCCGACCCCCGGGGGCGTGGCGTCGTCTCCGCGGCTTCCTACGAGGCCCGGCGGTTCGGGATCCACTCGGCGATGCCCATCGGCCGGGCGTACCGGCTGTGTCCGACGGCCGCCTTCTTGCCCGTGGACATGGACAAGTACGCGCGGGAGTCCGAGCGGATCATGGCGATTCTCGCCGATTTCACCCCACTGGTCGAACCGCTGTCCCTGGATGAGGCCTTCCTGGACGTCTCCGGCTCGCGCGCCCTCCACGGCTCCGGTGTGGACATCGCGCGCGGGATCAAGGCGCGAATCCGGGAGGAGGTGGGGCTCGCGGCGTCGGCGGGCGTCGCGCCGAACAAGTTTCTCGCCAAGATTGCGTCGGACCTCGAGAAGCCAGACGGCCTGGTCGAGGTTCGCCCGGGGCAGGAAGCGGCGTTCCTGCGTGACCTTCCGCTCCGCCGGCTCTGGGGGGTCGGCCCCTCAGCCGAGCGCGAGCTGGCCGCCCTCGGAGCGCGCACGATCGGCGACCTGGCCCGCCTCGGCCGCGCGCGGCTCGAGGCGCGGCTCGGCGCGTCGGGCGCTCACCTCTTCGAGCTGGCGCAGGGGATCGACGAGCGCCCCGTCGTCCCGTGGCACGACCCGAAGTCGATCGGCGCGGAGGAGACCTTCGAGCGCGACACCCGGGATGTCGCTCGCCTCCGGGCGACGCTCCTGGGCCAGGCGGACCGGGTGGCGGCGGAGCTGCGCGCGGCCGGGCTGCGTGGCCGCACGGTCACCCTCAAGCTCCGGTTCGCCGACTTCCACACGCTCACCCGAAGAGGGACCGGTGCAACGCCCACCGCCGACGGCGGCGAGATCTTCCGGCGCGTCTGGGCCGCGTTTGCCCGGATTCCGCGGCCTCAGGCTGTCCGGCTGATCGGGCTGTCCGTATCCGGCTTCGACGACGCCTCCGACCCGGAGCAGCTTTCCTTGCTCGGGCGGCCGGACCGCTCGGAGCGCCTCGGTCGGGTCACCGACGAGGTCCGTACCCGCTTCGGGGCGAGGGCGCTCGTCCGGGGGAGTCTCCTCGAACCGGGGCGAGGGCCCTCGCGGCCGCGCGGACGCCAGTGACGCGGGCCGCATCGGAAAGCCGGACGGCGTTGCCCGAGACGCCGAGCACGCGATAGAATTCCTCGCATGGAGCGGCCGATCGCGTACGACAAGCTGGCGCGCGAGGATCGGTTCGTCCGGATGCGCGCCCGACGGGTCGGGGAGATCCGGTCCGAGCAGGGCTTGCCGGTCATGCCCGATCTCGCTTCGATGGAGTCGATCCGCGAACGGGTCCACGGGATCCTCGTCGGGGAGCTCCAGGCGATGGAGGGCGCCGGGCGCACTGTCTACGACTTCCCGGACGCGCCGTGGGAGTTCACGATGGACATGGCGCGCCAGACCTGGGACGAGTCGCGCCACGTCGAGGTGTTCAGCCGCTTGCTGGAGCACCTGGGCGGCTACATCGGCGAGTTTCCGGAGACGACGATCCTCTGGCGGTGCGCCTGCGCGGAGGACGCCGCGGCTCGCGTGGCGGGCGTGAACCGGGGGCTCGAGGGGCTGGCCTGCGACGTGTTCGTCCAGCTGGTCGAGATCGCCCGCCGCCTGCCCGACCCGACGATCGCCCAGTCGGTCGACTACGTGCTGGCCGACGAGATCACCCACGTGCGGATGGGGTCCTACTGGCTGAACCGGCTGACGGAGGGTGATCCCGAGCGCCGGCAGCGGGCGGTCGAGTTCCAGGAGTCCATCGACGAGCGATTCAACCTCGGCGGCATGCGCCGGGATGGACCTGCCGACCAGGTGCCCATCGCCATCGCGACGGAGTACCGGAAGCTCGCCGGCTTCACGGACGAGGAGATCGAACGGCTCGTCAAGAGCACGCAGCGCAGCCCGGTCTACTAGCCCGTGACCGGGGTCACGCCTTCCCCCGCTGACCAGCCCGCCGCCGAGCTGGCTGGCCACCTCGGCGTCGAGGCCACCGCGCGCCGTGTCCGGCACTATCGCTACGCCGAGGAGCGGATGATGCGCGTGATGGCCGGCTGGATCGCGCTCACCCCCGAGCTGCCGGCCAAGCTGCTCCTCGGCCGGCAGGTGTGGGATTGCGCCCAGCACGCGGACCAGTGGGGCAAGCGCATGCCCGAGCTGCGAGCCCCCGCGCAGGTCTCCGAGCCGTCGGGGCCGGAGTTCGTGCGCTTCATGGACGCGCTCGAAGCGCGGGAGGCGTGGGGCGAGACGATCGAGCGGCTGACTGGCGTCTTCCGGGTCTTGAAGCCGCACCTCGTCGCCGTCTACGCCGCGCACCTCGCGCGGGCGAATCCCGTGTACGAGCCGCCCACGCGCCGCATCCTGGAGCGCTGTCTGAGCGACGAGCGTCGCCACCTCGGCGAGGGTGCGAGCGTTCTCGAGGCGCTCGCCCGCACGCCGGCCGACCGGGCGCGCGTCTCGGCCTGGGAGCGCGAGCTGCGCGGGATGCTCACTGCCCACGGAGGACTGACCGGGGGAGCCGAGTGACCCCCGGCCGGGCCAGCGCGAGCGCCGAGCCCGAGGGGGCGGCCCGGAGCCACGCCGAGCGCATTGCCGGGAGAGACTGGCGGGCGCTCGAAGACCTCGCGCCGGGCGCCGAGATCACGCCTCCCGATCTTCTCGAGTGGCTGATGGGCCGCCAGTTCCGCGGCACCGAGCTGGTGGCCCACGCTC